>JBEKLY010000489.1:0-4616 GCA_050010015.1 Terriglobia bacterium
TCCGGCAGACTGTCCAAGCTTAGCGGCGACTTTTTGACGTTTAATGCCATTTTGGGAGAGCGTATTCCACTTTTTGAGTCTTAGCAATCTGATATTTTCCATTTTTTGACAGTTACGTATAGGCTTTGGGAGGTGATTTGAGCGTTTCTAGTCGCTAAGTAACAAGGGTCGCCAATTTCCTTTGTTAAATGGCGACGAATTGCCAGTCCGTATCTTCGGCGTAGGAGTCGGTGTCCATCATCGTGCTCAGGGTGCACGGTATCTGGGGCATCTGGGTGCGCATCCTCGGGGGAGCCAAATCTGCCGTTGCCGCGAGATTGCTCCGACACCGGACGAACTGAAGCAGAACAGTGGAATGTACGGACCAGGTACTGAGGGAATTCCGCAAATTGCTGGCCCCCCCAGCGGCTTGTGCGTCGGCGAACGTTTGCCCAGTTGATAATTCCTTTGGTCCTGTGAGCGCGAATTCTGTTTCGGCATCTTGGCGCGACTCCTGAAAATCGCCGCCAAACGTGAAAACTTTGAGTCGAGTACGCAGTATCGATTCGACTGACATTTTAAGACCTCTCGCTCATCGAGGCTTCGCTGGTATAGAAGCTCGCGACCCGAAACCCAAAATCATGAATACGATTCGAGAACATCGGCACAAACTCAAACTCACCCAAAAGGAGCTGGCTGACCTTCTGGGTACCACGCGACAGCACATTCAACGGATCGAAGTGGGCGAATATGTGAAATTAGATTTAGCCTTCCGGCTATGTGCGGCTCTCAAACTACCTATCGAAGAGTTATTTCCTCCCGCGAAAAAGGCGGTCGCAATTCTCCAAAAAAATGGGCTGGACAAGTTCGACCAGTCCCATCCGGAAGCCGACCGCTTCATGGATGAAGCTGGTATTGACGTTGATCCGGCGGATTGGACCGTGAGATTCCAATTAAAAAACGGGTTGAAAGGAGTCTGGAATTTGAGTTCCAACGAAGCAGACCGCCTGGTGCGTCGCGCTCAGGATCCTGACAATGTGTTTTTTTGCAGCCAATCCGGAATGACCGCGTTCGCGGTGAATCTGCCACACCTGAGTTTCTTCCATGTGCGTTTTGGCCTCAATGAGGTTGCTGAGAGGGAGGTGGAACAGAACGGAGAGATTTCGGTTTATCTGCTGGATTCTGCGAAACCTCTGATGTTCGACGCAGGGCCAGATCCGGAGCCCCCCAAGTCAATTTCGGAAGACGAGGGCGCTTTTAGGAATCTGCTCTATGACCTTGAGATGATGGACAAAGACTCAAGGGTGGATCCAGTAATCGAGTTTTTGGATTTGGATGGTGAACGCGCCTTTTTTCGGACCGAGCAAGTGGCCTTAATCGAAATCCCTCTGGAAATAATCCATCCGGAAATGGAGGATGAAAATGACGACCGACTTTTGGCCGGTAAGCGCAAGCAAATTCCTTTTCCCCTGACCTCGATGCCGTCGGTGCTACAGCCTAATGGACGCGGAAACCATCCTCTTCATCAGCAACAAAAATCGTCCCGCGCTAGGCGGCCCGTGCGCCGGACCGATTTTGGGCCTTCACATCGGCGGGGGATCGCCAACCCAAGAAGCTGATTGCCCGGGGCAGGACCGGTTCCGACCAACACACCCGTGGGCAACGGGCATACCGCCGGGATCTGCAAGACCAGCAACTGGCTCTATACATTCGTCGCTCCGGGCATCGGCGGGTGCTTATGCAACGAGCTTTTCCAGTTCGCTCCTCATCACGCCGTCGATGACAGCTCCATGCTTTGCCAGGAAGTCCCGGATGAATTTCTTCACGTCGCTGTCATCGTGAATCCAATGCACCTGCGAATTGGTGAGGATCGCCGAGGCAACCAGATTCGCCGGGAACCATCAGGCCGCCAGGAAAACGATTCGGCCTCCTCGGCCATAGCGTCCGGCCTGTGTGTTCGCAGAATTAGCATTTTCACGCTGCCGTGAACATAGGCCGTAATCGTGGACATAAAATGAATAAAGCATCGAAAAGTTGCCAATACGGGCCATTAACCGTCAAATAGTGGAGTTGAGGCTTCGGAATCTGACGAAAAAACTGCAAAAGTTTCGGGCGGCGGCTTATGGCTTGGATCGGTCCGGCCCGCCCATCCCATTTCGCAATTATCCGGCCCAGCACAAGCAGCATGGCGAGGCGGAGCAGTGCTCAAGTTGGCCGGCGGGGGGATACCCAGGCCATCGCGCTGGCTCGGAGCAACGGGAGGTGGCAAGAACCATCTTGCAGCTCAATGGCTGGGCAACACCATTGACCTAAATGCAAAAGGGCACAGAAGAGGTGGTAGTGGTCGCCTTGCGGCAGTGCGATGATCTTGTGGAAATCGAATATACCATTGAGGATCTGTCTGGAACCGGTATCGCCGAGCATGAGATCTACTTAAAAGCAAATCGGTCATTCGCGGCAGCAGGGCCTTTCTGAACTGGCTTTGCTGGCGAGGAAAGCGCCCCAAGATCCTGCTCTTCCATCCTTCTTTCTGGCCCGAACAACCAGTGCCCGCAAAAGTCACGGGGTAACCCGCCCACAATCGCTCGAAGAATTCTGAATGCGACCCAGGCGATAGCGAATCATCGGCAAACAAATAGGCGATGACCTCAAAGAGCAAACACACACAGAGTGGCGCAGTGGAATTGGCGGCCCAAGAACAGGTTGTGGTGGACCAATTTGCTGAGGTGATCCGCCGACACCGGGCCTGCGGGTTGGTCGCCCTTGCGCGGCTTGCGAGCATCGCCTTTGAGCTTTCCATCGGCCCAAAACCTTCGCGCGAAGACAACCTTGTGCTGGCGCTGGCCCGTGGTCTGGAAGTCCGCCAGCACCTTGCCAAAGCAGAAGGAGGGAGCCTGTCCTCCAAGGAAGTGGCCCGGCTACTGGGCATCTCCAAGACGGCGGTGTTGCAGCGGCTTGAAGCGGGTCGATTGGTTGCGTGGCGGCAAGGAGGGCGGCAGACCGCACGATTCCCACGGTGGCAATTCGGCCAGCACGGCCAGGTTCTGGCTGGCTTGGAGGCGGTGCTCAAAATCCTCAATCGCAACCAGCGCGTCGACGCCTGGGGCAGAATCTTGTTTTTCCTGCAAACCGAAGGAAGCTTGGGCAACAAGCGACCGTTGGACTTGCTGCGGGAAGGCAGAGTCAACGATGTGCGTATGGCTGCCGAGGCGTATGTTGGCTGATCTCCCAAAGAGCCCAGCCGATTTCCCGCGCCCTATAATGGAGAATGCGTTGGAAGATTAACGCGGTCGGCCGGTCTTTTCGCGCCGCACGACGGGACAGGGCACTGCCCGGAGGCAAAGCGGTCCGGTTGAACCGTTACAGCAATTATGTCCACAGGAAAATAGTTGGTTAATGCACTGGATCTTCGCCGTCGGGACGAGCGCCAGGTAAACCAGGTTCACTTCCTCGGGGAGGTAGGGCGGATGAAAGGCATTGTCGGTTGCCCATGCAACTGAACCGGTGCTGAGGACGTAGAGCGGCAGGCAAATCGCAAGCCAGAGCGCCACCACTTTGGTGCGGCGAAAAAAACACGGCTTGTCCAGCGGCGACGCATTAAAGCGACCATAACTCCCGCCTGCATCAAATCCCAGCTTTCGTCATGCAGCGCCTGCGGCACGCAGCATGTCCCTGCCCGGGCGAGACCCGGGCGGCCCCAAGGCCGGTCAGCCCCCAGCGATCAACTGCGGCGCGGCGGGCCTTGAGCAAATTGGCCCGATTCACCGAAAGAGTTGGACTTCCCATTAGGCAGAACACACCGCAGGCCTGGCCGGGCACTAGAATGGGGCATGAGAGATTTAGGTGTGCTCAGCGCCGTAGGCGAATGTGCCAGCAGAATCTTGGAACGGCGTGGTGCAAGTAGCCCTGCAAATACCGCCAAACGCACTTCTCGAAGACCAGTCGCGGGTGCGAATTCCCCGGTGGAAGGATTAAGAAAAGGGAACCGCCTCTCATGTCTCGGCCAGGATCAGCGTGCAGACCGCGCCGACGTGCCTTGCTGTCGGGATGTGCATGGCGGAGTGGAGGCTTTCCATTCTTCCACGGAACGTCCAAATGTCGGAAGAGGCTGTCCGGTTTTGTCTTACGTTTGCCTTATCTCCCTGGTAATCGTGCCCCGGTATGCCCGCAGTTGCCCCGCAACGGCTCTTTCCTCTGAAGAAATGCCCGTAAATTCAAGGAAATCCTGCTGTTTGCCCAGTAATCTCAAAGAGGGAGACTTCTTCCAGCATGATGTACACAGCATGAGTTTTCGCCCCATTTTGCCGAGAGAGTTTCCGAATTGCCCGAGTTTTTGCCTTACCTGTTGCCTTAACTGAGTATGGCGTCCAAACCGAAAGGCCGACAACGGAGGCAGCGCACCGCGCCAGGGGTCTACACCATCGAACCCAACGACCCCAACAAGCATTTCACGACGCCGGCCGGGGCCATCTTTTGGAAAATCGGCGGCAAATCGATGTGGGGCGAAAGATACCGCAAGCGCGCCCAGAGCTGGGCAGCAGCCATCGCCTACCGCGACGAATGGGAGAAAGCGGACAAAAAATATCTTGAAACGAACAGGCAGGTCGTCGTCCCCAGCGTAATCGTTTCGAAGGAAC
>JBEKLY010000490.1:0-4616 GCA_050010015.1 Terriglobia bacterium
ACCGTGCCGGCACCGTGAGTAAGTCTCAACTCGGCCTCCGCCACCGACTCGAATCGGTCCCGAGCGTGTTGCATGAGATTGAAAACAACAAAAATTTCACAGCTTCGAAGCCTTTCCGCAAGACAGTGCGGCAGAGCCGCGGACCGCCTGCGGCTTCGCAATTCGCGATCTGAAATGTAGAAAGTCGAAGCGGTGACCTTCGCGGCTGCTCATGACGACCACAAGGGTTGCAGTGACTTCGCAGGAGTGATATGAAACAAGCGACTGAAGCTTCCCAGAAAACCGCTCGAGCCGCGAAGCCTTTCCACGCCCGGGTCAAGAAACTTGCTCTCATTGGCGCGGGGAAACTCGGCGAAGCATTGCTCTCAGGAGTCCTGGGCTCGCAGCTTATTCCTGTGGCCAGTGTCGAAGCGACGGTAGCGGAGGCCGACCGGCCGCGCGCTGATTACCTGAAAGAGATATATGGCGTCAAAGTTCATACGAACAACGTCCAGGCGGTCTCCGGAGCCGACCTGGTGCTGATTTGCTTGAAACCCCAGCAGGTGAAAGGCGTCTTGCATGAAATCAGGAAAGTTCTGAGGCATGATGCGGTGCTCATTTCGGTTGCAGCCTCGGTCACGACCGCCTTAATCGAGCGTGAGTTGGGACGGGCCGTGCGCGTGGTGCGGGCCATGCCGAACACGCCTTGCCTCATCCGCCAGGGCATGACGGCCCTCGCCGCAGGGCGGCACGCCACCGAAGACGACGTCCTGTTGGCACGAGAGATTTTCAGTTCCATGGGCCGGATCGTGGTGGTCGGTGAAGAGCATATGGACGCCATCACCGGCCTTTCGGCCTCAGGGCCCGCCTACGTTTACTTGATTATCGAGTCGCTCGCCGAGGCGGGAGTGAAGATGGGATTGTCACGCGACCTTGCCACCGAACTCTCCGCCCAGACCTTGCTTGGCGCCTCCGCCATGGTGCTCCAGACCGGCGAGCATCCTGCCAAATTGAAAGACATCGTCACCACGCCGGCGGGCTGCACCATCGACGGCCTGCTCGAGCTCGAGGAAGGCGGCCTGCGCGTCACGTTGATCAAAGCCGTGGTCCGCGCCGGACAGAGGGCAAGGCAACTGGTGGAGAGCCAGAATACATAACAAGTCGAGAGGTCGAGAGTTTAAGGTCGAGGAGTCTGCCCTCTCCCCAAGGGCTGATCGCTACCCATATCTTTTGCCGGACACCCGGGGAGGCTGCATAAACTCCGCTGCCCTGAAAGGGCGCCAGTTCGTAGCCGGGGGCAAAGCCCCCGGAACGGTCATCCGGAACCAATCCGACCCTGAAAGGGTCGCACAACCAACCGCGCAGACGCCACGGGCGGGTCTTGATTCGACCCTTTCAGGGTCGGGGTTGCCCAATCGGCTCGAGTCCGGGGGCGGTGCCCCCGGCTACTTCATGAATCCCCTTCGGGGATTCCGATTAGCCCCGGTGTCCAGCCAAAGCCGCGGCACATGCTCAGCCCCAAGGGAGAGGGCTGTTTGTTCATCTTAATCCCGCAATCCAAAATCGAAAATCCAAAATCTAACATTCCCTAGCCCCTAGTCCCTAGTACCTAGCCCCCGTTAGCCTGTGCTCTTCATACCAAAGGCAATACCTCCAACAGTAATCTGCAAAAGGTGAAGTATCTCCGGCTGGCGGTCGGGGGCGTGGCGCCATTTTTCGAGGAAGCGGGTCTGGAGGAAGTTGAGAGGGTCAACGTACGGGTTGCGCAGGCGGATGGATTCCGCAAGCACAGGTTGGCGTTCGAGCAGCTGATTCGAGCCTGACACCTCGAGCACGCCCCGAACGCTGCGATCGTATTCTTCCCGGATGCGCCCGAAGATGCTCGAGCCGAGAGACGGGGGCCGAACCAGGGCGGCGTAGCGACTGGCGATATAGAGGTCGGTCTTGGCGAGGGACGCTTCCGCGTTGCCGATCAAGATGCCGAAAAAAGGCCAGCCCTTGTACATGCGGCGCAGCACTTGCAGCCCGCTCGAGCCGTGATCGGCGACGAACTTCTCGAGCGCGTAGCCAAGACCGTACCAAGCCGGGATGAGGTGGCGCGATTGCGTCCAGGCAAAAACCCAGGGAATGGCGCGCAGGTCGCCAAGATTGCCGGTCTGGAACCGGCGGCTGGGGCGCGATCCGAGGCGGATTCGCTCAATCAGGTCGATGGGCGTCGCCTGCCGAAAATAGGTGACGAATCCAGGAGTTTCGTAAACTAGTTCGCGATAAAAGGCGCGGCTGCTGGCGGCAAGCTCCTGCGCATGCTTTTCCCACTCCGGAATCTCCTCCCCCTCGAAGCCACGGAAGTGCAGCAGGTGGGCGTGCAGCACAGCCGTAACGAGCTGCTCGATGTTCCGCTCGGCGATGGCCGGGTTGGCATATTTGAGGGAGATGACCTCGCCTTGCTCGGTGATGCGAAGTCTTCCGCCGGGCGCCGCGAAGGGCTGCGCCTCGATGCTGCGGTGCGATTGTCCGCCGCCACGGTCAATGGTTCCGCCCTTCCCGTGAAACAGGCTCAGTTTGACGCCGCATTTTTCCGCCACTGACGCCAATCGCTTCTGCGCGCGGAAAAGCGCCCAGTTGGCGGCAACATAGCCGCCATCTTTGACCGAATCGGAATACCCCAGCATGACTTCCTGAAAATCGTAGCGGGACTTCAGTATGCGCCGGTAGAGCGGATCCCGGAAAAGTTCCTGCATGATCACTGGCCCGGCTTCGAGATCATCCAAAGTCTCAAACAGGGGAATGACGTCAAAGGATGAGTGCGGCTCGCCCTTGCGGAGTTCCACCAGGCCGGCTTGCTGCCCCAGGAGGAGAATATCCCAAACGTCCGCCGCACTGCCCGTCATGCTCAGAATGTAACGATGCGAAGCCGCCTCTCCGTCGCGCGCCTGGATTTCTTCGAGCGCCCTAAGCTCTTCCAAAACGCGCCGGGTAGATTCAGAGAATGAGTGCGTCTCGTATGGTTCCGCAGCGCGGTCTTGTGTCTTCAGAATCATCGGCTTTTCGAGAAGTCTTTTGATAGAAAGAATGCGCGCCTCGGAAGGTTCGGAAGCGAGCCCTTGATTCTGCAAAAGCTCGGTGGCGGCGGCGCGGGTAGCATAGGAATGGGTGCGAAAATCGAGGCTCGCGCCGTGAAAACCAAAAACCTGCGAAGCCACGCGCAGCCTGCGGGCGCCCAGCTTCGAGATTCGAGGACTGCCGTGGCGCGCCAAAAGGCGCTCAAGCTGGCTGAGATCGCGAGTGAATTCGCCGGGAGTCGCGTAGGCGCCTCGCTCGCGATTCACCGTCTGGTCGAGCCTCCACATCATGATGCGGAGCTTGCGCCGATAAAGCTCGCTCGGCTGATCCACTTCCCGGAATGTGCGCGTTTCCGGAAAGCGGCGCATCAGCCGCTCGAGGTCGCGCTGGATTTCGGGAACGTGGCGGCACGGAAACGATGCCAGGGCTAGCATACGCCGGCAGCTTGCGTGATAGTAATGCAGAATGCTCTTGCGCACTTCTTCAGCGGCTTCTTTACTGGTGGTCGGCGTGACGTTGGGATTGCCGTCCCGGTCGGTGCCAACCCAGGAGCCAAAACTCAGGAAGGGCTGCGGTTCAGGGAATCCGGGATGGTAGCGAAAAAGCTCGTCGCAGAATTTCTCCCAAAAAGTTCCTGCCAAATCGTAGATGGTGCGCTCGAGGTAAAAGCGCGCGTTCTCGCTCTCGATTTGAGGTGTAACCGCAGACTCGCGGACCTCGTCGGTGAGCCACAAAGCTTCGATCGAAGGATCGATCGCCTGCTCTTGAGCGGCATGCGGGCCTCCGTCGAAAGCCTCGAGGGTTCTCCCGATTCTTAGAATGTGGTTGAGTATGCTCCGGCGCTTGGCTTCCGTCGGGTGGGCGGTAAGGACCGGCTCGATGTGCATGGATTGAAGGAGGCGCTTGAGTTGGGTCGCCGGAACTTCCTGGCGCCGCAACTCGCTGAAGGTCCGGCGCAAGGACATGGGCGCACCCGCTTCCTGCGAAGCATAGGCGCGCAGGCGACGCACCCGCTCGCGCTCCTCGCAAAGGTTGACGAGATGAAAAAAGAGGCTGAAAGCGTGCGCGACCTCGGTGGCCTGGCGATTCGAAAGTTCGCGGACGGCCGATTCCTTGAGTTCGAGGAGCTTCGGATCGGGGTGCCTTCGGATCTGCTTGGCCAGACTACGCAGACGCTCGATCGCCTGGAAGGTCTTTGTTCCACACTGCTCCTGCACAATCGCCCCCAGGCGTGTGGTGAGGAATCGCACTTCCTGGCGTAGAGCTTCGTCCATGCGTAATCAGGTGTCAGGTGTTGGGGAAACCCCTTACCCGGCCTTGCGACATCCGGAAATCATGAAAACATGGTTGTAGGGGGACGGCTTGCCGTCCCCTAATGAACGGGGTAGGGCAAGCTCTACCCCTACACGTTATCAGAGCAGTCGCTCATGCCCGTCGGCTGACAGGCACCCAGAAACCATGAAGCACCCGGGAGCGCGGGCATCCTGCCCGCAGCGTGCGTGCAATCGCGGCGCGAATGGCGGGCAGGATCCCCGCGCTCCCGGATATCTTCAAAGCGGTGCGAGATTCCTCGC
>JBEKLY010000491.1:0-6412 GCA_050010015.1 Terriglobia bacterium
AGCAGGTCGGCCAGGAATTGTTCCAAACGTGTTCGACATTTCGCGATTTTGCTCTCGGTCATGAACCGGAGATTAACACCTCCCGTCTGGGAGGTCAATCTAACTTAACGTAGTAGTACTAGGCGTGGTCCCGGATTGGGAGATTGCCATTTCTCAGAAGCTTGCGGCTATGTCACCGAAGATCCTATGTGCGGATGATCAGGTCCCAGCGGATGACATTCTCGATATGGAGATCGCGAATACGGTGTGTGCGGCCCATCGTGAGTGCGGTGTTGGCTTTCAAGGAGTCGTTAATCGATTTTGCACCTGATTCCTGCGCCGTATTCGTGTTTGTAGGTCCACCCGAAGCGGGTTGGGTTGTAAGTAGGACATATTGACCCTATGTTTATTTCATAAGTTGACACGCCCTAGGCACTGTCATACTATCAGCGGCTCAGGGATGACCCGCGTCCGCACTTTCGGCGAAGCTGCTTTCGCCTGACAGTAGACCAGTAGTCTTCTCTCCGGCTCAAGCAACGAAGTACGATTGCGAAGGTTTGGACGTTGTGATCGCGCTTTACGGCGACCGATTTGACGCTGTTGGACGTGTTTATGAACGCTCTGAAGCGGGCTCTAGCCGCAATTGGTCTTAGCTCTGCGAGTCCTGAAACAACCACGCCGGGAAAGGCGGCTGAGCGCCCCGGGTTTGCGGCCGCCGGCAGGCGGCAACCACTCTGGCTGGCATACAGTTTGCCGTTCATTACCACAGCGGCAACTTTGTTGGTGGTTGAAGCCGCGGCGCGTGGCGAACCCGTCAATACGCCGGTGATTGTCTTCGTGCTTCCAATCCTGCTGAGCGCCTACGCCGGCGGTCTGGTCCCAGGGCTGCTGTCGACTGTACTCTCCACTCTTGCTACCGTCTTTTTCGTCCTGCCTCCCACGCACGCTTGGAGCGTCGCGAGTCCTGCCGACAACATCAAGTGGATCACCTTGGCTGCTGCGGGGACGCTCATCAGCTTTCTCGTGGGGCGCCGGGCGCGGCCGGGGACCGAGCCGCTGGCGCAACACTCCCGTCCCGCGGGGAGTTTGCTACTTTCCGCACAACGCAGGGTTCAAACCGGATTCGCCGTCCTGTTGACCTGTCTTATCGCAATCGCGGCCGTGTCTTATCCCACGATGTCCCGACTGCGCCAGGATGTGGCCAGGGTGGAACACTCTCACCAGGTGATCGCCGCGTTGCGGCTGCTGATTTCCAGCGCCACCGACGCCGAGACCGGTGAGAGAGGTTACATTATTACCGGCGAGGAAGAATACCTGGAGCCCTACCACTCCGGCCTGCAAGGTGTAAACCACGCGCTCAGCGAAGTTCGCCGTCTGACCAGGGATAACCCGGAGCAGCAACGGCGCCTGGATGGGCTGGAGCCGATCGTCGCGGAACGACTGGCGATTCTGAAAGAGGGCATCGAACGCCGGGGTCAGGGGTTCTCATCGGCGCTGGCGATTGTTCCGAGTCTCGCGGGAAAGCTGCTTCAGGACCGGATCCGAGAGACTGTGGCGGAGATGGAAGCTACCGAGGAGGCACTGCTGGCCAAACGGGAGGGGATCGAACAGCGCGCCGCCGTAGTCGCGAAGATCGAAATCGTGGGAGGCAGCGCGTTGGCTGTTCTCATCGTAGCGGTGGCGCTTTGGATGATTGGGGAAGCCTTCACGGCCAGCCGCCGCGCCGAAACGGCCCTCGAGGAATCGCGGGATCAGCTCGAGATTCGGGTCAATGAACGGACGTCGGAGCTCCGCACGAGCGAGCAACGGATGGCCGGCATTATCAGCTCTGCCATGGACGCGGTGATCGCGGTGGACGAAGGCCAGCGGATCGTGCTATTTAACCCCGCTGCCGAGAAGCTGTTCGGATGTAACGCCGCTGAGGCACTGGGCCATCCTCTGGAACAGTTTATTCCGCAGCGCTTCCGAACCGCACATGCCGAGCACATCCCGCTCTTTGGCCAATCCGGGCGTGTCCACAAACCGATGTCCGAGCGCGCCGAAATCTGCGGGCTGAAAGCGGACGGGACGGAGTTTCCCATCGAAGCCTCGATCTCGCAAGCACCTGCGGGAGAGAAAAAACTATTCACGGTCATCTTGCGAGATATTACCGAGCGCAAGCGGGCGGAAGATGAAACCCAGAGACTGATGGCGACTGTTCAAGAGGAGCGAGACAGGCTTTCGGCGCTCATCAACAGCATCAGCGATGAGGTGTGGTTCGCGGACGCGGAGAAGAAATTCACCCTGGTCAACCCAACGGGACTGCATGAGTTTGGCCGCGCGTCAAGCAACGGAGTGGAAGTCGAAACACTCGCCAAGAGCCTTGAGGTGTACCGGCCGGACGGCAGCGTCCGCCCGGTGGAAGAGGCTCCCCCCTTGCGCGCGCTCAAAGGCGAAGTTATCACAGAGCAAGAGGAGATTGTTCGAACTCCAACCACGGGAGATCTGCGGCACCGCCAGGTCAGCGCCGCCCCCGTCAGAGATTCTGCCGGGAACATCATTGGCTCCGTATCTGTCGTGCGTGATGTCACCGAGCGCAAGCGGGCGGAAGAGATTCTTCGGGAGCGGGCCGCGCTGCTGGAACTTGCTCACGACAGCATCATGGTGCGGGAGATGGATGGGACGATTCGCTTCTGGAATCGCGGCGCTGCGGAGATGTATGGATATTCGCCCTGGGAGGCCATCGGCAGAATCTCCCACGACCTGCTGCGGACGGTCTACCCGCAGCCTCTGGCCGAAATTGAAGCAAATCTGATGCGGGAGGGACGGTGGGACGGGGAACTCCGGCACACTTGTCGCGACGGCACGCTTATCGTCGTAGCCAGCCGCTGGGCGTTGCAGCACGAGAACGGCCGATCCCCTCGGGTGATGGAAATCAACAACGACATCACCCAGCGCAAGCGGGCGGAGGAGGCAATGCGCGAGAGCGAAGAGCACTTCCGCGCGCTGGCAGCGGCTAGTTCAGAGGTGGTGTATCGCATGAACGCGGATTGGAGCGAGATGCGCCACCTGGTCGGTCGAAGTTTCATTCCCGACACGGTAGCGCCAGACCAAACCTGGCTTGACAAGTACATCCATCCAGACGATCAGTCGCGTGTGCTGGCTGCTATCCACGATGCCATCCGGAGCAAGAGCATTTTTGAACTGGAACACCGGGTCCTGCGCATAGACGGCAGCTTGGGCTGGACGTTTTCGCGTGCCATCCCGCTGCTGGATGCGAACGGCGAAATCGTGGAATGGTTCGGCGCCGCGGCGGATATCACCGAGCGCGAGCGGGCGGAGGAGGCGCTGCGCGAGAGCGAGGCGCAATTCCGGACGCTTGCCAACGCCATCCCGCAGTTGTGCTGGATGGCCAACGCCGACGGCTGGATCTTCTGGTACAACGAGCGCTGGTATCAGTACACCGGAACGACTGCGGAACAGATGGAGGGCTGGGGCTGGCAATCGGTCCATGAGCCAGAGACGTTGCCGGGCGTGCTCGAGCGCTGGAAGGGATCCATCGCCACGGGCGAGCCGTTCGACATGGTGTTTCCGCTGCGCGGAGCGGACGGAGTATTTCGGCCTTTCCTGACGCGCATAGTGCCGGTGCGCGACGCAGAAGGCAAAGTAGCGCGCTGGTTCGGCACCAACACCGACATAAGCGAGCAGCGCCGAATAGAGGAGGATCTCCGCGACAGCGAGGCGATTCTCCAGAGTTTCTTCGACAGTCCCGGGTTGATGCGCGGAATGGTGGAATTTGTCGGCGGTCAGATCGTGCACATTTCCTGCAATGACACGGCGGCACAAATGTACGGAATTAAGCGGGACTCAATCGCTGGCAAAACCGTGACTGATACAGGTGCTTCCGACGAATTGACAAGATTGTGGGCGACTCTTTATGAGGAGGCCCGGAGCACCGGTAAGGCGGTCTCACATGAATACTTACGTCTGGACGCTCAGGGAAGGCAGAAGTGGCATTTGACTACCGTAAGCTACCTGGGCGTCGGTCGATCAGGGAATTCCCGGTTCGCTTACACAACGGTCGATCTCACAGACCGCAAGCACGCCGAGGAGGCGTTGCTGATGTTTGTCCAGCAGGCTCCTGTGGCAGTCGCCATGCTGGATGGGTCGATGCGCTACCTCGTGGTCAGCAGGCGCTGGCTGACCGACTACGACTTGGGCGAACTGGAAGTGGTGGGCCGCAGTCATTACGAGGTGATCCCGGAGATTCCGGAGCGTTGGAAAGAAGTGCACCGGCGATGCCTGGCTGGGGCCGTGGAAAGCTGCGAAGAAGATACCTTCCCTCGCCCCGACGGGACGACGGACTGGCTGCGATGGGAAGTCCAGCCTTGGCGCAAGGCGGACGACACGATCGGGGGCATCATCATCTTCTCCGAGCGGATCACCGAGCGCAAACGGGCGGAAGAGGCGCTGGGGCAAAGAGCGCAAGAATTGGCCCGCTCCAACGCAGACCTTGCGCAGTTTGCCTACGTTGCCTCGCACGATCTCAAGGAACCTCTGCGGGCGGTGAGCGGCTGCGTGGGACTTCTGAAGGGGCATTACGAAGGCAAACTCGACGAGCGAGCGCTGGGCACGGCGCTTCAAAACCTTGCGGCCTCGATTGAGGAAAGCGGCGCCGTAGTCACCCACGACACACTCCCCGCTGTGAACGGCGACCTCCCTCAACTCGTGTCCCTTTTTCAGAATTTGATCGGCAACGCCCTCAAGTTCCGCCGTGAGGCGCCTCCTCGTATCCACGTGAGCGCGGAGAGGCGCGGCAAATGCTGGGACTTTTCCGTTCGCGACAATGGTATTGGAATCGCCCCCCAATACTTCGAACGGATCTTCGCCGTGTTTCAGCGGCTGCACACCCGCAGGGAGTATCCCGGCACCGGCATCGGTCTGGCGCTTTGCAAGAAAATCGTGGAGCGGCATGGGGGCCGGATCTGGGTGGAGTCCGTGCCGGGCGAGGGAGCCACCTTTTGCTTCAGCTTGTTGGAAGCCCAAACAAATCATCGCCAGCACGGAGGGGAATTTCATGCCTGAAGCTTTGATGTGTAGACACATCGAGATCCTTCTCGTGGAGGATAGCCCGACCGATGCCTTACTAACCCGGGAGGCCCTCAGTGGTTTTAAGCTTTTGAACAAGCTGCATGTCGTCGACAACGGTGTTGATGCCATCGCGTTCCTTCACAGGGAAGGCCCGTTCGCGAGCGCACCGCGCCCAGACCTTATCCTGCTGGACCTGAATCTTCCCAGGATGGACGGCCGGGAGGTTCTTCGGGAAATCAAGGCGGACGACGACCTGAAAATCATACCGGTGGTGGTCCTCACCTCTTCCGACGCCGAGGAGGACATTCTGAAGTCCTACAACCTCCACGCCAGCTGCTACATCACCAAGCCAGTTGAATTCGATAAATTCCTTAAGGTCGTACGGTCGATCCGTGAGTTCTGGTTCGCTGTGGTTACCCTGCCTCCGCAACAACACACAGAGGCCGTTCCCATCTCGAAGCCTCCGGGTTAGGGATGGCGGGATTGGCCGCCCTTGTTTTCAAAATATCATCAGCCTCGCCATTCCTAAAGCGATTAACGGCTGTTTCCGCCGCAATGGGGCACGACTTGCGGGGCTCCCTATCGGGCCGGGAAGCCGAGGCGTTTCTGCCCCACGGATTCATTCCCCCGGCATCCTCGCCACGCGAAAAGTGAGCTTTGAGTAGTCCGCTGCGCGGATCGTTGTCTAGAGACTTTCGTTCAAACGGGGGTCCTGGGAAATAGGTCCTTCCGGGTCGCCCAGCGTTTACCTGTCCGCGCAACTCTAGACGGATAACGAGCCACTCGGAAGATGACAAAGGCTGTCAAGGCGACGGGAACGGCTTACCCGGTGACGGGCCCGGGACCTCCCTGATCAAGCGCAGGCAGCGTGCAAGCCATCCTGAGGAACTCTCGGAGTCTGCCGGGTGGCGGTTCGGATTCTGGCTGATTGGATTCCCGGGTCGCTCGTCACATGGTTGGATTCACCCGCTTCCGTGAACTCGCTATGCCGAAAATCATTGTGCCGAAGGCACCCTGGAGTGTCCGTCAGTTGACGGACACTCCAAGGCGCTTCGCGCATTTGCGAAGTTTCCGGGTGCAATGACGGCTCGCGACCTTGAATTCAAAGGCGCTGGGGTGTAGATTACGGGTTGGGCGAAAACTCAAAATGGAAATTCTGAATTAAGGCCTTCTCAGGGTTTAAACCGGATAGTGGGGACGAAGGGGCAGCAATAAACTCGAGCGGAAAATAAAGGCGCGAAGATATCCGATGTTCCAGGTTGGCCATCGGAGCTGCTATGAGCTGCGACAAGGGGAGCGCCCCCGAACACCTGGCGACGGGGCCGCGGGGCGGTCCGTTGAAGTTTCGCATGAGGCTAGCGAG
>JBEKLY010000492.1:0-4569 GCA_050010015.1 Terriglobia bacterium
AGCGACCGACTCCTCGTCTTCCTGAATAACCTGTGAGCGGCACCAGACTATGTCGGGTAATATCCCAGGCTTTGCCCCTTACCAACCTGAATTCTTCGGGCCGAATTCGCGCACGGTCTCAAATACCCGACGTAGTCAGGAAGGGTAGATAGTGGCGAATAGTGTGCGGGCTGATGCGCTTGTCTTTCATCGAGGGTATTTGAGCAGCTGCTCTCTGGGCGTAGCGTTCGACCAGAGTGTGAATACCGAAACGGGTGATGGGATGTCCACAGCGATTAAGGAACACGTGTTCGGTGGGTTTACGGCTTTGAAGCAGGGGGACCATTTCATTGACGGTCTGCGGCCAGAGCGGACACTGTCGCAGTTTATTGCCTTTGCCGCGAACCGTGACGGAAGAGTGGTCTCTTTTGGCGACGTGGGCCAGTTTCAGGTCAGCGATGGTGACGTGTGCGACCTCATCGGCACGAGCGCCTGTGTTATAGAGGAAGAGCAGAACGGCATGGTCACGATGCAGTTGAGGAGAGGTTCCCTGGGCCGCTGCCAACAGGGCGTCCATTTCCGGTTTTTCGAGATAAGTCAGGGGGGATTGAGGAGCTTTTTTGAATGGAACCGTATGGATGGCGGTGTACCACTGAAGATGCTCCGGGCTGTTCTGTCCGATGAAGTGAGCGAAGGACCGGATGGCAGCCAGGCGCTGGTTCCGGGTCGAGATTCCGCAGTGGCGGGTTTGTTCCAGGTCAGCCAGGAAAGCTTTAGTGCCTTCAACCGAAAGGTCTTCCACCAAGAGTCCATCGAGAGGCCTCTTGGCGTGGCGGGTTAAGAATGGCAGCAGTAAGCGAAAGGTGTCCCGGTAGCTGTGCTGCGTATTGCGAGACAGATTCCGAACGGTAAGCAGATGCTCAAGCAAGAAACGCCGGAGCCAAGGGCCCAGCAGAGCCGAGTTAGTCATGGGAATCCTCCTGCGGGAAGGCGTAACGCTCAAAGAGACGATTAGCCTGATCCAACAACGTCGGGGTCATTGTGAGGTAGACGGAAGTAGCAGCGAGGTGTGTGTGCCCCAGATAAACCGAGAGCACCGGCAGCCATTTCTGAACGTCAGCGCCCTGTTTGTACCAGGCCGTCAGCCGATCAACGGCAAAAGTGTGGCGCTAATGCCGATATCGGCATTATAGGCAGCATGCCGACTTCCGGATTATGCCGAATCCTTTACAAATACTCCGCCTGGAGGGGCTCGGGGCAGATCCTCATTCGGCATAATCAGAGCCCTTCCAGGAAGGCCAGCAGTTTGTCATCCGGCCGGTATCGTGTTGGTTTGGCTCCAAGGGATTCAGTGCGCGAGAGCGCTTTCTCCTTCAACCTCATGTCCGCGTGGAGATACATGTTTGTTGTTTCCGGAGATTCGTGCCCCAGCCAGAGTGCGATCACGGAGCGATCCACACCATAGTGAAGAAGGTCCATCGCTGCGGCGTGCCGACAGACGTGCGGGCTGACCTTCTTCCGTTTGAGGGACGGGCAACTCCGCTCGGCCAAATGGGCGTATTTGGTGAGGAGGCACTCGATCGCATCACGGCTGAGTCTGCTGCCACGGATGCTGGGAAAGACTGGTTCCTCGGGCTGACCGTGGCGTTCGCGTAGCCAGGCGCCTACCATTTTTGCCGATTCTGGACGGAGAGGCGTGCAACGTAGTTTTCTGCCTTTCCCTAGGCAGCTCACGTGGGCCCCCGTCCCCAGCACGACATCCTGGCAGTTCAGCCCAATCAACTCGGAAACCCGCAGACCGGTCTGGACCGCCACCAGGATAAGGGTTCGATCACGACGCCCTATCCAGGTGGATCGATTCGGAACCGCGAGCAGGGCGTCGATCTCTTCGCGGTTGAGAAACTCGATGGGCCTTCGTATATGGCGCTTATTAGGCACCGCCAGGATCCGCTGACAATGCAGGGCATGCGCGGGCTCCTCCAGGGCCACGTACCGGAAAAAAGAGTGGATGGCTCCCAGCCGAACATTCCGCGTGCGAGCGCTGTTTTTGCGAGTGCTTTCCAAGTGATCGAGGAAGAGACCGACGAAGGGAGCATCAAGGTCTTCGACGCGGAGTTGGGAGGGGCTTCTGTGGAGCCGTTCTTTGGCAAACTTCAAAAGCAGACGAAAGGAATCGCGATATCCTGCTACCGTATGCGGGCTTGCTTGCCGCTGACGAAGCAAACGATCGGTGAAAAAGGTCTGCAGGAGAGAAGGAAAGCTGGTGGTCATCACGGTTGCACCTCCCGCTGAATCAACCGCTCGGTAGCCAGCTGAAGGAGTTCAGGCACGGCTTCCAGGTACCAATACGTATCGTTCACATGGACGTGCCCCAGGTAAGTGGACAACTTCGGGAGTTCCCGTTCGACGTCGAACCCGGCGCGATACCAGTGGATTAAGGTGCGGGCGGCAAATCGATGACGCATATCCTGCAGCCGGGGGCCGCGGCCGTGACCGTTGGCCGCCCTACGGAGGCCGATCTGTTGAGACAGCTTGGCGAAGGTGTATCGGGCCATGCAGTCGGTAATCCGGCGACCGCCCTCGGAGATGAAGAAGGCCGGAGTGGTTGATGCAGAAAAGATGCGATCTCTGACCTTGACATATTTCCTGAGAGCCTCTACCGAGGAAGGATGGAGCGGAACATAACGCGATTTCCCGAACTTCCCCCACCGGATGTGAAGGATGCCGAGTTGGAGGTCGACATCGGGCCGGTCTAGACCCAAGGCTTCGTTCACCCGCATGCCGGTGGCGACCAGCAAGGCGAAAAGGGTCGTATAGGTGTGCGCGCGGAGCCCCTTGGGAGAAGGAAGTTGTTGAGCTTGGCGAAGGAGCTTTTCAATCTCTTCGTCGCTATAGATGTGAGGGGGCTTGCGGCGGTAGCGATGCGGGAGAAGCCCTACGGGTGGAATCTCGGTGCGCGGGTCGATAGTGCTCTGCCAAAGGGCGAAGCGCCGGACCATCCCTAAGCGCTCCGCCCAGGTGGCGGGTTGGGCCGTGGCAGGCTGGGTGGCCCAGCGAAGAGCCAGTTCCCTGGTAGTGTAAGGTGCACCCTCGGCTCGGAGAAACGCCACAAAATTCCGCAACAAACTTCCCGGTTCGCGGAGCCGGAACCCCAGGCTTCGGCGGATGCGGAGGTAGTCCTTCAATGCCTGTGCCAATGTCTTCACTGTCCACCTCCCATCGGCCAAGGGTGAGCCAGTGACCGCAGGCCCTGGAAGTCGACCTTGGCGTAGATCTCGGTTGTCTGGAGGGTACGGTGCCGAAGGATCTCGGCGATTTCTCCCATCGTGGCCCCGGAGCGCAGCATGGAAGTCGCCAGGCTGTGACGAAGCAAGTGGGCACCCTGAAGAGGAGGGTGTAACTCGGCGCGAGCCAGGGCTCGGCGAACGATCGTCGACAGCGTGGAAGGGTGCGAAAAGCCCCGGCGTGGCGCCCTCGTGCAAACGAAAATTCGTCGGGTTCGACAAGCGGGACGATCTCGACGCAGGTTGCAGGCCAGGGCTTCGCCCACCTCCGCCGGGAGGGGCATCCGGTCGTGAAGCAGCCCCTTGCCTCGCACTAGGATTTCACCGGCTCTCCAATTGAGGTCCTCGAGCTGGAGACTCACGACTTCCCCAGCGCGCAGACCCAGACGGGCGAGCAAGAGCAGGATGGCATAGTCGCGGCGACCCACCGCGGTGCGGCGGTCACAGGCCTCGAGCACCCGTTCGACTTCCTGCGGAGTCAGGTACTTGGGTACGGTGGACAGCTGCCAATTCGCTACTGTGGGCACTGAGGTGGCTAAGTCGGCCTCGAGTTCTCTCTTCTGAAACAGGAAGCGAAAGAAAGAGCGGAAAGCCGTCGTCATCACTTGCGCTCTTTTGACATTCATGCTGGGAGTGTGCCGCAAAACAAAGTCGGAAATATCGGAAGCCTTCAGGGCTTTCAGAAGGAGCGGTCGGCCGCGGAAGCGCTCCCCGAGGAACTTACGAACGAAAGACTGGTATTGCTCGATCGTGTGGGCGACCAGGCCGCGCTCGGTGCGCAAATGGATTTCGTACCGGCTGAGAAGGCGAGCCAACGGTGATCGGTCACAAGGCAGACTTCGAGCTGGAATCACCTTATGCCTTCGCAGCTGATCGAGAAACTGCTGGAGGGTTCTTGAATCACCCTTACGCTCTTGGTGATGGCGCTTGAGAAATACCTCCACTCGCGCCTCATCAAGGTCAGCAACTGCGACTCCCTTTTGTTTCAGCCACTGCCCAAAATCCGTAATCCGCTTGACTTTCCATCGCGCGGTCTCATCTGCGTAGCCTTGCTCTATCAGTGAGGCCAAAAATCCTTGCAGGTGGACAATGAATAGGTCGGGAAGGCAGTCGGCTGCTACTACGTTTTGGAAAGAACTTTCGGGCATGTATCTCCTCCTTACTGGCTTCGTGCCAGCAAGGGGAGGATAGCCTGATTATGCCGAATTCAATTTGTCAGGAAAGTGCGGAAAGTAGCGCCAAATGGAGAGGGCGGAAGAGTCGCTTCGCTAGATTCGGCATAATCCGGAAGTCGGCATGCTGGCGC
>JBEKLY010000493.1:0-4547 GCA_050010015.1 Terriglobia bacterium
ATACTGCGGTTTATGGGGAAGTCTGCGCCGCCACCGGACAGATTCGCCAAGTATCCTTTGGAGAACAAACTCTACCACCTTGCCATCATCGCCGCGGGGTTGTCTGCGATCGTAACAGGTGTGTTCATGATGTCTCGCGTGCGCACGGTGTTCTTCCCCCGCAATCCGTATCTGTTCAGCGATATGACTTGGGGGATGATGTATTTGCTGCACGGGCTGGCGGGCGTAGGCCTGATCGCGATGATCATGATGCACGTCTACTTTGGGCTTCGGCCGGAGAAGCGCCCGATCACCAAGTCGATGATCTTCGGTTGGATGAGCCGCGACTTTTATCTCAAAGAACACTATCCGGCGCGATGGCCGGTCGAAACTCCCGCCTCACCTCCGAGACCCCAGGGAGCAACAACCGAGGTGTTAGCAGATGCTGAATGATATCGGGCAACGCTGCAACAAGATCGAAGAATGCTATGAATTCATGCTGGCCTACGCAGCGCAGGGGCTTCCGAGTGACGAAGGCAGCCGGGAGGGTGGACAAGTGCGCGAATTCCTGAATCGCGCCGTCAAAGCAGTGGACGGACTGGCGGAGAGCTTTGGCGCGTCGATAGAAGAGGAGCGCCTGGAACCCGCCGCGAAATACCGCGCGTTCCTTGCCGTCCTGGACCGCGACGCCCACGACTCGCTCGCCGCCTTTGAGCTGGTTCTCGCCCAACCGGTCATCAGCTCTCAGCTCATTGACAACCTGAATGCCTCCATTCATCTGCGCGCTTTACTCACGGATATGTTTCTTATCGGGGAAATCATAGGGAAACAGCACCCCGTGGTGAAGCTCCAAGAATGAAGGTCGCCGATCTTCCCCTTATTCACCGTGCGCACAACCAATGTAAGCACCGTTTCGACGTACGAACAAGAAGGAGGACCTTCGATGAAAAGCACATCCGATTATCCGCTTCCGCCGACCAGAGGCAACCCGGGCGCAACGGTCGGCCACAATGCTACCACGGACAGTCACATTCGAGGGCGATCCTCTTTAACCCAGAAGGGTGTCGCCCATTGATCCCGGGGGATGACCGTGAGTTCTTTCTAGCAGTTAGCGGCGTCCGCTGAAGAAATACGACAGAAAATGCGAGAAGCTTTTCACAATATCCAAAGCAGACTGGTTCGAACCCAATGGAGGATGCTATGGCTGAGATTATGGTTCCAGGAACTCCGGCTCCCGAGTTCACTCTTCACGTCACTCCCGATCAAAGCCTTTCTCTCAGCGAATTGCGTGGCAAGCCCGTCATCCTGGCTTTTTATCCGGCGGACTGGAGTCCGGTTTGCGGCGATCAAATGGCCCTGTACAACGAAATTCTTCCCGAGTTTCAGAAATACGGGGCAGAGCTATTGGGGATTTCGGTCGACGGTGTATGGTGCCATGAAGCTTTTGCAAAGGACCGGGACTTGCATTTTCCTCTGCTGGCGGATTTTGAACCCAAGGGAGCCGTCGCCCAGATGTACGGGGTATATCGAAAATCCGACGGCGTTTGCGAACGAGCGCTGTTTGTGATCGACAAAAACGGAGTCATCACGTGGAGCTACGTCTCGCCGATCGCAGTGAATCCCGGCGCCGACGGGATACTGCAGGCGCTGGAGGACTTGCCGAAATAGGAGCGTTTCATGAGCACTCTCAAAGTGGCGGTAAACCCCACGGATCATATCCAGGGGGATGAACACGCCGGATGCACGCTGGTCGAGTTTGGGGATTATGAATGCCCCCATTGCGGGCACGCGTATCCGGTCGTCAAGCCTATCCAGAAGCACTTCGGGAAGCGCCTGCGGTTTGTATTCCGGAATTTCCCTTTGAACGACAGTCATCCTCACGCAGAGTCCGCCGCGGAGTCGGCGGAGTTCGCGGGCGCCCATGGGAAGTTCTGGGAAATGCACGATCTGCTCTTTGATAACCAGGATCGCTTGAGTGGTGACCTCTACCTCGAACTTGCCCAGGAACTGCAACTTGCCCCAGCGGATTTGCAACTGGCGCTTGAAGAACGAAAATACCGGGCAAGGGTGCGCGCCGATTTTACCGGCGGAGTCCGCAGCGGCGTCAACGGCACACCAATATTCTTCATCAATGGCCAGCGTCATGATGGCCCATTTGAATATGAAGACCTGGAGGGAGCCATCGAAGAAGCCCTTGCCTAAGGAACTTCTCAATGAGCGTGTCAGATCAATACCAGGCGATCGTGATCGGTCCAGGCCAGGGAGGAACTCCGTTGTGTCGGGCGCTCGCAAGTGCGGGCTTGCGAACGGCACTAGCCGAATCTCTCAACAATCTGTTGACGCACTTTGATTCGTAATCGAAGCGGGGCGCGATCGGAGTGGGGCCCGCATTCCTGGTTGCCCGGACGAACATCGCAAATTCGGTCGACCTGATAAAAATCCTGGATGGGAAAGGAGGCGAAATGCCACACTACAAGTACCTGATCGTGGGCGGTGGAATGACCGCCGATGCGGCTGTGAACGGTATCCGCGAGGCCGATCGCGAGGGGTCCATCGGTCTGATCAGCGCGGAGCAGAATGCACCTTATAACCGCCCGCCTCTTTCCAAAGGTCTCTGGAAAGGTGACAAGCCGGACAGCATCTGGCGCGGAACGGAAAAACAAAGCGTGGCCCTTCACCTGGGCCGAAAGGCGCAGTCTCTCGATACGCCGAAGAAGAGTGTGGCCGACGACCAGGGGGACGTTTACACCTTCGAGAAGCTTCTTCTCTCGACCGGCGCCACGCCTCGCCGGCTTCCTTTCGATGATGGCTCGATTATTTATTACCGCACTGTGGAGGACTACCGTCACCTTCACGCCCTCACCGGGCAGGGCCGCCGGTTTGCTGTTATCGGGGGTGGATTCATCGGCTGGGAAATGGCCGCAGCGCTGGCGATGAACGGGAAAGAAGTGGTGATGCTCTTTCCCGGTGAAGCTATCGGCGACCACTTTTATCCGATCGATCTGGCCCGCTTCCTCAACGACTCTTATCGCCAGAAGGGAGTTAATGTAGTCCCTCGAAGTACAGTCGTCGGCTTGGAGAAAACGGCCCGGGGCACCCAGGTGAAAACCCAAGCTCAAGGCGAATTTCTGGTGGACGGGGTCGTGGCCGGAATTGGCGTTACACCCAACGTGGAGCTGGCCCAATCCGCGAGCCTGAAAGTTGACAATGGCATTGTCGTCGACGAGTTTCTGCGCACGAGTGCCCCGGACGTCTACGCCGCTGGCGACGTCGCGAACTTCCATAACCCGGCACTGGGAAAGCGTCTGAGGGTTGAGCACGAGGACAACGCCAACACCATGGGCCGTGAGGCGGGCCGAGCTATGGCGGGCGAGGCGAACCCTTACCACCATCTTCCCTTCTTCTATTCGGATTTGTTCGACCTCGGGTATGAAGCTATTGGTGAGCTGGACCCGCGCCTGGAGACCCTCGAGGACTGGAAGGAACCGTACCGTGAAGGCGTGGTTTACTATCTCCGTGACGCTCGGGTACGCGGCGTGCTTCTGTGGAACGTCTGGGGTCAGGTGGACGCGGCGCGGCAGTTGATCGCCGAGCCCGGCCCCTTCCGGACCGCCGATTTGAAAGGCTGGCTCCCCAAGGCTGCAGGTTGAGACCGTGCAAAAAGGGGCGTAGACGATCTCAGGCCAGCAACACCGGTCGAATGTCGGAAAGACGCGTTGAGAATTCCGGTGCCACGGTGGATTCCGTTCGGTTGCCACGCTGGCAGCCAAATCCGCCGGCGATGTAGCCGACTTCTTGTCACTTTTCGACATTGCTTCTCGACTTGACGCCTTTGGCTTCATCTTACGCAAAATGCTCGAATCCTGCTGCTTTCCGTATTCGATTTGGGCAGATTTGCGCGTAAGATGCGCGCAATTTGCAGCATTAAAAAAAGTGATGCCCTTTGTTTTCAAGTACTTCTTAGCTTCGTTCCCACTATTCTTGTATTTCCGCGCGCTTTCCCTGCCCGGCAATTTCGAACCTTGCTGCATTCCCCCGTTCCAGCACCCGGCCGGAACGTGTGCGCTGTCAAAAAGCTCGAATTGTGCGTTTAAGGCGCGCATTTCACACTCAATTTGGGTTCGTTTTAGGTTCGTTTTTCAGCGCTCTTTCTTTGTTTTCAAGTACTTCTTAGCTTCGTTCCCACTGTTCTTCATTTTTTGTAGTTCCCTACATTCCCCCATAGCCGGCACCCTTCCGCGTTCCCTTGCGCCTTGGCGCACCCTGACACCTGCCTACGACAATGTGTCCACAAAATGACCACAGTAATAGGCTACCACACGCCTGTAGGTTTGTCAAGTGAAAAACAGGGAGAGGTAAAGTTTGATGGCGTAGCGGCGAGTTTAGCTCGCCAAATGGCGGCGTAAAGCCGCCTCTACATCAAACTGTACCTCTGCAGAAGAACGCGTGATGGGCGACAATTAGAACTCCCGGTTGACGACAATTATTCTTCCCTATTGGAAAAGAACTGAGACGATGCTGGAGGCGCTGGTTAGGAGGCGCCTTCGGGATGGTTACAGACCAACAGG
>JBEKLY010000494.1:0-4530 GCA_050010015.1 Terriglobia bacterium
ACCGCGTCGAAGATAAAATGCGGCTCTCAAAGGACCACCGTTCGCTCAAAGTGAACGATTCCTTAACACTGGGCGGCATACCGCCCGAAACGTTCGAATACCGCCTGGGCAATCGCAGCGCGCTTGAATGGGTGATTGACCAGTACCAGGTCACGGAAGACAAGCACAGCGGTATCCGCTCCGACCCGAACCGCCCCGACGACCCCGAATACATTGTGCGCCTCGTGGGCCAAGTTATTCGCGTGAGCCTCGAAACCGTCAAGCTTGTAGATTCCTTGCCCGCCCTCTAGCGGCGGATGAGTACAGCGATGGCGCAGAACTGCGTCGGCGAGATGTGCGGCTATTCCTGAAGAAGAACCGCGGACCTGCCGAACAGGTCCGCGCTACACTTGCTACACAATGGTCGAGAAGGACCTTCCATGAACCATGCTCTCGTCGGGAGTCGGAATCCAGCTGTTACCGAACCCTTGGCTGTGTCTAACAGACAATCTTCCCCGCCGGCTGCGAAGGATTTCGCGCGGACGATCCCGTATTGGTTCTTGGCCATCGTCGGACTCATTTACGCGGCAGGATTCCTGATCGTGGTGATCCATCTGGGGACGTTCGGCATCAGAGATCTGGGCGGCGAGCTGTGGAAGGCCCGAGACATCCATATCGGAGTTCTGGGGTTCGTGTTCCCTATAACGATAATGGGTACTGTGGTCATGGCGGTTCTCGATCCCATAATCCATTTTGCCGGGTCGTTTAAAGGTGTTCGCGATTTCGTGGTGAGGGTGATCCCGTTCGAGCAATCAAAGAATTGCGCCGCGCACGTCCCGAGCTCACGCCAGAGCCGGAACCTGGCGCCGAACAGGGCGGCCGTTAGCGACGGCTCTGCGAAGTTCAACTATGACCTTGGGAAGCTGCCCTGCATGGGAGCTGGAGATCGGCCTGCCAAGGTGCGTATGTTAGAGCTGCGTAAGTTAGCCAACGGCCTGATTAGCATGCTGTTGGAGCTGGCGTTCTATTGCTTTGCAATGCTCCACAGACAGAATGCGGTTGAAGAACCCTACAAAGATTTGTGTTCGATGCTGATTGTCACTCTGTCAATGCAATTGTGGTGCATTCCCCTGGAAAAAGTAGCGCAGTCGCTGCCTAACCCGAGATGGCCGTGCAAATTGGCCGCACAGTTCTCAGTTCTCCGTTTCGGTGTCGCAGGGTTTATCGCACGTCTCTGCTGGCACTCAGGTGCAGGATATTGGAAGTCGATCAAAGAAATGTTGCTTATGGACGGATACCGGACGCTGCTGCCTGCAATTTCGTTTTTTTTCCTCTGCGTGATGCTGTATTTGGCGAATAGGGCCTACCAGCAGACACAGGACATACGCCTATGGATCCGCATGTCTCCGCTACTGGGGCTACTGTACTACCTTGGTCTGGTGGGATTCGCGCACTCTTTCTTTTCTTATATTCCGGCGGCACGAGGTGGCGGCGATTACACACTTGCCCCGAGAGTATCCATTGAGCTTGAGAAGAAGAAAGAGAACTCCACGAGCGATCTAAACAAGTTTCTTATAATAGACGGCCAGCGGAAGGTGCTCATTGAGGAGACTTCCACAACCCTCTTTGTGGCTGATGAATGCGGCGAGGAGGCAGAGGGAGGGCCATGGGCATGGAGGAAGAATCATCCCCACAGGAGGCCACGAGTCTGGGCTCTTAGCCGCGACAGCATCGTCGCAATTAAGTATGCCGTGCCGGACCCAGATACGCCCGATCCGTGCCCTGCCGAGCTGTCGAAGGCAGGAAAGTAGAAACGCGGGTGGCGCGTACGTCGTGACGCCTGTTGGCGCGATGCATGCGCCCATTGTCGGGTCCTCGACGTGCCACAGGGACCACTATAAAGGCCCACGAGAAACGGTTCCAGGTACCCTTATTCCTGGAATTATGCAACGAGGGTCAAGTCCCGGCAATCAGGTGGCGTGAAAGCATCAGTCGTCGGCAGTCAACCCTACAGGGAAAGGTTGCAGAACAGGAGAAGGCACAATGAAAAACCAGGGCTCCGATTGCGTGTCACGAGGTACCGTGATTTGGCTTTATAACTTTGTCGTCGTTCTAGGCATGGCTTCGATGGCTCAGACGATTTCGGGGCAAGGCTTGCCCAATTCGAAGCCGGAACAAGTAGGCTTCTCGTCAGAGCGGCTCGAGCGCCTCGACGCGGCGATGCAGCAAAAGGTGGATGAGAAGCAATTCGCGGGGATTGTGACCGTCCTGGCGCGCCACGGCAAGGTGGTGGAATTCAAAACCTACGGTAAAAAGGATCTCGCCACTGGAGCGCCGATGGATAAGGACACCATTTTTCGCATCTATTCCATGACCAAACCGGTCACAGGCGCCGCCATGATGATGCTTTACGAAGAAGGCAAATGGCAGCCGGACGATCCTATTTCACAATACATTCCAGAGTTCGCCAACCTGAAGGTCTTTAAAGGCGTCGACAACAGCGGCGAGCCGGTTCTGGAAGATCCCGTCCATCCACCGACAATGCTTCAGTTGATGACACACACGGCGGGTTTCACTTACGGGTCTGGCAGCGATCTCGTGGATAAGATGTACCACGATCAGCAAGTTCTGCATTCCGCCAATCTGCAAGAGATGATCAATAAGCTTGCCAAGCTTCCGCTGCTTTATCAACCGGGGACGCGCTGGGTCTATAGCATTTCGGTGGACATACAGGGGTACTTGGTGGAAAAGCTCTCAGGCAAGTCACTGCCGGATTTCATGCGCGAACGGATATTTGAGCCGCTGGGCATGAAGGACACGGATTTCTATGTATCGAAGGAAAAGCTGAATCGCTTGGCCACTCTCTATCGGGTGAGTGACAAAAACGAGTGGACTCCCGCCTCTCCCGAAAACGATCTGGCCCCTGATCTTTCCAAGCCGCCCACCCTGCCGAGCGGCGGGGGCGGTCTGCTCGCGACGGCGCAGGATTATCTGCGGTTCGCACAAATGCTTTTGAATGGCGGCCAACTGGATGGCGCGCGCCTGCTCGCGCCGCCCACGGTAAAACTGATGACTTCGAACCACCTACCCGACAAGCTTATGACTGGCGAATTCGGTGTTGGACTCCAGCACATCCGGCCTGGCATGGGTTTCGGCTTCGATGTCGCCGTGTTTAGCGATCCCGCCGAAGCTGTGGACATCGCGGGTAAAGGCACTTTTCTCTGGGACGGGGCTGCCGGCACCTGGTTTTGGATCGATCCGGCCGATGACATGACTTTCGTGGGTATGGTTCAGCGCATGGGAGGCCATGGACCGAACATGCAAACGTTCAGCCGTGCCATGGTGTTTCAGGCCCTCGTCGGACCGTAGAGTCGTACTTTGATCGTAAGAATTTGCAACGCCGCAAGCGGCGATGGAGCTTCGCGTGGGTCTTTAGCGGTCACTCCTAACTTCACCGCAGTTTCCTGAACTGCATTGGACAGCATGGAAATAGAATGGTTAAGGACGCACTTCGCACGGGGAGACGTAAAGCGCGCGCGGCTGCGTAATCGGAAAGCGACCAAGCAATGGTAGCGGGGGGGCGGATCGAACGCCCGACTTAGAGATTATGAGTGCCGTCTGAGGAAGGTGTTCACGGTTCTACATCGCCATGCCAGAACGTGACGAAACCCCCCTGAATACAGGCGAACCTCGCACTCCATACCTCTGCGCCACCATGCGTGGGCGGGCACAAAAGAACGGCCCAAACTGACACCGCTATTGACACCTGAAGCTCGCACAATTGTGGTTCAAGTGGGCGGAGAAACCTCTCCCACTTCCTCAGCGTTCCAGAATATCCTTGAAAGCGTTGAGGGCGACCTTCTTGGGCTCGCGGTCCAGAATAAAGTTGACCTTGCGGGTGGAATTCCCGATCACTGCGACCTGGCCCAACCGCATCATGCCATTGCCAAAATCGGCGAAGACCGGCACGAACATGGCGAAGTTGCTGTCCACCTCGCTTTGTGTAATTTCCGCTGCCACGCGGATTCCCCCTCCGCTCTGGCGCTGCACGTCATATTTGAACCGATAGCGCGGGACCTCGGTACCGTAGACCCATTCGCGGAAGAACCAGTCGAGGCGGCCGTTCTGTTGAAGATCCAGCCGCTTCGGCATGTGTTTGTCGACGATAGCCTTGAAGGATTCAGTGGAGGCCGGCACGTCGCGGTGACTCTCCACATAGTCGTGCATCATGTCGATGAAATCCTGGTCGCGATTGCCCGTGCCCCCATCGGCGTACAGCAGTGACCGTAGCATCAGCAGAACGTACGCCCCTTTGGCGTAGGTGTCACCCTGATAACCGGAGAGCGAACGCGGAGAAACGAGCCGGATTCCCAGCCACAGAGGGCCGGCGTCGTTCGGCGACACCCCGAAGTTGTTCCGGTCCAGGATACGTTTCCGCTGGCGCTCCCAGAATTCCAGGTAATCCTTTTGCCATTTCGGCCCCATGGCTTGTTGCAGGAACAATCCAGCCGCAAACTCCGCGAAGCCTTCCGAAAGCCACTGATCGTGGTA
>JBEKLY010000495.1:0-8462 GCA_050010015.1 Terriglobia bacterium
CAAGCGGGCTGGAAGCCCGCGCTCCCAGGCTTTCCGGGCATGAAATGGCCACGGACTCACAAATGTAGAAACTCCAGACCCTCTCCCCAGGGGAGAGGGCTGTACTATCAACCTGAATCACGTTACCCGGCGGCTGAAGCTACGATCTCTCGCCGGAGCGCTTTGAGCCGCTTCATGACGTCGTTCTGACCACGACCGAAATAATCGTGTAGATTCTGAAATTCCTGGAAAAGACGATTATAGATCTTCTGGCTGTCGGGGCGCGGCCGGTATGTTTCGTTCTGCAAATGCGCCATTTGCGCGGCGGCTTCGGGAATGGAATCGTAGCCTCCGGCCTGACGGCCCGCCGCTGCGGCGGCGTGAATGGCCGCGCCCAGCGCGGAACAGGTCTGTGGATTTTTTGCCACCTTGATTTCGCGCCCCAGAACGTCAGCGTAGATTTGCATCAAGAGCTTATTCTTTGCGGGCAGGCCACCGCAGGCCACAACCTCCCTGGTATGCAGACCCTCGGCATCGAAGGCTTCGATGATCTGCCGGGTGCCGAAGGCTGCAGCTTCCATCAAAGCGCGAAAAATCGCTTCCGGCGGCGTGGCGAGTGTTGCGCCGAGCAACAGGCCGGTGAGGTCCGCATCCACAAGCACGCAGCGATTGCCATTCCACCAATCGAGCGCCACGAGGCCCGATTCGCCGGGCCGAAGCGCGCCGGCTTGCTTTTCGAGCCACGCTGTGAAGGGAAGCTTCAGCTTCCGTGCCTGGCTCTTGGCGTAAGCCGGCACAGCGTGATCGAAGAACCAGGCGAACATGTCTCCGCCCGCATACTGGCCCGCTTCGTATCCCCAGTATCCCGGCACAATACCATCCTCGACGACTCCACAGATTCCCTCCACGATCCGTCGCTCGCGGCCCATCAGCATTTGGACGAACGACGTACCCATGACCATGGAGAGGGAACCGGGTTTGGTGACAGTGGTCGCAGGAATAGACGCATGGCCGTCAGCGACACCCATTGATACGGGAGTCCCCTCGCGCAGCCCCATGGCTCGAGCCCAGCGCGCCGTCAGTCCGCCGGCCCGCGTGCCGAGTGAATAGAACTCCGTCCCTACCTTTTCCTCGATCACGTTCTCGAGGCGGGGGTGAACGGCCCGGAAAAAATCGTGGCTCGGAAATCCCACTCCCTTCACCCACATGGCCTTGTAACCGGCGGTGGAGTTGTTCCGTTTTTCCTGGTCCGTCAGTTGCCACACGATCCAGTCCGTACCCTCAATCAATCTGCTTGCGGCTTCGTAGACCTCCGGACTGTCATTGAGTATCTGCAAGACCTTGGCAAAGAACCATTCCGAGGAGTATCTGCCGCCATAGATCCGAATGAATTCTTCGTCTCGTTCCCGGCCGATTTCATTGATGCGGTCGGCTTCCGGTTGTGCAGCGTGGTGTTTCCAGAGGATTGCCCAAGCCAGCGGCGCGCGGCGGTACTTGGGGAGGAAACAAAGCGGCGTTCCGTCCTGGGTGGTTGAGAACACCGTGCAGGAAGTGAAGTCCGTGCCGACGGCGACTACGTCATTCGCCTTAACGCCGGCTTCTTTGAGCGCCTTGGGGACACCCTTCTCGAGCACCAAGAAATAGTCGCGCGGGTTTTGCAGCGCGGAATCCGGCTCGAGCTGCGAGCCGCCCGGCAGTTTTTCGTCGAGCACGCCGTCGGGGTACGGCACGACCGCTGCCGCCATTTCCTCGCCGTCGCGAACTCGCACCACCACTACGCGGCCCGATTCCGTGCCAAAATCGATTCCGATGACGTACTTATCCGTAGGCATTGGGATTTAGAAGCTCTCAGCTCTCAGCTCTCAGCTCTCAGCAGTCAGTTTAGTCAGTCGTTCGTTGTCGTGCTCCCCGGAGGGGAGCAGATTGAGTAGCCGGGGGTGCAACCCCAGGACCGAGGCCCTCACCCCGCCTGCGGCACCCCTCTCCCCGCCCGAGCGGGAGAGGGGACGAGGGTGAGGGAGGGCCTCCCCAACCCACGGCTTACGCCGTGGGCTACTCGCTTACGCCCGCTCCGCGGGCTGACATATTCAACGAACTTCTGAGAGGCGACACTAGGGTAACCCAATCGGCGTACAAAAGTCTTTCCTCCTGAATCCTGACTCCTGCTCGTCACTCTTCACCGCTCTTCCACGATTTCACGCTTGAGCGCCTTCAGGCGCTTCATTACGTCATTGCCGCCGCGGCCGAAATAGTCGTGCAGCGTCTGGTACTCCTTAAAGAGCCGATTGTAGACGGCGTGGTTTTGGGCGTTCGGCCGGTACGTCAGTTTCTGCACGTGCGCCATGCGCTTTGCGGCTTCCGCGATGGTATCGTATCCGCCTCCGGCTCGCCCGGCTGCGACCGCGCCGTGCATGGCGGCGCCCAGCGCTGAGCAGGTCTGGAGCTGCTCGGCAAGCTTGATCTCGCGTCCGGTCACATCGGCGTAGATTTGCATCAGCAGCTTGTTCTTTTCCGGCAAGCCCCCGCAGGCCACCAGGTTTTTAACTTCCACACCCTTCGATTCAAAGGCCTCGATGATCGTCCGCGTGCCGAAGGCGGTGGCTTCGATCAAGGTGCGGTAGATTTCCTCAGCCTTGGTGGCCAGCGTCATTCCCACCAGGACCCCGGTCAGGTCAACGTCCACCAGCACGGACCGATTGCCATTCCACCAGTCGAGCGCCAGCAACCCCGACTCCCCTGGCCTTAGGGCGGCGGCGCGCCTCTCAAGCACGGCGGCGAAGGGGCTCTTCAGCTTGCGCGCTTCCTGGTGGATATAATCGGGCACGCCACGCTCGAAGAACCAGGCGAAGATATCGCCCACGGCCGATTGCCCGGCTTCGAATCCCCAAAGGCCGGGAACGATTCCGTCTTCTACTGTGCCGCACATACCCTCCACCATCTGCCGTCCCGTGCCCAGTACCATATGGCAGATGGAGGTCCCCATTATCATTACCAGAGAGCCAGGCTGGGTGACCGTGCACGCGGGCACGGCAACATGCGCATCGACATTGCCTACTGCGACAGGGGTACCTTCTTTGAGCCCTGTCTTGCGCGCCCAGAAAGCCGTCAGCCCACCCGCCTTCTGGCCGAGTGGATAGAAGTCCGCCCCCACCTTCGACTCGATGACGTTTTCGAGCCGCGGGTGTAGAGTGCTGAAGAACTCGTCGGACGGAAATCCCTTGCCGTTGATCCACATGCCCTTGTAACCGGCCGTGCAGGTGTTCCGCTTCTCTTCTCCCGTCAATTGCCAGACAATCCAGTCGGCGCCTTCGATAAACCGGTCCGCGGCGTCAAAAATCTCTTCATCCTCATTGAGGACTTGCAAGACCTTGGAGAAAAACCATTCGGAAGAATACTTCCCGCCATAGATTTGGATGAAGTCTTCGTTTCGTTCCCGCCCCACTTCGTTAATCTGGTTCGCCTCCGGTTGCGCGGCGTGGTGCTTCCAAAGTTTCACCCAGGCGTGGGGGCGCTTGCGGTACTGGGGAATAAAGCTGAGTGGTGTCCCGTCGCTCTTGGCGGGCAGCGGCGTGGACGCCGTGAAGTCCGTGCCGATTCCAATCACGTCCTCGCCCTTGACTGCCGCCGCCTTCAGGGCCTTAGGAACTCCCTTCTCGATCACCAGGAGGTAATCCTTGGGATTTTGCAAAGCCCAATCGGGCCCCAGACGTGGGCCCCCCGGCAGCTTTTCGTCGATCACCCCGTCGGGGTAGGGAATCACCGCCGAGCCGACCTCCTCCCCATTGCGGACCCGGACCACCACCACGCGGCCCGACTCTGTTCCGTAGTCGATTCCCAGCGCGAATTTCTCATTGGACATAGGAGCCTCGCTTTGAAACCTCATTGGTCGAGCCACCGGGAACGTGCCCCGTGGCCTCGGCAGGAAGGACCACTTGAATGTAAGCGCTTACCGTAAGGGATTCTTTAGTCTCTGTCAAGTGCGGCAAGTTGGTTATGAATGGGGCTTCAATCTCGCACCGCTTTGAGAATATCCGGGAGCGCGGGCATCCTGCCCGCCTTTCGCAACGCAATTGCACGCACGCTGCGGGCAGGATGCCCGCGCTCCCGGCCCAATTCCTCGGCGCTCTTGATAATATCCTCACGGCTCACGGAGCGGGCAAAGGCTTTGTCTTTCATCCGCTTGCGAACCGATTTGGCCTCGAGGGTGGCAATCCTGTCGGGCCGTACCAGGGAGCATGCGGTAATGAACCCGGCGAGTTCGTCGCACGCGAAAAGGACTTTGGCCAGAAGAGTGTCGCGCGGTACGCCGGTATATTCGGCGTGGCCGAGAATGGCGCGCCGGATTTCCTCCGAGACGCCTTTTCCTTTCAGGATCTCGCTTCCCATCAGCGGGTGGTCCGGCGCGTTTGGATAGGCCTCGTAATCGAAGTCGTGGATCAAGCCCACAACGCTCCACTTTTCCTCGTCTTCGCCGAACTTCCGAGCGTAGGCGCGAACGCACGCCTCGACGGCCAGCGCATGCTTGCGCAAGTTTTCGTTCTTGGTGTATTCACAGAGAAGATTCCAGGCTTCAGAACGATCCATCAGTGTCACTCCCACCGTGGCCACAGGTCATTCCTCGCGCCACAAGAGTAGCGAACCAACCCCCCTCACCTGACCCTCCGGCTGGCGAAAACGCCGTCGCGGGCCACCCTCTCCCCCAAGGGCGAGAGGGAATTTCACGACAATCGGGAGAGCTCCCCAACCGCTCTTACTGTGGACTGTAAACTGTCGCCTGTAAACTTCCTAGAAAATATATTTCAGTCCCAACTGAATCTGCCTGGGCGGCTTGTTGCCGTATTCATTTGCCGACTGCACGATGCCCAGCGCCGACGTGTCGAAGGTCCGGCCGGGAATATCAAAGTGCGGAATATTGAAGAGATTAAAGAACTCGAAGCGGACTTCGAGTCGTCGGCCCTCGTGCCGGAATGGGATTTCCTTCAGCATTGAAAAGTCCAGGTTGTTGAGCCCCGGCCCTATCAAGTCGTTCCTACCCGCGGTCCCCAAAAGGGGGTTCAGCGGGCTCGAAAAGGCACAAGGATTAAACCAATCGTTCGGCGTGTGAACCTCGGCTGGGGCCGAACATCCCGGGTTGGCCGCCACGGGTCCGGCCTTATTCGGGTCGCCCACCAGGTCAGGCCGGTAGGGGACGCCGAAAGTGGTAATGGAAGTTGCCCCCGCTTGCGATTCCGGCATGTTGACCGTAAAGGGGCTGCCGGTCTGCATGGTGGCAATGCCCGCGGTTTGCCAGGAACCAAAGACATAGTTGAAAACGCCGGGATTACTCAGCCACTTTCGCCCCGGCCCAAACGGCAGGTCGTAGAGGTAACTCAGGACAAAGCGCTGTTCGACCTGGAAGTCCGAAAGCCCGCGGTCAAGACGGAAGTCATACGAATCCTGCGGCACGCCCGAACCGACGCTGCCGCTGAAGACTGCGGAATCGTCGTCGATGGATCGCGACCAGGTGTAGGCGGCCAGGAACGCCATGCCCTGCCTCACGCGCTTCTCGGACCGGAACTGCAAGGCATTGTAGATGCTGTTGGCGCGGGGTTCGACCACCAGGATGGAATTGAATGACGGGTAAGGGGTAGCCTGGGTGAGGGGGTTCTCCTCATTCATGTCGCGAGTGGCAGGAAGATGCGTTCCCTTGGTGCCCACGTAAGCCAAGTCGATCATCCAGTTTGGCTGAACCTCGTACTGAAGGTCGACGTTCCAGTCGAGCATCGAGGCGTCGCGGAACTTCGGGGAAACGAAATTAGCCTGAGGCTCGGACAATCCGGGCTGGTCCAAGATATCTTGAATCACCAGGCCGCCAGTCGAGTTCTGGAGCAGGGCGGAAATATCTACAAACGGAGGGTTGAAGCGCGGCAGTATGTTGAGATTGAGGATATTCTCATCATAGAAAATGCCGAACGCGGAGCGCACCACAAAGCGTTCCGTCTTCAAAGGCCGCCACGCAAATCCGATGCGTGGGGCGAAATCGTGCAGATTCTTTCCGTAGGTAGCCCGCGGAATCCCGTCCGTACCGGCCTGAATGAAGGCGCAGTTGGGGTAACCTGGAGCCAGGGCGTTGCAGGTTTCCGGATTAACGGTCAAATCCGGGTCGCTGAAGCGATTGTGGATTTCGACGGGCGGACTGTTGAATTCCCACCTCAGGCCGACGTTCAAGGTGAATCGGGGTAGAACGCGGATGTCGTCTTGCACGTAGACGCCGAGGCCGGTGGTGCGCAAACCGTTGTTGGTATTCCCCGATTCGGTCACGACGTAATCGGGAACTCCAGCCATGAGTTGCGCCAAGGCTCCGACTTGCGGCGGGCAGCTCGCGATTCCGCCGGGGCAGATATCCGCTGCTTGTGGCGGCAACACGGGCGCCAAAGCCTGCGCCAGGCCCATCGCGGTTTGCCCCTCGAAGAACCAGTCCCCGCGTGAAATGAAGTCCAGGTAGGAATTCAACTCGAAACGGCGAATATCGGTTCCAAACTTGAATTGGTGGCGCCCGGTGTTCCAGGCAAGATTGTCGGCAAATTCGTAGGTATTGTCATGCCGGTCCTGGGGGTAGTTGACGGGCTCGCCGATGCCGTCGTAGCCATAGATATTCACGTTCGGGTATCCCCAATCCACAGGGTTCGAGGACGTAGTGGGAAATCCCAACTGCTGGCTTACGTTGATGCCGGAGTCCTGCTGAAAATCGGCTGCCCGCAGGCGGTTGAAACCCAACCGGGCTTCGTTGATCCAATGCGGGTTGAAGACGTGGGTCCAGGTAAAGCCGGCATTCTGTCCCCGGTTAATGGCAGTGACGCCGTATCCAGGCAGGTTGGTAAAGGCGTTGACGGGATCGAAGGGATTGAAATTATTCTCGTTAAAAAGCGAGTAGTGAGCGGAAAAGGTGTCGTGGGCACCCGCCTGGCGGTCGAGTTTGATAGTCGCCAGGTCGAAGGTGTTCTGGATCACCGGTGCGGAAACGAAGGTGTTGGAGTCGGCCAGGTCCGGCACGGCGACGTTGGCGGGGGGAAGCAGGTTCAGCACCTTCATTCCCGCGGGATTCGCCTGGTAACCGACACTCTGCATGATGCCGAAGAAAGCCTGGGCCTCCGCCAGATCAACGGCTTGCGAGGGTACCGTGGCTTCCCGCGTGGTAGCCTGGCGCAGCCGCAGCCCTTCGTACGAAAGGAAGAAGAAGGTCTTATCCTTTTGGATCGGGCCGCCCAACGTGCCGCCAAACTGATTGCGATCGAGGCGCGGTATGGGCGCGCAGGTCCCCTGAACGGAATCGGCCGTGCAATCGGGCTGATCGAAGAAATTCTTGGCGTCCAGGTGGCGGTTACGAACAAAATCAAACCCGCTTCCGTGGAACTGATTTGTGCCGCTCTTCAAAATCACATTGATCTGGGCGCCACTGCTGCGCCCGAATTCAGCCGAGTAATCGCTGGATTGCACCTTGAATTCCTGGATGGCGTCAACGGAGGGGAGCACGCTGTATTGGTTGATATACAAGTCGTTGTTGTCCACGCCGTCAAGCAGGAAATCGTTCGACTGCTCGCGCGCACCGTTGACGCTGATGGCGCCACCCTGGGTGGAGTTCTGCGAGCCTTCGACCGGCAGTTGGCCGCCCGGGACAAGCAGGGCAAAAGTGAGGAAATTCCGTTCGTTCAGGGGCAATTCGCTTACTTGCCTGCGCTCGATCACCTGGCCTAGGGTCGAGGTGTCGGTCTGAACCAGCGGCACGGTCTCGCTGACCACAACTTGTTCGCTTGGCTGGCCGATTTGCAGCACAAAGTCGGCGCGCACGGTCTGGTCAACGTCCAGGTTGATGTCGCTATGGACACTGAGCCGGAAAGCGGCTTTTTCGGCTGTGACCTCATACATTCCGGGGGGCAAAAGCGGGACGCTGTAGTCTCCAGCCTCGTTGGTCAGTACTACACGCGTAGCGTTTGTCGCTTGGTTACGAACTGTGACTTGCGCTTTCGGAATTACAGCGTCGCTGGGGTCGCTGACTGTCCCAACGATTGTTCCTGTAGGCCCAACGCCGAATGCCGACCCCGATACCAGGCACGACAGGCAAAGGGCAAGGACCAGACGTCTAAGATACATGATTCCGCTCCTGATGATTAATTCGCAATGCGAACAGCCTCCTACACGTAATTCGATTGGATGCTCCGGGCCTATTCACCCGTTGTAACAAGTTAACATGATTGGTCATTTTTGTAACTCCCCCGGTGCTCACATAAAGCTCGGACCCGATGTCTGCCCGCGCCCGGATGTGAAGTGACTAGATTCACTTACGTCAATCGACATAACTAGCTTGCGGTGCGTATGCAATCGTTCCTGCTAACGGAAAGCCCTAGCTCATGCCCGTCGGCTGACGGGCGCCCGGAAGCCATGAAGTACCCGGGAGCGCGGGCATCCTGCCCGCAGCGTGCGTGCAATTGCGGCGCGAAAGGCGG
>JBEKLY010000496.1:0-4469 GCA_050010015.1 Terriglobia bacterium
AGGGGAATCAAGGTGTAATCAAACTCGGTCAATCCTTCATCTTTCTCAGTAATCACTAAAAGGTATTTCCCGATTTTGGCAATAAGGCCGGTGGAAGTAATCTTCGAACCAATGTACTGGCCACCCTGACGCATTGCGTCGAAGTCAGGCAGCTTATCGCGGCTGGCCCCGTGTGCGTCCTCCCAATCGACTTCTCCGTGCCGGAATCGTACCCCGTTGATCACAACGCCCTTCGGCTTTGGCATATTTGGCTCCCTGAATTAGCTGCCGCAAGGCGGCAGGGCCCCTTAAAGGTCCAGAATGCAAGGCTACAAGGCATTGGCGAAGCTTGCAAGCCCTTTGTAGTGTCCGAATTTCGGCGTAGCGCTGGCCTTTAGGCCAGCATCTGCCTGCCCTTCGCTTCGCTCAGGGCAGGCTCAAAAGGTCGGCGCCACCAGTCAAATCAGGACACTACCAAGTCCTTTGTTTTCAGCATTTGTTAACTAAAACACCTCAATATCCAATTCGCGGCCAAATACCTGGCGGAAATAAGCCTTTTCCTTGCTCAGCATCCAGACCTCCAGGTCGGAGTTATCCTTGGCGGTGAGTTTAATCATGACGCGCTCGCGATACACCTCCGCAGCGACGTCGACAATGCTGCCAGGGCTGCCATGGCTCATCGCATTGGCGAGGCGCAGGAGCGCCACGGCCTGGGGAACAAGTTCTTCGTCCTCTTTATCGAGGGCCCTCATCGGGCCATCGGCCGGAGTTGGGCGGGTTTTTCCAAGATAGCGCGCCATGGCGGCGATGCTCAGCCGTTGTTGGGGGGTAAAGCCGAAGATCTCCGAGTTGGCGATCAAGTAGTAGGTGTGCCGGTGTCGTCCGCTCCTGTTAATGAACGTGCCCACTTCATGCAGCATCGCGGCCGCAGAGAGCCAGCCTGCATAGTCGGGCGGCAGCGCGTGCACATGGCGCAGTTGATGGAAGAGTTGCTCTGCCAGGCGGCGGACTTCCTCCGCCCTTTTGAGGTCGACCCCGTACTGCTTGCACATGGCAAGCAGGGCGTCGCGACGTTCGGCCTCGACTTGCTTGCGCGGAATCGTGGCTCGATCGTGGTCCGCGAGCATTTGGGCCAGCAGCCCATCCCGAAGCCCCAAGGGCGAATATCGAAATCCGGGCAGACTGCAGCGCTCCATTAGCTCCGCAAAAACGTATGCCCCCGCCACAATGATCTCCGCGCGGCGGGGTCCGATTCCGGGCACTTTACCGCGGCCCTTCGCGTCCAGCCTCGCCAGGCGATGCGCCAGGCTCAAAACGGCGGCGCGCGAGACGTGCCCGGCCCTCGCCCTGAAGTCTCGGGGCGCGGCGGCCCGGACCGCATCGGAAAGCGCCGCAGCCGTCCCGGAAGTGGCTACCACGTTTCGCAGTTTGGCGCGGGCAAGTTGCTTGCGAACCCGCTCCAACTCCTCCCCAATGCTTCTTCTGAGCCGCTGAACCTCCACCGGACGGGGAGGATCATGGGGAAGGAACTCCCCGGTCAGGCGCACCGCCCCCAAAGGCAGGCTAACCATCTCGCGAATGTGCCCTTTGTCCGAGAGCGTCAGCTCACAACTGCCGCCCCCGAGGTCGATGAGCAGGGCGCGGGAGCCGCCAAGCGCACTGTTTGCCAGAACTCCCAGGTGGATCAGGCGCCCCTCTTCGAGGCCGGAGATCGTTTCCACTTTCCAACCGGTTGCCGAATGAACCCAGGCAATAAACGCCGCCGAGTTGGGCGCATCGCGGAGAGCGCTGGTGGCCACGACGCGCACCTGGTCGACACCGAAGTCCTGGGCTTGGCGGTAAAAGCGCCGCAGCACCTTCACCGTGTCCTCCATAGCTTCCGGTGAAAGGGTTCCGAAACGGAACGCCGATTCGCCCAGGCGCGTCACCACGCGGTCTTCGTGAATCGTCTCAAGACGGTGGCGAATAACGCGCGCGATCTTGACGCGCACGGAGTTGGAGCCAATGTCAACCGCAGCAAATATCCGCATGTTCGAATAAGGGATGGCGTAGCCTGAAAACGACTCCCCGCCTTAGCTAAGGAGGGGGTAGGGGTGGTTGGGCCCGCCGTGGTGCTGGCGCCCACCACCACTGCCCCTCCTCCCGCAGAGGAGGGGAGTTGTTTTCAGAGCGGTGCGAGATTCCTCATCGCCTGCGGGTTCACGGTAATGACCCGCAAGACGGAGTCGTCTCGCAGACTTTACAGCTCCCGTGACACGATTCCCAGCTTCCGCATCTTGGATTGCAGGGTGGTTCGCTTCAAGCCAAGCCGGGTCGCGGCGCCATGCGGGCCGCCCACAACCCAATTCGTCTCCCGCAGCACCCGGACGATGTGCTCGCGCTCCGCCGACTCCAGGCTGAGACTCGAAGGAGCTTCGGAGGGCTGTTTCAGTTCCGCCACGGGCACGCGGAGTTCGGGCCCGGGTGAAAGAATCACCGCCCGCTCGATCAGGTTTTCGAGTTCCCGCACATTGCCTGGCCAGTGGTAGCGCGCCAAGGCTTCCATTTCCTCGGTCGAAATGGTTTCAATGCGGCGGTCCATCTGCCGGGCGTATTTCTGCACAAAATAGCGCACCAGCAAGGGGATATCTTCGCGGCGCTCGCGCAGGGGCGGAATCTGGATGGGAAAAACGTTCAGGCGATAGTAAAGGTCGCTGCGAAACAGCCCCTCTTCAACCATTTGAGCCAGGTTGCGGTTGGTCGCGCCCACCACTCGAACGTCGACTCGGATGGTGCGGTTCCCTCCCAACCGTTCAAACTCCTTTTCCTGCAACACGCGCAGGAGCTTGGGCTGAAGCTCAAGAGGAATATCGCCGACTTCGTCGAGAAACAGGGTACCGCGATGCCCCAGCTCGAAGCGGCCGAGCTTCTGCGCGATGGCGCCGGTGAAGGCGCCCTTCTCGTGGCCGAAAAGCTCGCTCTCCAGCAGGCCCGTGGGAATAGCCGCGCAATTGATCTTCACAAACGTGCCTTCGCGCCGCCGGCTAAGGTCGTGGATGGCGCGCGCAATGACCTCCTTGCCGGTTCCCGTTTCCCCCAGAACCAGTACCGTCGAGTCGGTAGGCGCAACGGTCTCCGCCTGGCTCAGTGCCCGCTTGAGCGCCGTGCTTTCGCCCACCACTTCCTCGAAGTTGTGATCCGTGCGGATCTCTTCTTCCAGGTAGAGTTTTTCCTCCGCCAGCTTATTCTTCAACTCTGCGATCTCGCGATAAGCCAGGGCGTTTTCCACCGCAATCGCGATCTGGTTAGCCGCCTGCACCAGGAGGCCGATGTCATCCGGTTGGAATGCATCCTCGGTGAGGGCGCTCACGGCCAGGACCCCGACGTCGCGGGTGGAAGTGAAAAGCGGGAGCACGCACGTGCATTTCAAGCCCTCGGCCGCGGCCAGGCGTGCAATCGGGGACTTGAAGCGGTCCACGTTTGACGCGTCGACCAGCAAGGGCTTGCGCGTGGCGAACACCTCGCCGCCGGCTGAACCCTCGAGCGGAACAGCCATTTCTTCCTGGATGAGTCCTTTGCCCTCCGGGAAATCCAGAGCGGTCAGGCGCATCTCATTTCTGGCCGGATCATAGAGAGCCAGAGCCGTGTAGTCGTGGCGTATCACTCGGCGCAAGCAAGCCGCAATCTGCTTCAGGAGTTCGCGCAGGTCGAGATTGGAGACCAGGGCGTTCGTGACTTCCAGGAGCAAGCGCAAACGGTCACGTTCACGCGAGAGCTGCTCCTGATAAGCCCGCGCGTCCTGAAAATTCAGGGCGTTGTCGACGGCCACGGCCACCTGCGCGGCCACCTGGCGCAGGAACTCGAGATCAGCCTCGTCGTAAGCCCCCTTCTTCACTGACCCGAAGGCCAACGCACCCACGCGCCGCTGAGCCGTGGTGAGAGGCAGCAGACACAGCGACTTCATGCCTTGCTTGCGCAACAACTCCGCATTGCGAGGGAAGCGGGTCTCAAATTCCAGGTCGCTGACCACCAGCGCCGTCTGCTGTTTCCAGACTAGCTCGTGCGTGGCCTCTTCGATGGGGAACTCGAAGCCTTCCTTCACCTCCGTGGGAAGCGAGCTCTCCAAAACGTGGATGCGCACCGTGTTGCGATCCGAGTCCGGCAGGGTCAACCCGATAAAGTCAAAGGCAACCAGCCGATGAAGCCGTTCAGCGATGGCATGGAAGAGCGCCGGCAGCTCCCGATGCGTGGCAATAGACTCCGAAATCTCGAGCAAGGCGCGATACTGTTCAACCGCGGAAGCCCTCTCGAATTGGGGTCCGGCTGCTTGGTCCATGGATTGGAGCTTAGCATTGTGCTGTGCGTTGGCTCAAGTAGCGGACGGGAAACTCCAGGGTAGCGTCAAAGTCGATTTCGTGGGGATGTGAGGGTATGGCGGATTGGAGACCATCGCGGGCGGACGTCTTCAGCCGGGATTCTGGGCCCGACGCTCAACGGACGGGGGGCGCACG
>JBEKLY010000497.1:0-7528 GCA_050010015.1 Terriglobia bacterium
ACCTGGGTGCTGGGGGTGCTGGCGGAGAAAGGGTTGCTGAAGGGGCAGACGTTGGGGGTGGACGCCACGACGCTGGAAGCCAACGCCGCCTTGCGGACGATTGTGCGGCGGGACACGGGAGAAGGCTACCAGGAGTTTCTGAAGCGCCTGGCGCAGGAATCGGGAATCCCGACCCCGACGCGCGAGCAGTTGGCGCGGCTCGATCGGAAGCGAGCGCACAAGGGATCGAATGAGGAGTGGGAACACCCGCATGATCCCGACGCGCGCATCACCAAGATGAAGGATGGGCGAACCCACTTGGCTCACAAGGTGGAGCAGGCGGTGGATTTCAGCAGCGGAGCGGTGGTGGCGGTTACGGTGCAGCCGGCCGACGCGGGGGATACGGCCACGGTCGGCGAGACGGTGTGCGAAGCGGGAGAACAGATCGCGGCGGTGGCGGGGACGGAGCAAGACGCAGGCGTGAATCCGGAAGGGCCGAAGGAAGTGGTGCTGGACAAGGGTTACCACAGCAACGAAGTGTTGGCGGAGTTGGTGGACTGGAAGGTGCGCACTTACTGCTCGGAACCGGAGCGGGGGCGGCGGTGCTGGGAGGGGAAGACGGCGGAGCAGGCGGCGGAGCAGGCGGCGGTGTACGCCAACCGGCGACGGATTCGAGGCGAGCGGGGAAAGAGGCTGTTACGGCAGCGGGGCGAGCTCCTGGAACGCAGCTTCGCACATTTGTATGAAACCGGCGGCCTGCGGCGCGTCTATCTGCGACAGCACCCGAATATTCTCAAACGCCTGCTGGTGCACGCGGCAGCGTTCAACCTGGGACTGGTCATGCGCCAGCTTTTGGGTCGCGGCACGCCGCGGGGCCTGCAGGGCTATGAGGCGGCGCTTTTTTTGACCCTTTTGGGGCGGCTGGGCGAGGTCTGGACTCGAAAATTGGCCTTAGCAAGGCATCGCGAGTACCTGCAGCAATCCTTTTCGCTTTCCCCGCCCGTAAACAACGCATTTCTGGCCACCACCAAAACAACCACTTCTACCACGGGCTGCTAGCACTGCATTGCGAAGTCGGTGCAGTTGCGCGTTAGAGCCAGTTACTGGCGGCGTAGACTCGTAATAGGTCGACCACTTAAAGCCTAACCGGTGAAACTCAGCTTCCAGGGTGAGCCATGTCGAACCGTGCCATTCTATGCAGGTCTGAATGAGAGAGATAAACTGCCGACAAACCTGCTCTGGGCTTTCGCTTAACTCTGACGAAGCTGGACCATCTTTCGCCGCGATTTGCCGCTCCCAACGTTCGACTAGCTCTTGCCGCACAATCTGGATTCGAAGCAACGCGCGAACGGCACGGAAATGGGTTGGCTCATTCAGCATCGGACCGCGATTTCCAATCCGTACAGCATCGATTAGTTGGTGACAGGCGGGCTTGGTCAGCCTTGTCACCAATCCAAACGATTTTCCGTTCTCGATGTGGTGAATGATCTCGTCAACGATGGGCAGCAACTCGTGGGGCGGTCTTTGGTCATTAACCTGTGGCCCGTGCGCCATCACCAGCACCTGGCACTCCTGCACTTCCTTCCAAGCCGACCCGATCAATTCGGTCAACGAATTCCAAACTTGCATTGCCTCGTTTCCGTCACGCCCCGCTTGCACTGCTTCCAACTGCCAGGGAGTACAGTTTCGCAAATACTCGATGGCCTTGGTTGCGAGCGCCAACATGCGGTCGAATTCAGCCAAATCTTGAGGACCGCCTGCGCCGTCCCACAACTCTTCGCGGTAACACAGATTTTGCGCTTCCAGCGCGGCAATTTCTTCGATTACCTCATTGAACTCTTTGGGCGTGGGAAGCGTCACCGCATCAGGACGGCCCGCATTCAATTCCCGCTCGTCTTCAAGGCTGACACGGGCGTTTGTTTGGTAAAGGGTCACAATCTCCGCGTGGGACAGCGGCGAGGTTTGTCCCAGATTCACGGGGCTTGGAACCCAGTCGTTCGAACCAACGCCTTGCTTCACTCGCTTCGCAGCGTCAGCCGGGCGAGTTTCGTTCCCACCAAAGACAACTCCGCGAATTTCATCCTGTCGAGCATCAAGCAATCGGATTCTCGTTTCGCGAAGTTCATCAATGACCCGCTTACGTTCTTGCTTCAAACGCCCGGCCTCGCGGTCCAATTCGTGGTCGTCCTGAGACAACCGCACAGCGATTTGTCGAACAGACTGCTCAAGATCGTCCTGACTTTGTTTGTCGTTTTGGAGGACACTGACGCAAAGCGGTTGCAGTGCTTCAACCACCTTTTCCCGCAGGACGCGAAGCGCTTTCGGCGTGTGTGCCGTGACGAGAACGCGTTTGCCTTGGGCGAGCAAATGCCCAAGAAGATTGGCGATCGTGTGAGTCTTACCTGTACCTGGAGGTCCCTGAACCAAGACGCAGTCACGTCGAGCGAGTTGCCGCGCGATTTCTAGCTGCTCCTTGTTGGCAGGTTTGCTGAGGAGAACGTCCTCGTTATCGTTGCCGCAGGACCATGAAGCCGAATCTTCTTGCGGAACGCTTGGAGCACCCCCAGCCAAACCGACGATTTGAAGAAGAGCGGCGGGAAAATCGGTCCGCTTGGCGATGTCCTCCAAAATAAGCTCAAAGACGGCTCCCGGCCCTGACCGACGCTGGCGGATGAAGATCACTGGGTCACGACGGATCGTTGGCCCAGCACCTTTCGGCTCGTTCGCTGGGATCCCTTCTTGGGCTTTCAGTTGCGATAGCCGGAACGCTGCCAATCCTTCGTACACCTTGCCGCCTATCTTCATCTTGGCACCTTCTTTGCGAAGTGCCCTTACATCGCCCCCGCGCCTAGCGATTTCTCTCTCATATTCCAAGGCAGTACTGGTTATGTTCGGAGGGTCGGCGACCGTTTCATCCTCCTGTGGTGGCGCAGTAGGCGCAGCATAGGCCGGCGGCTGCGGTTTGGCAGTGGATTGCCCTGATGCGTGTGTGTTGCCAGAAAGTAGCTGACCTTTAGTTGGAAACAGGCCCTGAATCAGGCGTTGGAAAAATCCATCAGTGTCTTTGCCGCCGAGCGGGGACAGTTCAATCTTCTTCAACTCGTCTGCGCAGAGAGCGATCTGTCGGGGATTCGCCTCCGGCAGCGCCCGAAGGAATTCCAAGTAAAGCTCAGGCATCTGGTCGCGCTTGCGGAAGACAAACTGAGGATGTTCTCAGGGCGGAACTCCAACTCCAGCTTTTGAAGGAGCACTGGATGGTTGAAACTTCCGCCATCGTCCGGGCAACTCAGCAACCCGTCGCCAGCCAAGATTTCGATTCGCTCGGCCTCGCGTTCATGAATTCCAAACCACTCGTAAACGGTTTGAAATGTTGCTAACGATTGGCGGGCTGGACGCTCATTGGCTTGCCACTCCGCGCGCACTTGCTGCCATCGCTTCAAGAGTGAGGGTCTAGGTAGGGCCTCCTCGAACCGTTCGACACGCGCTCCCCCCTCCGTCACAGGTACATTGCGCGAAGGGTGGACATCGACACTTCCGTCAATGGTTTGCCACCCTGGCTTTAGCCACTCGGCTATGGCCGCGGGAGGGGGTGGGCAATCTGCTAGGTCAGGGCGCGTAATGCGGAGAATGACGTCCGCATCTTCTGATTCGGTGTCCGGTTCGCGATCACCCTCGAAGATCTCCACGGAGGGATGCTGTGGCAACTTGTTCAGCCAGAGAACTCGCAGTTGTTGTCCGATGTCTCGAACCGGTGGATAACGGAGTTCTGTGTACGCTTTGAGGAATTCAAAGACTTTGAGCAACCGTTCTCGCTGAGGCTGAATTATGGCTTGTTCGTTCATCATGCGCGCGGCCTAAGCGGAATCTCCTTCTTAGTCCCACGCCGCCGAGATTATACCCCCAACTATTATCGTTTGCTACCCAACCTGATCCACATGAGTGGTCGCGCGTGGATGAGAGAGACTTGTTGTCGCTGCACATTTTTCTCTTGACAAACGGGACGAGATAGGCTAGAATCGTATTGTGGGGTTGGGCAGGCTGTAGTCCTGCCGGTTAGGTTATGCTAGAAAGCCCTCTTCTGTATTCGTCCGTAGTTCCTGCCTGTGGTTTCTGCCTCCAATTTCAGTCAAGAAGTCGAGGAGTCAAGAAGTCGAGCAGTGGGAGACCCAGAGCCGACCGCGACCGTCGCGCGCGGGCCGCAGGCCGGAAGGTGGGGGAGGGCTTCCCAACGTCTCGACTCCTCAGCTTATCGACAGCAGAATCAGGAGAACAAAGCGAGAATGTCTATGAAAACAAAGGAAAAGTTCAAAATGTCTGGTAGCGCAGACCGCCGGTTCTGCGGTCTGCGGCTTTTCCGTGATCCGCTGGAGCAGGCCGCGGACCGCAAATACGGCGGTCCGCGCTACACCATAATCGGGGGAACAAAGCGAGAATGTCTATGAAAACAAAGAGTCGAGGAGTTGAGGAGTCGAGAAGTCGAGGAGTTGTGGAGCCGAAACGGGAAGTCGAGCGGTAGGATGCCGACTACTTGTCACTCTTCGACTCTCAACTCTCGACTTCTCGACTTGAATTCGAGGGAACAAAGCGAGAATGTCTATGAAAACAAAGGACAAGTACAAAAAGTCGCTGAGTTTGTACAATGCCACGGGTACTAACGGACTTGGAGAGGCCTCTGCCAAGGTATGGCCACGGGTCCTGGGCGTAGCTCGAGGGGAGTTAAACGAAAAGACCTCTGCCGAGAAAGGCAAGGCGCTGGCCCTCGAAGCCTGGGGGAACACGTTGCGATTAGTTGCGGAGACGCTCAGGCGCCACCGCGGGACGGAAACGACCAAAGATCTGGAGGGTTTCCCCGGGGCATTGGCGTAAAGGCGAGGGCATATCCGTCAAGGGCTGCTTGTCGATCTAAGGAAATGGTGGACGCTGTAGCGTGGGCGAATATGAGGTGGGGGTTCGGACCTACAGTCGCGACAATGGCTATTCATGTCCAGTTGTCTCCGGACGTCCCGGGCGTTGCGACGCCACTTATCCGTGCATCCGGTGCTTCGGGCTGTTCACCATTAATGTTCAACGCCTGCTCCGCATCAGGCAAACCCAAGCTCTGGGCGGGTGGGGGCGGTTCGCGCCGAAAGAGCCTGAAACGAGCGACAGGATTTCGAAGTATGGCTCCGCAGCATTTACGATATCTCTTGCGGTCAGTTGTGGCGGGCCTGGGCCCTCGCGATGTTCATCAGCGCTGCCAATCAGACTGAGCCATAGGCTGTCTGTTCCCAAATAGCCATGGACGATTTCAGCAAACCTCCTCCGTTCTTGGTCCGAACCTAACGTATGAAAGCACCCGCGATCAAATGCCAAGCCAAAAGGCGCCCCTTCAATGCGGCTTGTCATGATGTCACTCACTATAAAGTCGCATTTGACGTTGCTTTCTCCGGCTTTCGATTTTGCCTTCTCAATCGCTACCTCCGAAGCATCAATTCCCACTACCTGGAAGTTTTGTTGCGCAAGCCATATGGCGTTATCGCCAGTTCCGCATCCAATTTCCAATGCCTTGCAGGGTTTGATGGGCGTTGCGGCTACGGTCTGAATCAGGTTGAAGTCAGGTTTGCCAATATCCCAAGGCGTGTCGCCTCCAGGGGGATGCCGTCGTAGCCATTCGGTTGATTGGTATCTTTGTTTGAAACGAAGTTCTTCCGACATTGAACCCCCTTTGCGACTCCGGCCCTGCGCGTCCAGAAAGGCTCGCCGGCCCCAAGCCCCGCGCCCGTGACGATCGGGGCGCTCGCTTTCGATGTTCCTGGTATTTTACCTCAGGGAAAGGATTGCTGGTTCGGGTGAACGGAAACAGCGGGTAGCACGGGTGGCGCAGGCGTGCCGTTCTTCGGCATGTCTGCGCCCCTCTGGCGCCAAAGAGGCGCATACATCCGGACAACAAGCGTCGGGACGTGTGCGCCACCCGCGCAAGCTGATTAATCAATGCCACTGTCCGATTGCGAGTAGACATGAACGGGAAGGCATCGTACGCTGGTTTCAGTATGTGAGCAAGCTTAAGACATCACCCAGGAGCTTACGATGGTGTATCTCATAACGGGCGCAACAGGAGATGTAGGAGCGAGGGTCGTCGAACTCTTACTCCGAAGGGGTGAGCGGCCGAGGGTATTCGTGCGCGACCAACACAAGGCAAGATCGCGCTTCGGAGATCGCGTCGACTTGTTTGTGGGCGATCTCGGCTCGTCGGAGTCCCTCGGGGCGGCGCTCGAAGGCGTCGACGGATTCTTTCTGGTTAATACTGGTCCTCAGATTCCCGAGCGAGATGCATTCGCGGCGAGCGCGGCTAGAATGACAGGCGTAAGGCATCTCGTCAAACTCTCATCCATGGACGTGCAGCAAGGGCTCGCCATTGGCGCCTGGCATGAGCGTGGTGAAGCAGCCGTCCGGGCCAGCGGAGTTCCTTTCACCTTCGTGCAGCCGACAGGTTTCATGTCTAACTTGCTTGCCTGGGCGCCTTCCATTAAAGCCGAGGGTGTAGTTCGCGCATCCACAGGTGACGGCCGGAGGGCGTTCATTCACTCCGATGATATTGCTGCCGTCTCAGTTATGGCCTTGACGACCCGCGCCCATGACGGAGAATCGTTGCCGATCACCGGGCCGGAAGCGCTGTCCTTCCCGGAGGTAACGGCGAGGATCGGAGCGGCGATTGGGAGGCCGCTGACCTTTCAACCGATCTCCGACGAGGAGGCACGCCAACGGTATTCACGGATCAGCGGCTCAGCAGAGGAAACGGAAGCTCACGTGGCACTATGGCGTGCCATTCGCGAAGGGCGTGTTGAAACGGTGAATGACAATGTCGAGCGTATTCTCGGCCGGAAACCGATTGCGCTAGATCAGTGGCTCGTGGAGAATGCGGAAGCATTCCGCTGATCCAGCCGTCGATGAGACGCTCGCATAAGCTGCCGTTGTGGGTACACTGCGTGCCGGAAGTTGCGCCCATCAACGTGCTCCTACGCGCGAAACGAATTCGCCGCGCGCGACACTATCTTACAAGTGGCGAAAATGCGGCGAGGAGATTTGAAGCTTGATTCACTGGAACGATCTTAGCTGTGACTCTAAAGGAGATTCGAACCATGCGTTCACGGGTTGCGTTCGCGCACGCCCTGCTGACCCTTGGCTGTTTGTTGTTTCCTGCACGGCCCACTGGGGCGGCAATCAACGCCTACGGACTGGGCGCGAGCTACGACTCCACACAAAGCAACGTCATCTTTCGTGTCTACTCTTCACGCGCCTCCGAGATCGAGGTTGATCTCTACGCTTCTCCGATGGGTTCAGCAGAGGTGCTGCGCCTTACCCTCGAGGCTGACAGCAACACCAACATCTTCTCCGGTACCCTATCGGTTGCGGCGCTCGAGGCGGCCGGCATCACCGGGCCGATATACTACGGCTATCGGGCCTGGGGGCCGAACTGGCCTTTTTCGAGCAGTTGGACCAATGGTTCCAGTGCCGGCTTTATTTCGGACGTGGACGCCCAAGGCAACCGCTTCAACCCCAACAAGCTGCT
>JBEKLY010000498.1:0-4458 GCA_050010015.1 Terriglobia bacterium
CCTCGGGTGGCAAAAGAGTAGTAACCACCGCTCGACGGCAGGTAGGCGGAAAACTGCGCCACCGTATTGCCGATCAGGAAGCACACGATGGTCGTCAGCAGGAGCGATACCGGCATGGCCGGCCCCGCCTCGTGGGCAATGATCGGAAAGGTGAGGACGATGTTGCCCGCCGGGGCGATGTGCGTGATGGCCTGGAACACCAGTTCCGTTAGCCCGAGTGAATTGCGCCGCAGTTGAAGAGGCGCGGTGGAAGTGGTTTTCGTGGCGGTCAGCGGTATATCTCCATCGCTTGTAGGGGCACCCCTTGTGGGTGCCCACTCGAGTTTCTACATTCCTGGGAGCGCGGGCTTCCAGCCCGCCACGTCATATGCGAAATGCGGGCTGGAAGCCCGCGCTCCCAGGCCCACCGGGCATGAAATGGCCGAGGACTCAGAAATGTAGAAACTCCAGGGGGCAACAGTTGTAGTTGCCCAGGGCGGCCACAAGGTCCGCCCCTACAACGCAAGGATGCTATTCGGCGCAAGAAAGAACGGAGGCACGATGGCCGGTATGTTCGACAGCGGCAAGACTTCTTCGGGAAGGTCGATGCCCAGGATTTCCGTCATGAACTTTCGCCTCTTTTGGCAGCGCCCGTAGCACGCAGGAAAATCATTGCTGAGTTTCTTGCGAAGCTCTTCGTCGGCGAGAATCAGCCCGTCTTCCATGCGGGTTGAGAAATACACCGGCGAACCGGGGATGACATCCACTTGCATCGCCATACCGGAATGGAGGACCACCTCTGAGCCCTCATAAATCGGCGAACTGAGCCATTCATCCAGGTGGATGAGATGGCCCGGATTCAGGAAAATCTCGAATCGCTCGAAGGGCAGTCGCTCCTGAATCAGGCGCCACAATTGCCCCCCGGAAGTGCCCGGCTTGAGCAGAGCGAACCACTCGCTCATCGCCTCGAAGTAGGGACCGGCATAATTCGCAACATAGTCAGCAGCTTCACTTGGAAGGTCGCGAGCTGAGGACGCGATCCATCCCGCGCGAGTGCTATTGCCGCCCCAATAGCAGATGTTCGTGGCAAGAGTGTGTCCACGTTGGATCTTTTCATCCTTGGGGCTGGAAAGGCCGAGCCTCGCGGTGCGCCCCGTCGTAAACGTGATGTGGCACCCAAGCGGCTCGCCGCTCGTGCCGGCCAGCGCGACCACCTCATGATCCGTCATACCCTCCCGCATTCCGAAAAGCATGCGTTTCATCGCGTCCGAGGCCAGGACACTCGTATATTCGAAATACGCAATCTCCGATGGCGAGCAAAAGCTGCGCAGGCCGTAACCCGGATGCATCAGCAAATCCGTGGAGTTGACTACACGGTTCCTTCCGGCCAGCGCCCGTAGCGTGTCTGCGAGGTAGGATGGGATATCTATCGCATACCGGGCGTCGGGATGTTCGCGATCAGAGAAATATTTCCAGCCTACACATCCGACCATCGAGGTCTCGCCGATTCCTTCCCCGGCAAATATCTCACGGATGAACCGGCTCTGGTCCCGCGGCTGATTAAGCAAGGAGAATGGCTGAAAGCGCTCCTTTCTCAACTTTCCATCGTTAAATAACGGACTCACGCCGAGGTATGCTTCACACTCGTTGCCGACGACCAGCAGTGGATTCCGGTCAGGAGAAATTATGAGCAGAGCCTCCTCGAATCGCGGGTCGAAACCGGTAAGGTAAGCTAAGTTAGCAAAATGCTCGCGGTCGCCGTAGACCACCAGATGCGTAAGTTCTCGTTCGCCCATCATGGCGCGCAGGTCGTTGATCCTTTTCTCGAACTCAGAGGTGGGCGCCTGCGGGGGATAAGAGGCCTGGCCGAATTCGGGCCAGTCGATTTGGATGATGCGATGAATTCGTGCCTTCGCTGTCATCGGGAGCGGCTCCTCTTAGAGCAAAAATTTCACCGATACTTGGCCAATACGGGGATCGTAGCCAGCCGTTACTTGGCCGAAATGAATGGCAATGAAGTTGCCGACCGGACTCAGAAATTGGGCATGATTAAACACATTAACCAACTCCCCGCGCAACCGGACTTCCGTCCGTTCGGTGATTGGCGAGTTCTTCAGCAGCCCCGTTCCCAATTGTTCAAACCCGGCCCGTGGAAAAACCGCCGATTGGCGTTGCCCGGCACACCCAAGGTCATCTCTGAAAAAGGCGAAGTGCCAAAGTACTGGAGTGCGGCATTGGTGCGCGGATTGAAACGCTGATTTGGCCCGCCTATCATCGTACGCTTACCTGCCCTCGAAGGCAATTGAATGTGCGGGAAAATCGGACCGGAATTTCCGCTTTGGGTCTCCTGAAATCTGCCATTTGACACCAAGGCGCCGCTCGATTCGCTGCTCATGTTCCAGTGAGAATTACGCTCCACCCAAAGGGTCGCCGGTTTCTTCGCGAAGCTCGCGGATGCGCTGCAGCAGATCTCGCGCGAGGCTTGCATAGCGGGAGTCGCCGTAGAGGTTGTGCAGCTCTCCCGGGTCCTCTTTGAGATCGTAGAGCTCGAATTCCTCAGGATCCTCGTAATAGTGGATCAGTTTGAACTGCTCGGTGCGAACTCCGCGATTCTTGCGCACATTGTGTGGCCCCGGGTACTCGTAATACTCGTAGAGCCAGTCCTTGCGCCAGGATTTCGGTTCTTCGCCTCTCAAGAACGGAACCAAGCTCCGGCCCTGTGTCCCGTTAGGGATGCCCAGCCCCGCTAGCTCAAGCAGGGTGGGCGCAATATCCGTATTCAGAACCATCGGCAGGGCGCTCGAGCCCGGCCGAATCAGGCGCGGATAACGAATCAGCATGGGCGTGCGGATCGACGGCTCGTGCATCAATCGCTTGTCGTACATCCGCCATTCGCCCAAGAAGAAACCGTGGTCCGAACTGAACATGATTACGGTATCATCCAATTGGCCCATTTCGCCGAGAGCCTGGAAGAGCTTTCCCATGTTGTCATCGACGTCGGCGACGCCGGCGTAATAATCCTTGACGATCTCCTCCAGAGTCCTGGCGCAATTCTCCTGCGTCTCGCTGTCCTTCGCATAGGGCCCTCCGATTTTGTTGTCTGCGTCCGCAAAGGCTCGGGGCTTTCCGGGATATCCTTTCAAATCGTCATCGAAGGTGGCGGGCTTCGGAATCGTTGCTCCGTCATAAAGATCCAGGTACCGCCGCGCCCTGAAGAAAGGAGCGTGCGGTGACTGAAACCACAGAATCAAACAGAAAGGTTTGTCGCGCTTCTGCCTGAGCCACTGGATGGCCCTTTCGGCAACGAGGTCGTCAACATAGCCTTCGTAGACCAGGTTCGATTCGATCTTTCCGTTTGAGCCCGCTTGAATCCGCGGCCAGAAATAGTCGGCGGCCGCTCCGGGAAAGCCGAAATAGCGGTCCCACTGCCGCTCTCCCAGACGGCCGACGTGCGCTTTCCCGAAGAGTGCGACTTCGTAGCCGGCCTGACGCAACAAATCGGTGAAGAGCGGGATTTCAAGGGGAATGGCGCGGTCATCCTTGTTATCCAGGCAGCCGGTGCGGTGCGAATAAAGTCCGGTGAGCGCCGTAGCGCGTGACGGCAGACACAGGGCATTGACCACGAAGGAATTCTGAAACTGAATGCCCTCGCGCCCGATGCGGTCAATGTTTGGAGTTTGGAGAATGCGGTTGCCGTTCAGACTGAGCGCGTCAGGCCGGTGGCCGTCGGTCGAGACGAAGATAAAATTCGGCCGGGCCGGCGCTGGTCCAAGCGCGGCGGCGCCCTGAGGCAACGCTGTGCTAAGGGCGATGGCGCCCATCGCGCCCGCGCCGGTCCTCAAGAAATCCCGTCGAGAAGATTTGCATTCTGTTTCGTGCATTGGTCCTCCCTGAGCCGAGTGGCTACGGACTTGCGTGCCCCGCAGAGGCCCGAATGCCATCGACGTAGCCCGAGCGCAAGCAACCCGTCGAGCGCCGCTCTCCCCAAGCTGTCATCCTAAGCCCATTCGCTGTCATTCTGAGCGAAGCGAAGAATCTCGCTCTGCCGCCCAGAGTAAACTTCGCGAAGGATCTGCTTTCGCCGTGACACGGATAGCGCGCGAGCAGGTGGCCGAACTAATCGGCGCTCACTCGATGGATGTCATCTTCACGTCGAGCGCGACCGAGAGCAACAACGCCGCCATCGCCGCGGCGCTCAGCGCTAATCCGGCGAAACGCCATATAGTAACGTCTCAGGTGGAACATTCTTCGGTGCTGAACTACTGCGTGGCGCTCGAAAAATACGGAATTCCCCTCCTGCGTCAGGAGGGGGCAGGTGAAACATACAATGGAAGCTTTGAGCGGAGTAGCTTCGCGGTCCTGAAAATCCGGCCGGTGTTTCCCGTCCGATAATAGTCATGACGCGGTTTCGACGGTAAGCCGAAGCCCGACGGCTTTGGTCACCGCGAACAAGGTGGACAGGCGGGGATTGCCACGTTC
>JBEKLY010000499.1:0-4443 GCA_050010015.1 Terriglobia bacterium
CACGCCGTGGGCTACTCCCTGTCGGCCCTCCGGGCCTGAATTTAGTGGCGAACGAGACCCAAATTGCCACCACTTGACCAGTTGAGGCGTTAAGTGAACGCTTATGAGGGCAAGCCCTACCCGTACACCGCCCGGCTCCAGCCGCGTGCGACGTAAAGGCGCAAGGCCAGGGGCCCTAGCCTCCTCGACCCACCTTATCGACGGGTTGGGGCCATTTCGCGTCACTTGACAGACTGAGACTATGGTCTAACATAGAGGCGATGAGATTTGCGTGTCGGCTGAAAGTCTTTTCGTCTGCACCCTGGGTTCAGGCAGAATTGTAATAACGCGCCCGTGCCTCTGTGTCGTGCAACGTTATTTTCTTTGCGTCGTGTCCCCGGTCGAAATTAATCAGAGGTGAAAAATAATGAGTGTTCCAACGCCTTCCGTGGGAGGCTTGCGGATTGCAGGGGTTACATTACTAGCGATTTTGCTTTCGGTTGGCCTGGCGGCGGGCCAGAGCCGGCAAAGCGGCGAAATCCGGGGCACGGTGACGGATTCAACTGGAGGAGTGATTCCTGGTGTCGCCATCACCATCAGGAACCTTGCGACGGGCGTGGTTCAGCGGACGACGACCGATGCGACGGGCTTATACGACGCGCCCTCGGTGCCGGTGGGACCGTATTCCGTCACCTTCTCCAAAGAGGGATTTAAAGAATTCATTCGAGAAAACGTCGATATGCGGCTCGAGACTATCACGCTGAACGCCCAGCTCGAGATTGGAGCCACAACACAGTCCGTTACGGTGACAGCCCCGGTCGCACTGGTTCAAACGGAGAATGCGGAGCAGAGCACCACGCTGACGGCGGCGCCGGTGACTGAACTCCCCAATGTCGGCGCGAGCTGGTACAACCTCCTGGCGGTGATACCCGGCGTGAACCAGGGCGGATCCTCGATGAATTATGGGGGCGCTAACGGATCGAACGTGGGCGTCAATGGCATGGGCGGTTTGAACTCGAACTGGCAGGTGGACGGGGGACGCGCCTTTTTGGTCGAGGACGTGAATCCCGACTGGATGCAACCCCCCTTGGATGACATTCAGGAAATCAAGATGCTCACCGCGAACTTCGGGGCCGAATACGGAAACGGGACTTCGGTGTTTAACGTGGTGACCAAGAGCGGCACCAACCATTTTCACGGCGACGCCTTCGAGTACGTCGAGAATAACATATTTGATGCCCGCAACTGGTTCACGATTGGCCCCCAAACGCCTCTGCGCTGGAACAAGTTCGGCGCGTCGATCGGCGGACCGATCAAGCACGACAAGCTGTTCTTTCACTTCAACTACCAACAGAACACCAACATTAATGATTACCCCTCCTTCGCCACATTCCCGACGGCTGCCATGCTCGCGGGCCAATTCACCGATCCGCAATTTCAGACTATCTACGATCCTTCCACCCTGGCCGTCCAGAATGGGAATTACGTGAATCAACCATTCCAGAACAACACCATTCCCCAGGCCAGGTTCGACAAGGTATCGGCCGCCATCGCGTCGAACTTCCCAGCGCCTAATCTGCCCGGGCTTTACAACAATTTCTACTGGTTGGACCGTGTCACGGAGCCGGGCAAATGGATCAACACCAAGATCGACTACAACATTTCTTCGTCCCAGCGCCTGACGGGCAATCTCGAGATCGTGCCCGCGCATCTCGGGTATCCCGCCGCGGACCCTCTAATTGATAACGACGGCTGGGATATCAAGGAATACCAGTCGGAGATTACCGACGTCTGGACCATCAGCCCTCGTTTAGTGGGTGAATTCCGCGTTTCGATCGCTCGTGAGCACGGCACGTATCAAAGCGTGGCCACCGGCAAGGGCTGGCCGCAGCGGCTGGGTCTCGCGAACCCGGTTGCGGATATGTTCCCCTCGACGACGATTGAGGGGACGCTGGGCACGTCCATCGGGACAGGCGGCACCGGGCTCGATACCGAGGTGGGATATGGCCCCGGGGCCGATTTCACCTGGGTCAAGGGCAAGCACGTTATCAAATGGGGCGGCGAGCTTACCAAGGATTGGTTTAACTCCAATAGTGAGCAGGAAGGCGCCTTCGACTTCAACGGCATTTTCAGCCGGAATCCTTCGATCAGCACCAGTAGTGGCGAGGGGTTCGCGGATTTCCTCCTCGGCTTGCCGGACACTTGGAGCGTCAGTGCCACGCCCACCACCGGCGAAAGGATGTGGACCGCGCAGCCCTTCGTCCAGGACGAATTTAAGGTCCGTCCCAACCTGACGCTTTCGGCGGGAGTGCGGTGGGTGATTCAGGCAGGGTACGGGGAAACGTTCAATCGCATCTCCAACTTCGATCCCACCTTGATCAATTCGGCAACAGGGACACCCGGCGCCATGACTTATGCCGGTGAGGGTTGGACACACATAGAGAACACCCACTATCACTTCTTCGCGCCCAGGGTGGGTTTTGCCTGGACACCCAAGCCCAACTGGTCGGTCCGGGGCGGCTACGGCGTCTTCAGTATCCTGTGGGCTCAGTACAACTATGGCCCCAATGTGGCACAAGGCTGGGGTATATCAGGCTTCGAAACCTCTACCGACCTGATCCATCCCATCTTCACCATGCAGCAGGGTGCGCCTCCGCCGCTCTACCCCACGAGCGCCACGCGCACCAATTCGTTCCTGAACGGGCAGTCGGTGGGCTATATCTCCCCGAATATCCCGATGGGCTATAACCAGCAGTACCGGCTTGATATCCAGCACCAGACGAAGGGCGGTGTGTTGATAGACGTAGCCTATGTCGGAAACAGGTCGTTGCACATGCCGGCTACCGGGAGCTGGAGAGACATGAACCAGGTGCCGGTGAATCTGCTGGGGCCGGGCAATGCACAAGCAAACCGACCTTTCCCCCAGTTTGCGTCCATTACGGATTTCGACCCGGTTGATTATGGTGAGTATAACTCCCTGCAGATTACGGTCAAGAAAGATATGGGCCACGGGCTATTGTTCGCCGTCAATTACGCTTATTCGCATTCGCTGGATTCCATGACCGCAAACGGCGGTACCGGCGCCCCGTCGGTGTGGCAGGATGCTTATACTCCACAAGCAGATTACGGAAACTCGCCAGTGGATCAGCGGAACGTGCTCAACGGGAATTTCATCTACCGGCTTCCGGTGGGACGTGGACGCCATTTCCTGAATCGCGGGGGGGTGGGTGACGCCGTTCTGGGCGGCTGGGAACTCAGTTCCGTTTTCACGGCACGCAACGGGACTCCGTTCACCCCCTATATGGGCACAGACAATCTCAGCGGCGCCTTATCCGGCACCTGGCGGCCGAACCGCATCGGCAGCGGCAAGCTGGCGAATCCGAACATCAACGGGTGGTTTGATACGTCGGCGTTCGTCGAGCCTAACCCGTACACCTTCGGAAACTCCGGCAGAGATATTCTGTACGGGCCGCCGTTCACGGATATGGATTTCGCACTGAGCAAGAAGTTCCCGATAACGAAGCTTGGCGAGGGCGGAAGCCTGACGTTCAAGGCGGAGACGTACGATACCTTTGACAGTCCGAATTTCAATCAACCCGCCGCAGGCATCGGAGTGGCCGGCGCGGGCGTCATCAGTTCGGCTCTTAACAACCGGTTGCTCCAATTTGGGCTGATGCTCAACTTCTAGCCGGTTTAGTTGTGATGGCCACCGGTCCGCGTGGTAATGCGTAGGGGCGGTTCGCGAACCGCCCCTACTTTCGCATTGACCACACAGGCCAGTTTCTTCGCGGCGCGCGAAGAAAAGCAGATCCTCCACGGAGTTTACCCTGAGCGAAGCGAACGGGCTCAGGATGACATGTCATTCTGAGCGAAGCGAAGAATCTGCATTTGGCTGGCGCAGACTTCGTCTTCTGAAGCCTGCGATTTCGCGTAGCGAAACTATTCGGAGCGATGGCCGAGGTACAACTAAGGTTCGCTGCCGCGAACCTCCGAGACATCAAACCGTAGGTCTGCGCCAACCCGCCGGGGCTAGGCATCAACTCTCAAGGGCTTCATCAGGATCTTCGAATTCCTTCCGCTTTGATCGTATTTTGCCCGGCGGGCAGGCGGGAGGTTATCCGCAGCGCCTTCCGAGAAGCCGCATTTCGACTGGAAGTAAGTAAAGGCCTGCGTCGAGAGTACGATCAGTTCATTCATCCCGGCTTCGCGAGCTTTGTTTTCGATAAATTGAATCAGCTTTCGGCCGATGCCCTGGTTTTCGTGTGCGGGACTCACAAAAAGGCTGGCGAGTTCTCCCAGTTGTTGCTCGGGATAGATGTGCAAAGCCACGCAGCCCACGGGGTTCTTGTCGATTTCAAAGATGTAGTAGTCCCCCAGGTTCTTCTCCATTTCGACGCGTGTTCGCCGCATGAGTTCTTCCGCTTCCACCGCCTTCTTCGTCAGCCTCTGGATGGCCCGGATGTC
>JBEKLY010000500.1:0-4408 GCA_050010015.1 Terriglobia bacterium
ACTCCAGGAATTGCGTCACGCTTTCTTTCCAAAGCTTGGCGTTCCAGGCTATGGGCTTCATGCCCCCATGCTAAGTCATGCGAAGGAGAATTGCAAGGACTACTTAACATAGTCATACTAGCTGCCGATCTGCCTACCTGCCGACCTGCCCGCCGGCCTCGCGGGGTTCCAATTTCAGAATCGAGCGCTGCACAGCCAGGAGTTTTTCGATGCCCGGCCGGGCGACTTCTATCAGTTTATTCAGGTCTTCGAGGCTAAAAGGTTTGCCTTCCGCCGTGGCTTGTACTTCCACCAGTCGGCCTGAGCCGGTCATCACCACATTCATATCCACGTCGGCATTCGAGTCTTCCGCGTAGACGAGATCGAGCAGGGGCTCTCCGCCCACAATTCCCACACTGACCGCCGCAACATAGTCCTTGATGGGATTCCGACGCAGCACCTTGAGACCCGCCAGTCGCTGGAAAGCCAGGCCCAGCGCCACATGGGAACCGGTGATGGAAGCTGTGCGAGTGCCGCCGTCAGCGCGGATCACGTCGCAATCGATCCAGATCGTTTGCTCGCCAAGCGCTTCCAGGTCAATCACGGCGCGCAGCGATCTGCCGATCAATCGCTGAATTTCCATGCTCCTGCCGCCTTGCCGCCCGCGCGTCACTTCCCTTGGGGTGCGGTCTTCCGTGGCGCGGGGGATCATTGCGTATTCGCTGGTAATCCAACCCCGCCCCGTCCCTTTCTGGAAAGCCGGAACACCGTCTTCGACCGTGGCCGTACAAATCACCTGAGTCTCACCCAGGCGAATCAGCGCCGAGCCCTCCGCGGACGTGATGAAGCTTGGAACAATTTCAACAGGTCTCATTTCGTCGGCAGGCCGCCGGTCCGGACGGACCAGCTTGCCACCAGAGTAGAGAAGGCCGGATAAAAGTTTTGGCGTCGAGGACATGCGATCTCCTGAATTCTAGAGCCGGTTCGCGAGCCGCCCCTGCTCGTTTCACGGGCTCCCTTTAACAAGCGTTGGATCAGGAACGATGGCCTCGGTCAAGTCCGCGTGCCCCTCGAGCGTGTCAACTTCCTGGCCCTGAATAAGGATTTTAACCCTTTTGACCGCGGGGATGTTGGTCGTAATTGAGTTCACGATGGAATAAACAGCAAGAGACTCGGCTTCGATCCCCGGATAGATGCCGCTGACCAGGTCGCTTGAAAGGTCCACATAGGCCGTTCCATCCAGGGTTAAGAAGACGGCGCGAACCGTGGTTGCGGCGGCCAGCGGATGGCCGAGGCGCTGGCTTGGTCCTTCCGCGAGAGCCAGTAGAACCTCACGCACCCGGTCGGCCGCGGCCGGCGCCCATTTGATCGGCCGGCTCTCTGCCACCAGCATTCGGCCGCTGAGGGAAGGGAAGTACAGGACAGCGATTTCATTGGGCCCGGCGCCGGACTGCAAGACCGCCTCGTTCAAGCGGGCTTTAGCAGATTCGTCGCTATGCGCAGGAGGCTCAAAAAAGATGCGTCGCGCCAAGGAACGGAGATAGAAGAGTCCTCCGGCAAACACCACCAACAGGGCAATCCAGAGAATTTTGGCGCGACGGCTCATGTTTCAGGCGCCTCCACCCTCGAAAGCGTTCAGCGCTTCCGCCACGATGGATGAAAGACGAAGTTGAAATGCCGTGTCAGTCAGCGGGCCCGCGTCGACATCGGGCGATAAGCTACCGATCTCAATGGCCACGGCCGGCGCGTTCACACTGCGCAGAGTGCGTTCCGGCGCTGCCGCGGGCGGATCTAAGGTGACTCCAGCCAGTGCGGTAAGGTCCTTTTGGATGGTCTGCGCAAGTTTGCGGCTTTGGTCGATGTAGTTTTCCTGAACTCGATCCCAGGCTACGAAAAACGGCTTTGTTGCGCCTTCGGGCGAAGGGCTTGCCTGGCTGGCGGATTGGTAGGTGTAAATTGCAACCTGCGGCGAGCCGCCGCCTAAGTCGCCGGCATGAAAGGTGAGGAAATACGCGGCCCCGGCTACATTCGCAGTCGCGGCGCGCTGCTCGAAGGTCACATTCGCATCACCCGTGCGCGTCAAGATCACCCGGAATTTACCCGTGGTAAGTAATGCCTGGCGCACACGCGCCACGAGTTGCGCAACCAGATCTTTCTCGATCACACCATCCCGGCTGCGCGCGCCGTTGTCCTCGCCGCCGTGCCCGGCATCCAAAACTACAACCGGCAAGGGCGGCCCCACCGGTGCGGCAGGTGCGGCAGGAGTGGACGGCGTGGCGCCCGGCGAAGGTGCTGGTGTGGCAGGTGGGGCGCTCGCGGTAGTCGAAGACGGCGTGGAAGGCGGAGGCGTTTTCGCTGTCTGGGGCGGGGGCGGCGCAGGTTTCAAGAGCTCAGCGCGAAGCACCTTGCCGCCTTCAACCAGTTCGGGATAGAAGTTCAGGCCCCCCGCTGATGGCGTAATGACTAGCTTGGGAAGTCCGTCCTGGTCGTCGAATCGCACGTCACTGACATAGGGATTCTGGAAGTGAAAGGACTGTTCCAGCGGTTGGATGGGGTGGTCACCCAGAAACATCACCCATTTGCCATTGACGGACTCCGTGTGAACCGTCACCTTGTCGGTGAACTGAAAAGTGAGCTTCGCGCCATTGCTCTCCTGTTCCATGCGCAAGGTAAAAGACCCGGGTCTGATATTACCGATGAAGACCCGGTTCGTTCCGACCTGATACTCCACATCCTGGCTTGTTAGCCTGGACAGGATGGTGGTGAGGAAGTCGGTTGGCACCATCCATTTCCCATTGGAAACGCGCACCGCAGCCGCAAGAATCAAGGTTTTCTTATCGAGACGAACCCTCGGATCGTTGTCATGCAGCTCGATGTGCCTGTCGCCGAAAACCACCTTGAGGTTGTTCCGCCGTTCCGTCAGGCCGTTCAGTGCGCCCACCTGGTTAAGGACCTGGAGGAGGGGCAAATACTGGATGTTATCGATCACTTCCAGGGGAATCACGTGCCGCGCATTGGGGAAGTAAAAAACGAAACTGTCACTTCGCAGAGTACGCGCCGGCCAGAAGAGCAGCCCCAGGCCGCACAACAGGGCGGTCAGGGAAAGCAAAAGCCTGCGCCAGGAGCCATTCAGAGGTTTTTTCAGCGACTGCAAGCGTGTTCCCTTCTCGTAGTGTTCACCTGCGATGTCGAGGTGGCCTGACGCTGCTCGGCGGCGAAATAAACTCGCCGTTGACATGTAGGGCGTTAGTCCCGCATTAAGGTGTCATTCTATAGCAATCGCTATCCACCGTTCAATCGAGCTGAGCAAGTTTTCAGAATTCAAATTTGAGATTTCGTACTCTGGACACAGGACGTTGGAAGTTGTATGGTGGGACCTTCGATTTGTGCGCGCTGCACTCGGAAAACTTCCTGCAGCGCCGATATTATTCCCGGAAATGGAAGGTGTTTTGGTGAAGAACTTGCGTGTTACCGTTGTCGAATTGCCCGCTACCGTCGATGGTCGGCTGGACGGCCGGATAGCTAAAGACGTCTATTCGCTGTTCCGCTATCCTGCTCGCGGCGTGCCCTTGCTGGCTGCGGTCTGCCGGCGGGCGGGCTTCGATGACGTGGTCACGCTCGACCCGCAGTACAATCGCGACACGGGCCGCCTGGACGCAGATGATTGGAAACGCTTGGCCGACACGGACGTCCTGGGGGTCTCAGTCATTACGCGCACGGCAAACCAGTCGTTCGAATTGGCGCAGAAGGTCCGCGCTCTTAATCCCGCCGTGAAAATCGTCTTTGGCGGCCCCCACCCCACGGCGCTGCCGGAGGAGTCGCTGCAATTTGGCGATGTCGTCGTCACCCACGAAGGGGACTTCACGCTGCCGCTCCTACTTGAACGCCTGTGAGATGACTTCGAGCGGCCGCATCTCGAGGATCTCGAGGGAGTGAGTTTTCTTGGCCGGGACGGTGAAGCCATCCACAATCCGGACCGTCCCTTCTTGACGAGCGAAGAACTCTCCGCTCTACCTTTTCCTTTGTACTCCGACCGCGTCAAGCAGGGAATCACTCATAACGTGGTCAACACCTCGCGCGGCTGCCCGTATGAGTGCGAATTCTGTTCGGTGATTGAGAACTTTGGGCGCGGATTTCGCTTCCTCGACGACGATGCGGCTCTGGCCTTGCTCCGCCACACTATTCAGTTGAACGGCAAGCCGATCTTCTTCGGCGATGATATCTTCGCCGCCAATCGCGCCCGCACCACGCGACTGCTGGAGCGGCTGCTCGCGGAAGGAGTCAAGATGCCGCGCTGGTTTGCCCAAGTGCGGGTCGAGACCGCGCAGGATCGCGAACTGCTGAGGTTGATGAAGCGCGCCAACTGCGCCATGGTTTTCATCGGCCTCGAGTCGGTGAACGAAGAAACCCTCAAACTCTTCAACAAACA
>JBEKLY010000501.1:0-4382 GCA_050010015.1 Terriglobia bacterium
AGGATGACAGCGAAGGGCTCGGAATGACAGCTCGAAAGGGGTTCCCACACGGGCTCCCCAAGGGAGAGGGCTGTCTCATCCAGTTATCTAGCGTATCATTCTGGGCTTGACAGACTAGCCCTGGTTCTGCTAACCTGTAAGGGCTGTGGACGTCTGTCTCACCTTTTGTGGGGACGGTTTGCCTGCCGCCCCTGCCCCCGAACCTTTCTGAATGATGGAGAATACTATGTCTTTACGCAAAGCTACCTGTTTGACGCCGCGCCGTGTCGATGCCGCGCGGCACAATTCCGAGCGCTCGACCGGACCTCGCAGTCTGGTAGCGCAGACCGCCGGTTCTGCGGTCTGCGGCTTTTCCACGATCGCTGGGGCGGGACGCGGACCGCAAACACGGCTGTCCGCACTACACCAAAATCGGGGAACAAAGCGAGAATGTCTATGAAAACAAAGAGTGGAGGAGTTGAAGAGCGAGGTAGCGCGGAGGTACGCGTCCTTAGCGTTCCTCCGCGGTTCTTCGCTCCCGCGGGTGCTCCCGCGATTCGGAAGGCGCGTTCGGCCGAAAGGCCGCGGAGGAAGCCAGACTGCGGCTACCTCCGCGCTACGCCTTCTAAAATCGCGGGAACAAAGCCAGAATGTATATGAAAACAAAGCACAAGCACAAAAAGTCGCTGAGTCGTACAGTGCCAGACCAAACGCCGAACGCCCATCTTCAGGCCGCAGGTGGGAAGGCGGCAGCTGGCGTCTCCAGCTCTCGACGCCTCAACTTGTCTAGTGTAAAATCGTGGGAACAAAGCCAGAATGTATATGAAAACAAAGAACAAGTACAAAACGTCTGGTAGCGCAGACCGCCGGTTCTGCGGTCTGCGGCTTTTCCACGATCGCTGGGGCGGGACGCGGACCGCAAACACGGCTACCCGCGCTACACCAAAATCGGGGAACAAAGCGAGAATGTCTATGAAAACAAACAGCCGAGGAGTTGAGGAGTCGAGAAGTCGAGGAGCCAGATCAAATAGCCAGGCGAGGAGACGCCTACGGGCTGTCACTTTTTCGACTCTCGACTCTCGACTCTCGACTCTCGACTGCTTGACTACCTGGGCTATACTATGACGTTCTGAGCTGACTTCAAGGGAACTAATGCTGAATGCCAGCGGGATCGCAGCAGACTGTTTGAGTCTGTCCAAAACAGGAGAATGAGAGCCGTGAATCCCAAATGCTATCCAGCGTCTCTGCAGGTGAACGGTGGGCCGATACATAGCGGCGGAGAGTGGTCCGGCTTCGTGGCTTTTGACGCGCCTGGTCTTACACTCGGGCAACTCGAGCAGGTAGCCCATTACTACTACGGCCTCGGCTACGGCTACTTGTGTCCGACGATGGTGACCGCGAGCCAGGAAGCCTACCGCTCCAACCTCCCGGTCTTTCTCAAAGCGCGCGACTATGCGTGGGGCAAGGGCATTCTGCCGCCTCACCTGGAAGGCCCGTTTCTCGCTCCCGAGTGCATCGGCGCGCACAATCCGGCGCTGCGCGTGGATCCGACTGTGGAATACGCCGCAAAGCTGATGGAGTGGTCCGGCGGCTTCATCGGCTGGGTGACGATGGCGGCGGAACGGCCGGGCGCAGTTGAGGTAATCCGCTATTTTGCCGGAAAGGGAGTGAGCGTCAGCCAGGGCCACCAGAATCCGACTCTGGAGAACATTCAGGCGGGACTTGCGGCGGGCGCGACCGGTTTCACGCATGTCCTGAACGCCGCCACACGGGACAAGATCGGTGTCAAGGATCTGCGCATGATCGTGCAGTTCACTGACCGGCGAGCGTTTTCGATGATTATCTCGGATTCGATTCACGTTCCGGGGTACGCTGTAAAGCTGATGGCCGACAGCAAGGGCCCCGACAAAGTGATCCTCGTGGCGGACGAAAGCCCGCTGATCGGCGCGCCGCCTTCCACCACGCACCAGCTATGGGGCCGCACGTTCGAGGTGCGTCTCAACGAAGCGGGCCAGCCGTACACAGAGCCTCTGAGCGGTTCCTGCACGTCGCTGATCGGGTGCATGAACTTCGCGATCGGATTCGGCGTTCCGCGCGAGACGGTGGAGCGCGCCGTGACGAGCAACGCGGCCGCGTTTCTCAAGCCGGCGCTCGACCGGTTCGGCATCCGCCTCGACGAAGCACCCGTCCACAGCGGCGGTGTCGTGTTCAGCGACGGCGTCTACGCACCTGCATGCTAGCCTACAGACTGGCTGATGGACGCGGACGCTTATTCCTGCCGCAGGACAATGTTCGGATCGACTCGGAAGGCGCGTCGTGCAGGCATGTAGGCGCCCAGCGCCGCGATGGCCAGGAGGGACACGGTAACGGGCACGATGAGAGGGAGGTAAAAGCCGTGGCCGCCGGGCAAGGCCGCCGTCAGCTTACTCGCGGCCAGGCTGAGTAGCAGGCCGCTCGCGACTCCGCCTGCGGCCAGCACCATGCCCTGCCGGAGCACCATCTTGACCACTGCGGCTGGGTTAGCCCCGATGGCCATACGGATCCCGATTTCGCGATGCCGCAAGCTTACCGAGTAGCTCATCAAGCCGTAAAGGCCGACCAGAGCCAGCACCAACCCGAGAAGACCCAACCCCCCGATGATTTCGCGAATGATATCCATCCGCTGTTTCACGGTCAGGTCATAGACGTCCTGCATGGAACGCACGGCGAAAATCGGCTGGTTGGCATCCAAGCGCCGGACCAAGTCTCGCAACCGTCCGGCCTCTTCGGCGGGAGGTCCCTCGGTTTCAAGCATCAAGGTCAGGGCAGCGGTAGGGTTCTGGGCCAAGGGCAGGTAGAGGTACCCCTGAGGGGCTTCGATAGGGTTAAGGTAAGTGCTCTGCTTCGCCACCCCGACAATCTCGGTGAAGGGACCGTCCGTGCCATTCAGTCTCAGGCGTTTTCCGATGGCGTCTTGGTTCGGGTAGTAGTTGCGGACGAGCTGCTCATTGACAATCACCACGCGCGGGGTATCCGCACGATCGCTCGGGAGGAAATCGCGGCCTTGCACTATGGGCACTCCCATGGTGCGGAAGTAGCCATCACTGACGACATTCGAGAGCAAGCTCTCCGCCTCTGTTCCGCTGGGCAACTGGACGCCTTCCGGGATGACCCGCGTCGAATGAATGCCCCCAAACTGCGACTGTGCCGCGGTTTGAATCATGGGAACGGCCTCCGAGAGTGCCGCGGACTTCACACCGGCAAGGGTCCGAGCCTGGTCGAGCAGCTGCCGGTAGAACTCCTTGGTCTGCTCCATCGAGTCGCGGGCCAGCGTGGGGTTAAAGCCGGCGGTGAGAACATTGCTCGAACGGAAACCCAAAGGGGAGGAGAGAAGGACCGAAGCCCCGCGAAAAATCTGCGTGGCAAAGACCAGCAGCAAAAGCGAGCCCGCCACCTGCGCGATCACCAGGGCATTCCTTCCCAGGAATCGGCGGTGCTTGCTGGGAGCGGCGCCTCCGGACTTTAAAGCCGTAAGCAGGTCCGGCTTGGTGCATTCGAGCGCCGGGGCCAGCCCAAACAAGAATGTGGGCGAGAGCAATTCCTTTGCCACGCGAGTTTAACTGTATCTGGTTGAATAATCATTGGCCGTGAAACAGGTTATAAACTATGGCTGTCCGCATTTGGGACTGAAGCGTCCGAAAGTGAGACCGTCGTGAAATGAGTCGGGGGAGAGAGCGCAATGACAAGTTGTCACTGCGCGCCTTCGACCGGCGCCGTCTTGAATTAGGGCTTCCGTCGGCACAGAAGATCGGACCGGGCCCCAGGACGTGCTGGGCGTTGCTGGGCCGTACGTGCACTTAAGTGGCGACGAGCTCCACTGCCTGGTGGAAGGCGAGGTATTCTGTCGCCTGATCCCTCCCCATATAGCGTGCCAGAATCTTCGGGTCAGTTTGTGCGAGGTCGACAAGCACGAGTGCGTCAAGCACATTGCTGAAACTCGGGTCCACGTTGAAACCCAGAACCTTCCCACCCAGTTTGAGATAATGCTTGATGAGGATGGGAATGCCTGTGCAATTCGATTCAATGTCGGAGATTATTGTGGAGAGCTCGTCGAGATTGTCGCCGATCAGTTCAAGGGTCTGCCTCGGAAGGTCTCGATCCCTCGAGGGGCGAAACGGAGTTCTGGGCTTGACAGCTCCCGATAGACTGCTGAGAGCGTAGTGGGATCGCAGGAACGACACCATGAGCTGTTGCGAAAGGGGCTGATATCGGTTGCTGATGCTTACGGCGCCAAAGAGGACTCGGTACCTGGGATTCTTAGCAACGAAGTTGGCGATACCTCTCCACAGCAAGGGAAGCGCTCCCAGGCTGCGTTGGTATTCAGGGCGGACGAAGGATCTTCCCATCTCGAGCGCGCAGGAGAT
>JBEKLY010000502.1:0-4365 GCA_050010015.1 Terriglobia bacterium
ACTGGATTCCCACTCCACAAACCAGAAGTTCCAGTTGATCGTCAGCAGAATTCATGTAGTGCAGCATGAGGTAGAGCAGAGTATTCAGCACCAGGCAACCAAAATACAGTTTCTGATTGAACGCGACAAGAAAATAGGTGAAGAAATCGTGGCGATTGAGACATAGAGACACGCCTGATATGGCAGCGACCAGTACTAAAAGCAACACGAGGAATAATCGGATGAGGCGCCACATCTTCTCTTCGCGCGAGCAGGCGCGCCGGAAGAAGAGGCACACTATCCCGAAAGCGCTCATGACCAGCAGGAAATCTGTGCTCCAGTAGGCGTAATAATACCGCAGAGAGGTCAAGCCATACTCATGCAAGAAACACGCCCTCGTCAGTTGGCCGGCCACCAAGGAGGAGAGGTAAAAAGCGGCTGCGCCCTGCCCCTTCCACTTGCTTGTCCAAACCAAGTAAAAGACTAAGGCAGCTTCAATTAGGATTCCAGAGTCCTGCACTACGTACTGGACTAAGTTGCTTTCCATGAGCGATCCGAGAACGCGCTAGCAAACAACCAGCCTCCGGATCGCTCACGCGATTCGGCGGCATTTAACGGGTCAGCTTCGGCGGCTTCGGCGGCGGCGGCGGGAACGGCGGAACAGGATCAGTACCGATCGCCACCAGCGGCCTTACTCCGTCGATCGTCGCAGTTCGAGCGAACATCCGCCAAAGCGAACTGGCTGTTGCGACTACAAGGACTGCAAGCAGGAACATCAGCACTAGGTTTTTCATTTGGGCTCTCCTCGAAATAGGGAAGTTAGCCGGCTCGTTTAGAACCGGCTTACCGGAGAGCCTAAAGTATTATTGCCTAAGCGTCAATAACTGTCTGTGTACCCCCTGTACCTAAACATTCTGCCAGAACGCCCCGTGATGTCAAGTTCTTTTTAGTCCGGTAGTTCCGTCCTTTCACAAGCCAAGGACTGTTCATAACCTATGTTGGAGACACCCGCAGGTGGCTCAGACCTGCCGACGGTGGTTGTTGGCATGTATGCACACTTTCGGCCTGTCGGGGTAGCCAGACCACGATTTGCATGCCTTGGCCTTGAGGGCAACCCTGCGGCACCGCCCGGGCGCGACGACGGGCGCATACATCGCGACAAAAGGCGTCGCGACGTATGCGCCACCCGTGCAGCCTGTAAAGCCCTCCCCTCCAGAGCGCCAATGTTACGACGCTGATTTCTGTCAGTTAGTACAAGTGTCGTGTCTCAGAAGTCTGTAGTACATGTCGGCCCTTCAGCGATGGGGCGTACTTGATTCTTGGTTGGAAATGCTTCGAGCCCTAAAGGGGCGAGCTAACAAAGCCCAGGCCAACGGCCTGGGTCGCGAACGGGACACCATCGGTCTCAGAGAGCAAGCCCTGCCAGGGCGAAATAACCAGGCGTTGCCCTCCGCGGAACGTCGCCTCCGCCGCCTCGAGCGGCACGTCACGCCCTTTCAGGGCTGGCCAATTGCGCGGCATGGATTCCTCACGCTGGCCATTGGCCTGGGCTTTGTTAGACCGCCCCTTTGGGGCTTAAGAATGTCGTCAGCACGTTAGTAACGGGGGGCTCGCGACACACCTTCGAATCGCCCCGACTTATGTCACGAACCACTGGGACAGGAGACTAGTATTTTGGGACTTGCTGCGCACATCCAAGCCCCTGACGAGGCCTTGTGACAACGGCTGAGCTTCTCAGAAATTCCGCGGTGAGGATCCGGCGTTTTTTTATACATCCTAATCAGCAGCGCGAAGCGTCAAAACAACTGAGGATCGCCGAGCGAGTCAGCAGAATTACGAGGAGGACACCATGAGGTGCGCCGGCAAGAGTCTATTGTTGGTTCTGTGGTTGGGGAGCCAGGTTGCCTATGGCCAGATCCCCTATCCGAATCCTATTCGCCACGTCGTCGTGATCGTTCAGGAGAACCGCACTCCGGACAACCTCTTTCATGGATTGCTCACTTGGCCGGGAATCAATCCGGCAAACTATGACATCTCATCTAAGGGAGTAAACTCCAGAGGCGAAGTGATTCCTCTCGAGCCCATTCCTCTGGGGATAAGCTATGACCTCAGCCACGCCCACGCTGCGTTCGTCGCTATGTACAACAGCGGGAAGATGAACGGGGCCGACAAGGTGCCGTGTTCCGGGAACTGCGTAAGCAATCCCCAGTTCAAGTACGTCGATAACTCCCAACATACTGTGGATCCGTACCTCACCTTGGCGGCGGACTATGGGTGGGCCAACTATATGTTTCAAACCAACCAGGGCCCCAGTTATCCCGCCCATCAATTCATTTTCGGGGGCACTTCGGCACGGTCTGAATCTGAAGACCATGCGGGCATCTATGTGGCTGAGAATCCCGTTGCACCGAAAGGATCGAACTACCTTGCGCAAAACGACACGGGCTGTCTTGCACCGTTGAACGAATGGAATTATCTGCTCTACCCGGACGGGGCAGAGAAAAAGCTTACGAATAACCCGCTGGGGACGCTATGCTTTTCGCACGCCACGATGGGAAGTTCGCTCGAGGCCCGCGGGCTCACTTGGAAGTATTACGCTCCCACTGTGGCCAATCCGAATCATTCCAATCCCGGAGGCCTCTTTTGGATCGCGCCCAATTCGATTCGGGAAATCTGCGAACCCAACGGGAGTTACACGGAATGCCTGGGCCGCAGTTGGGCCAACAGCGTCGATCTGAATCCAGCCGATGTGCTGACCGACATCGGCTCCTGCCAACTCGATAACGTGAGCTGGGTTATTCCCCCCGGGCAGAATTCGGACCATCCCGGAAGCCCGGCTGCAACCGGAGGCCCCTCCTGGGTGGCGTCCATTGTCAATGCGATTGGCAACGATACAAAATGCGAGGGAGGCGCCGGGTATTGGTCTGACACCGCCATCATTGTCACTTGGGATGATTGGGGCGGATGGTACGACCACGTGGCGCCGCGCATCCTGTACGGCGCGCTGGGCAGCTATCAGTTCGGCTTCCGCGTGCCCCTACTGGTAGTCTCCGCGTACACGCCCAGGGCCTACGTCGATAATATCCACCACGACTTTGGCAGCATCCAGAGATTCATCGAAGGGGCTTTTGGCATACCCGAAAGGTCACTCGGACTCGCCGATGCGCGCGCCAGCGGCGACCTCGGCGGCTTCTTCAAGTTTCAGCAATCCCCGCGTGAATTCCGTAGCATCAAAGCCCCGCTGGACGCGGACTTCTTCATCCATGACACAAGGCCGCCCGAACCCCCGGACACGGATTGAGGGGCGCGCCGTCACTCGATCGGGCTCTCGAAAACCACGTCATTCCCGCGAATCCGGCTGGTAGGGGCGGTTCGCGAACCGCCCCTACTCGAAGCTCACATCATTCCCGCGCCGGCGGGAATCCACCGTGTTCCCGACCAAGGATGGCCCCTGGCCTGGCGGGGGTGACGACACTTGTGGTTCTCATTCCTTCGGGTGGGGTTGAAGACGCATGACCACTCGGAACGGCAACAGGTGGGTCTTCCTGCAGCCTGCTACAAGGTTGGAGCATCGAGCGAAGGCGTTGCCCCTGCAAGGAGAACAATCGCAGTGCTCTGGCAGAGTGGGCAACGGTCAGGAGTGGCGGCCCTCCACTCGTGCTTGCACAGCCCACAGGACCACTGGCCAAGGGAACTCGAGGATGTCTCGCCCTGGCCAGGCTGCGACGATTCTGGAACTCCCTCGTCGTCAAGCGGCCCCGACGGAATCACGTCCTGAATCACCCTCACGGCGAACGGCACGGGTACCTCAAAATACTCCATACCTTGAACGCGCTTTGATGCAAGCCTTTTGTGAACTTCCGCCGTGTGTTTCTCCGGTGTGGAACTTTCAAAAGCCGCTTGCAGGATGAAACGTTCGGGCAACCCCGACACCCAGCTTAGCTCCTGCACTTCCTCGGCGACGGTTCGCTTGGTGAAACCCACCTTTAACAGGCCCCGCAGTTTCGGATGCGAAAGCACGTAGACATAGCCCGTAATTGACCTTGCATCCAGCAGGGTGATCCCGCACGCGCTGCACCTGATCTTTGCCGACGTTGTGCTATCCGTGATCGTAGCCCGGCATTCTTTGCCGCAGCCCCGGCATGGGAGCCGGAGTTCGAATATGGGCATGGAATTTAGTCCCGTCTCGGCGTTTCGCAAGTCTGGTTAATTAGCACATAAGTATAGCACAAAATGTCAGGCATAGCGGACATCAATTATCAAGTTTCTGTGATTCAGACAGTGGGGGGAGGGCGCGAGGCTGGCGGGAGGCAGGAGAGGCGAGACGAGGGAAATTGGGCGCTGGAGTGGGGGTGTGTTGAGACGGGTGGCGGCTGTGTCGTAGGG
>JBEKLY010000503.1:0-4343 GCA_050010015.1 Terriglobia bacterium
GGCCACCGCCAATTCCGCGTACGCCCCGATGAACTGCGGGTTGGTGACACCGTAGATCTCGTCGCCGGGCTGGAATTGGGTCACGCCGGTCCCAACAGCTTCGACCACGCCAGACAAATCCGCTCCCAGGATGAGGGGCAGGGGCACATTCACTGCACTCTTGTTTTCACGAATGAGGGCATCCCACGGCCCGACTCCGGCACTGGCCACACGCACGGAAACCTGGTCAGGACCCGGAGTGGGGCGAGGGAGTTCGTCGAGCACGATCACGGTGGGCGGTCCGAAACGATGAATTCTGGCTGCTTTCATTGGCGAACTCGCATGGACTTGCATCCCAGTACCTCAAGAGGCATCGGGCCGGTACGTGGAAGTCGAACAACATTGTAGCCAAGACCGTTGAGATAAGTCAGTGCAGAATCTTCGCAAAATACCATAACTCGCCCTCCAGTCAAATAGGAAGATGTGCCCGAGTTGGCCTCTTCGCCTGGGTGCTTGTGCATGCAAGGACAAGGAATGGGTAGGCGAAAAGGGTAGTGGAGAGGAGGTTGGCAAAACCTGTGCTCCCCAAAATATTCTTTCCGACGTAATCGCGAACAAAATTATCCGATCAGCAGAATGGGTGCCCCTATCTCTGCCGGCCGAACACTTCAAGGAACACCGTATTGAGGTCATCGAGGGCTTGGGCGCAGTCACCTGTGAAGCTCGAGCCGTGCGTGGGTGCGTCTCGGTCGGGTGCTACTCCTGCTCTTTCAGAAATCGGTTCTTGACCGAAGATGTCGGCTTGGGTACTTCTGGCCCTCTGCATATATCGTCGTCGAATGGACGCTTTCGGGCAAGGAAAGTGCAGGTGGGGTACCAAGACAGAATCCACGGTTCAACCGGGATAATTCGCTTTTCCTGATTAGCTTGGACTGATGCCGAAATTGCCGAGTGAACCCGAACCTTTGACGAAAGTCGAGGCTCGGTGGCGGTTCTTCGACACTGGCCTGGGAGGGCCGGCAGGCAACGATGCAATGCTGGCCGAGTTTTTCAGTATTTGATCGTACCGCGTGGCCGGCAGCAGTTCGACGGACGTCGAACTGCCGTCATTGAGCTTGGGCCATCGACACGAACCAGGCTGCGCCCGACGACGTGGAGCAGCGCCGGATGGCGTCGCAAGCCATTGATTGCAAGACTCGAATTTGTGTGTTTTGGCATGCCGCCAGATTGGCCGCGCAATTGCCAATTAACACTTTTGAATGTGAATGGGAGATCCCGCGAGGGCGGCGGTCTCGAACTCGCAGTTCGATGTGGAGCGATCACCGCAAGCCGCCTGTGGCTCAATCGCTTTGGTGCACGGGCCGACAGTGCGCTCGCCCTCTAGCCAAATATTCAAAGAAAGGATGGCAAAGACATGCCGGAAGCAACCTGGAAACCTCACGAAAAACACGGACGACTGACCCTGCAGAGCGACTTACCCGACAGCGTCTACGCGTTTCCGAAGCAGCGTAAAGAACCACTGACCGACGCACAACATGTGCGTAACGCGGTCGCGCGGTTCGATCAAGTCGTCGACGTCTCCGATGCCGACCGTGCTTTGGCGTTCGCGAACATCGAAAAAGCTGCAAACTACTACGAGGTCAACCTTGCGGAAACGTCATGGCACGACCTGGGCATTCATCCTCAAAAGAATAGAAGAGAGGCTGCCGCCAAAGGTGCTGCGACTCGCCAACGCCAAGTGCAGAGCTAAGAATCCACTGGTCAGAGAGTCGGCTGACAGAAGAAGTAGTGACGAAAGTGAAGTGAAATCTCAGCGAACCAAAACCAAATTTGAAGAGGAGGTAGAATATGACGGACACAAACGCAGTGGTCGCAGTGTATGACAGCCACTCGGCAGCGGAAGACGCGGTGAAGGAACTTCAGAAGTCAGGCTTCGACATGAAGAAGCTGTCAGTTGTGGGAAAGGATTATCACACGGAGGAGCAAGTCGTTGGCTACTACAACGCGGGAGACCGCATGAAATATTGGGGGAAGTGGGGCGCTTTCTGGGGCGGATTCTGGGGCTTACTGTTTGGCGCCGCATTCTTTTGGGTGCCTGCGATAGGCCCTGTGCTGGTGGGCGGGCCATTGGTGGCTTGGATCGTCGCTGGCCTGGAGGACGCGGTGGTAGTCGGCGGTTTGAGTGCTATCGGCGCCGGTCTGTTCAGCATAGGCATACCGAGAGACAGCATCGTAACCTACGAGGCCGCCATGAAGGCTGGCCGGTACCTGGTGGTTGCTCATGGAACTTCCGTTGAGTCGGCTAAGGCCAGAAATATTTTGAGCGCCTTGAAACCAACCCATTTGGCCGACCATGTTCTCGGACCTGCCATGCAAGCGGCGACCAGTTGAACGCATCGTACAAGGAGATGGAATATGAAAGCAGTTGTGGTCCACCAATATGGCGGTCCTGAAGTACTGAAGTTCGAGGAGTACCCTGATCCGGTTCTGGGTCCGGGCGAGGTGCTGGTGCGGGTCGCCGCCACGAGCGTGAACCCGGTCGACTGCAAAAGACGTGCCGGGTTAACGAAAGACTTCTATCCCATCAAATTTCCGGGACTGATCGGAGTCGACATTGCGGGGACTGCGGTTAAGATTGGGCCGGGAGTGGAAGGCTTTTCCGTCGGTGACCAGGTGTTTGCTATGGCGGACGATACTTACGCCGAACTTTGTGTCGTGAATGCAGCGATTTTGGCGAAGATCCCCAGGGGGCTCGATTTGATCCAGGCGGCGGCTCTGCCGCTGGTGACGACGACCGGCAACCAGCTCCTTTCAGCTACGGGAATCAAAGCGGGCCAGACGGTTATGGTCGTAGGTGCTGGAGGAAATGTCGGGCGTTCGGCGGCATTCACTGCGAAGGAACGCGGGGCGGCTGTGATCGCGGGGGTCTTGAAGAGGCAGATAGATGAGGCGAAGACTGTGGGCGCGGATCAGGTGGTCGCAACCGACGACAACGACGCGATTGCGAATCTTCCGCCGCTCGATGCGGTTGCGGATACGGTCGGCGGAAGCACCGCCGAGAAGCTGATCGCCAAGGTCAAGCCGGGAGGAGTGTTTGCTTCGGTTCTCGGGGCGCCGCAGAACGCCGCGAAGTACCCATCTGTAAAGGTGGTGTTCGTATTCTCGAAATTCGACAGGAAAACGCTCGAGTTCATGGCCGAAGCAGTCCGAGATGGAAAGCTGGTAATCCCGATTAGCCGGAAACTGCCGCTTAGCGAAGCGGCCGAGGCTCATGCAGCGGCAGAGAAGGGTGGTATCGGGAAGATTTTGCTGGTGGCTTGAACTCGTTGCTGGAAATGCCACGCCTAAAGGAAAAATCGAAACGAAGAAAGATCACCGCGGGCTTAATCCCACTTCGACAATCACGGCTGGGAATGGCGCTGCTACATGCGTGATCCCGACGGCTACCTCATCGAGGTCGGCCAATATACTGAAATCGCCCTCGACTGGTTCAACAACCGTAGTTAATTTGGCAAGCGATAAACAAGAGGACGTTCGAAGCTCCCTAGGCTCAGCGCATGAAGCGATTCGCTCCCCGGTGAAGCGCGCAATCAAGAGGGCCGATTATACGCAGGGACCTCGACGCAAATAATCTCCTTCGGGCTCTTCTCGGCGTTTCCAACGTCGCGTCGAGTCCACATCTTACAAGGTTTTTCGGGGACCGTCCCGGTGATGAAAAACTCGAGCTGATTCGGTCCTGCTGTGATCGGGCCTCGTGGGTTGATGTGTCCCAGCGTGACACACCGAGGAGCCGCGCCAATGGGTCTGCTTCCGATTTCGAAGCGGCGAATACGAAAATCCTGCTTATAAACTCAGCATAGGTGCCCTGAACGATTCATAAGACCAATATATGGAGGGATTTAGTTCGATGTCAATGGCTGAAAAGGGAGGGCACTTGATGCCGCCGCGTGTGCAGGCTCGTCGCGGGAAAAAGGATCGGAGAAGTCAGGGTTTCTGGGGGGCCTCGGCGTCGTGAAGCCAGCCTCGACATTGAAGTGGGCGCGTGAGTCGAGGATAGGCGAATAAGAAGTCGCGTTCAGCTCAAGAGTCGATGAGCACGCCGAACTGCGGCTGCCTCCGCTCTACTCCCACCCCACACGTCCACGAAATCGGGTCTACCGAGGTAGGCGGCAGTCATTTGGCCTTGGAAGGCGCCAAACCGGTAAATCACGGATCAAGTTCAACTCCCCGGATACGGGGTTGGGGTCCCCGATGCCGACTTGAACGAAGCCGCCCGTGCGGCGGACGCTGCGCGTGCGTGTTGCCCACAGGGCTGCTCTAATCAGGCTATTGTCGGGTCATGAGGAGGTTCCCTATGACCCGTT
>JBEKLY010000504.1:0-4341 GCA_050010015.1 Terriglobia bacterium
TCTCGTCGGTATCTAGCGCAGGTGAGTGCGGGAAAGCTTTGTTGGTGCTCACAACCGTGTGCGGCACGTCGTCCTTATTGGTCCAGGTCACTTTCGCCCCCACCGGGACGGTAAGTGTTGCGGGAGTGAAACTGAAGTTGTCGATATTGACTTGATATTTGTTGCCCGAGTCGTTCGCTTGGCTCGCCGCCGGCGTTACTCGACCGGGTACCAGCCACAAGCCCAGCAGAAGAACTGTTGCGACCGGCAAACTGAAAGCAATCTTTCTCATTTTTTGTCATCTCCTATAGTTCAAAGTCGAAACAGATCGTCGAACAGGACTGCAAAAAGGGACGAGTGGCGAAGGTAATGACGGAAGCCCAGAAGACCCGACGCAAGGGAAGTCACCGACAACCGCTTTCGACGTTACCCGCCACTCGTCCGTCGTCACTTGCTCTTGTTACGCCAGCGATGAATCCACGATCGCCAGCGAGTGCTTGCCCTGGACGTAGCTCACATTGGTCAAGCCGAGCATGCTGCGAAGTCGGTCCGACTCCACTTTCATCGGCCCTGGAGAGGGCGCCTGACCGGGTGCGGGCTGCGGAAATGCCGTCGAACAAGCGGTGTGAAATGTGATGTTGCCTTCCACCTTCTGCATGGTCTGATGGATGTGGCCGTTGAGCACGGTGACAGACCCAAACCGCTTGAGATACGAAAGCGCCTGCGCGCTGTCGTCCGTCCCCCAACCCCAATCGGGATACACAGCCCAAAGAGGGATGTGCGCGAAGACCACGATGGGCGTACTGCTTTTCAATCGCTTCACATCTTTTTCCAGCCACTCGAGTTGCTCCGGGCCGAGGGTGCCGAGTCCACCCGCCTTGAGGTTTATTACATTGACCAGGCCGATGAAGTGGACTCCATTCTTTTCGAGACTGTACCAGCCGCCGCTCTGCGATGCCTTGCCGTAGCGGTCCAAGTAGTCCTTGCCGTTGTCGGTCAAGACATCGTGCTCGCCCGGGACGAAAAACACATCTTTCGCGCTCGCGCCCTTCAGCATCTGGTCCACCGTATCGAATTCAGCGGCTTTGGAAAGGTGGCTGATGTCCCCCGTGTGCAGTAAGAACGCCGGCGGCGTGGGCAAGGCATTGATTCGATCAATCGCCACCTGGAGCGTCGCCGCGACATCGGGATTGGCCGCTTTGTTGAACCCCATGTGGCGATCGCTGATCTGCACGAAGCTCAGTTCGCCTTTCGTCATCGAGGCGTGCATTTGGCCGGCGCCCCCAAGGGCATAGGAACTGAGGACACCGCCCTTGATGACGCAGAGCGCTCCGGTGCCCGCCCAAGCCATGCATTTAAGGAAGCCGCGGCGGTCCACGCCATCGGCATCAGGCCCGTGATCGCGGATGTCGTCTTCCGACCTGCCGCTTGAACCATTCTTCGACATGTTGCATCTCCTTTTGGGAATTCGCGCCCCATCGCGGCGGTGATTTCCACCGCCTTCACCTTGCAATACTGACCTACCCCTCGGAATATTCCCGGAAAAGGGCGGAATAATATTCGGGGCATCCATGCTATATTGGCCACCATGTCAACGAACTCGGCTCAGATCAAAGGCATCCAGCACCGAACCATCCAGGTGAACGGAATCACGATGCACATTGCTGAGCAAGGCGAGGGTCCGTTAATAGTGCTGGCGCACGGTTGGCCGGAACTTTGGTATAGCTGGCGCCACGTTGTGCCCGCCTTAGCCGCTGCCGGTTACCACGCGGTGGCACCGGATATGCGCGGCTACGGTCAAACCGAAGCTCCGCCGAACATCCAGGATTACACGCAACTTCAGTTTGTCGGCGATGTGGTTGGGCTGGTAAATACGCTCGGCTACGAACAGGCAGTGATCGCCGGCCACGATTTGGGTGCGCAGGTTGCTCACAATGCCGCAATCTTGAGGCCTGACATGTTCCGCGCGGTGATTCTGTTGAGCGTTCCGTACGGAACCCGCACTGAAGGCGCGGTCAAGCCAACAGAAGCAATGCGCAGGCGCGCACCAGAGGGACAACAGTTCTACCAGACATATTTCCAGACGCCTGGGATAGCCGAGAAGGAGTTCGACGCCGATCCGAAGCGCACGTTGCGTATGTTTTTGTATTCGCTTTCTGGCTCAATTCCGAAGGAGCACAAATGGCGCTACATGTTCGGCGTAAACGAGAAGATGCTGGACGGCTGCGTGGATCCGAAACAGCTCCCGAGATGGCTAAAGTCGGAAGATCTGGATTACTACGCCAACGAATACTCGCGGACCGGGTTTCGAGGCGGGTTGAATTGGTATCGCGGGCAGGACATTTTCTGGCAAGAGACGCCGTTTCTCATCGGGCGCAAGCTGCTGCAGCCAACGTTGTATGTGGGAGGAACAGACGACCCTGTGGTCGAGTTCGCAAGGCCCTACGTTGAGAACTTGGAGAAGAGCATTCCGAATCTCTGGAACAAGATCCTGCTGCCAGGCGTTGGGCACTGGACCCAACAGGAATCGCCGACTGAGGTGAATCGGCTGATGGTGGACTTCCTGGTCAGCCTGAACGGCAAAGGCGCAGCGGAGTGAAGATTCCACCTGGAATCATATTACGGCTAATCGGTGCCGCGCCTCGATTTGAGATCACCGTCCTTCCGGTTCGAGATTGATCCGTGCGGCTCGCCCCCCATGTTCATTTCGGGTTCCTTTCCTTCGTAACCAGGGCCAGCCCTTCGGCGAAGGCTTCCAGCGCATATAATACACTTTAGCGCGGACTGCCTTCGCCGGTTACTGGACATTTCTGTCAGGCGAACTACTCCCTTACCGTGGAGACCGGAAGTGTCAACTCCGCATGAAGTTCCTGGGCCTCCCGGTCCCTTTTGCTCTTAGGCACGGAGTAGGTGAGCGTCAGGCCCGCTTCGCCCGCTTCGAGGGTTTGTACTGCGTAGCCTGCGGCTGTTTTGACCACGGTTAGTTGGCTGTGGTCAGAAATATCTTTCCGATCCGTCACAATACCCATGATCATAGCCGTTTTGTCCTCGCCGCGAACGACCAAATAACTATTGGCCGCGTCCAATGAGATTGTGTAGTCTCCGGGCGGTAGAACGGCAAGTCCCCACCGAGCCTCGAACGGCAAAGTGAATTGGCCCTTGTAGGTGTCCTGTGCTTTCCCTTGGCTTGCGGCCAGGCACAGCGCCAAAGCCATGAAGCCAACCTTTATTCCCAGTTTCAAGTTTCGAATCGATTTCACGTTAGTTCTCCTTTTGGCGGCAGTCTGCGTTTGGATCTTGCCACGCACATTGTTTCGACCGCCTTCACCCTGCTCTACCGCCACCGGCCCACGAATATTCCTGAAGGTGGCGCTAATTGGGGTTCGGGAATAAAATCGCAGGCTTAGGGGTCTTATCTACGAGAGGGTGAGCTCGACGTGAAACTTACCGCATAAGTAAGGGGTGCTGAAGTGAACTGCCAGGAAGCGCGGGATCTTATCCACGGCTATATCGACGGCGAACTGGACTTGGTCCGCAGCCTCGAGATCGAGCGGCACATCGAAGGCTGCGAATCGTGCTCGAAAGCTTATCGAGCCCAACAAGAACTCAAGGGAGCATTGCAGGCCGTCCCACTCCGTTTCATTGCGCCAAACGATCTTCGCAGGCGCATTCGGTCGTCGCTGCGAGAGGCAGGCGCGCCCGCCCCGGCGCGCAGCACCTTTAATTGGCTGTCCAAGTGGAGGTGGGCGGGAGCCGTTGCCGCCCTGGCGCTGGTGGCGGTGATCAGTTGGAATCTGGGGCGCGTTTGGCGTGCGCCCTCTGGAGATGAACTCGTGGCCCAGGAAGTCATCGACAGCCATGTTCGTTCGCTCATGGCGAATCACCTTGAGGACGTAGCTTCCACCGACCAGCACACGGTCAAGCCGTGGTTCAACGGCAAGCTCGATTTCTCCCCTCCCGTCCAGGATTTGGCCAAGGACGGTTTTCCGTTGGTAGGTGGGCGTTTGGATTATCTGGAAAACCGACCCGTGCAGCGCTTGTTTATCAACGCCGGAAACATTTCATCAATCTATTCACCTGGCCTTCGACGCACGCGTCAGGGCAGGGGGCGGTGACGCGGCAAGGCTACAATCTGCTTCACTGGACCCAATCCGGAATGACTTTTTGGGCGGCGTCCGATCTTAACAACACCGAGCTACAGCAATTCGTAAAGTTGATTCAGCAATCTGGGCATTGACGCACCCTTTATTCGCGACTGGTAAAAGGCAGAACAAGCCTGAACAGTGTGCTTCCCTCGCCGGCACTATCCAGGTAGATATCACCCCCATGGTCGCGCACGATCTTCTGCGCAATGGCCAGCCC
>JBEKLY010000505.1:0-4328 GCA_050010015.1 Terriglobia bacterium
CGGCGCCCGCAAAGCAAATTCCCCGTGCGCCGGCGCCAGAGGCTAAGCAAGGACCGGATTGTGATCGAACGATGCATCAGAATTATAAAGTGAACAGTATTGGGCTGAAGCCCCGCCCTTCCTAAGGGTACTTTGAAAATGTGCTCTTTAAACCAACAAGTTATGCGAAGATTCCGGAACATTGACAGGCATTAACCCTGTTTGTTAGATTAACCGGGTCCAACTTTACGGAGTGTACATCTGACTACAACCAGAAAGTTCTTGGTCTTGCTGGCGACCGCCACAGTCCTTTTGCTGACTCCAGGGTGCATTGTACGGCGGGTGAGGCATATTCCCCGTTCGCAGGTTGTAGCGCCGGCGCGCGTAGCGTCACTTGCTGAACTCGTCGCCAAGCTTAATGCCTTAAGTCAGAGCATTCGGACCATGACGGCGACGGTGGACCTGGAGCCGACGACCGGTTCCATCTACTCCGGCGTTATCAAGGAGTACCACGACGTCAGAGGCTTCATCCTGATCCAAAGCCCGGCCATGATTCGAATGCAGGGCCAGGCCCCGGTGGTACGGACCGACATTTTTGATATGGTTTCCACCGGCGAGGAGTTTCGTTTGTATATCCCGCCTGTTCAGAAGTTTATCGTAGGAAAGACGGCCTTCAGCCGTCCCTCGAAGAACTCCCTCGAAAACCTGCGACCCCAACACATTCTGGAAGCCCTGCTGGTTCCGGAGCTTGACGAAAACCACGAAAAGTGGCTTCTGGAGGAGTCGCAGGAGGGCGGACATCGGTATTATGTAGTTCTGATTGTAGAGGCCGCAAAAGGTGGAGAATTACGTTTGAAACGCAGGGCCTGGTTCGATCGCGCCGATCTGCAGTTGGCTCGCATGCAATTCTATGAGGCGCAAGGCCTTTATGTTGAGGACGTGCGGTACTCCGAGTATCAGGATTTTCAGGGAGTGAATTATCCTTCCCACATCGAGCTGGTCAGGCCGATCGAAGATTACCGGCTGGCGATCACCATTCTGAAAGCCACTTTCAACCAGCCAATTGAAGCTGACAAATTCGTCCTCAAACAGCCTCCAGACACGCAAACGATTAACCTGGGTGTGAAGGAGGAGAAGCCGAGTGGTCAATAAGCTCATCGTCTCCAACATCCTGTACCGCCCCGTCCGCACGGCGTTGAGCGCCCTGGCAGTAGCAATGGAAGTAGCCATGGTGATGCTCTTCGTGGGGCTGGCCCACGGACTGGTGAACGACTCAGCCCAACGGCAGGAGGGTGTCGGGGCCGACATCATGGTGCAACCCTCCGGTTCGTCGTTCCTTCTCGCTTTTTCGCAGTCGCCCATGCCTTTGACGATTGGCGACCACTTGGCGCAAGTCCCCCATGTGCTGGCCGTAGCTCCCACGCTGATCCTCTTCAACACCGGAGCGTTGAGCATGGTCTACGGCATCGACATGGACAGCTTTAATCGCGTCTCGGGCGGCTTCGCCTATCACGACGGCGGGTCATTTACAAAACCCTATGACCTGCTCGTTGACGACCTGTATGCGAAGTCGAAACACATCAAGGTCGGACAAACGGTGGATCTGCTCAACCACAAGTTCACCGTCTGCGGTATCGTCGAGCACGGAAAAGGCGCTCGGCTTTTTATTCCTCTGCCGACCGCCGAGGATCTTCTGCAGGTCAAGGACAGGGCCACCATCTTTTGGGTCAAGTGCACCGAGCCCGCCTATACTGAGAAGGCTGTCGGCGCCATTCGTCAACTCCTTCCACAGTGCCAAGTCACTGCTGTGAAGGAATGGATGTCATTGATGACCTCCAATAATCTGCCAGGCCTGAATGTGTTTACAACGGTCATCATCGTCATCGCGGTGGGGATCGGATTTCTGGTTATATTCCTGTCGATGTACACGACCATTACGGAGCGAACCCGGGAGATCGGGATTTTGAAATCGCTCGGAGCATCAAAAGGGTATATCATTGCAGTGATTCTGCGAGAGGCAAGCCTGCTCAGTGCGGTTGGGATCCTGGCGGGGTACGGTGTAGCTCTGATAACCCGCAAACTGATTCTGGCGAACTTCCCTACCCTGGTCATCGAACTGACGCTGCTGTGGGCAGGGTACGCTGCAGTTTTGGCGATAGCTGGAAGCCTGCTGGGGGCGTCCTATCCCGCCATGCGCGCGGCTCAGCTTGACCCTGTGGACGCATTGGCGTACGAGTAAATGGGACCCATCATAGAGACTCACGGCCTGAAGAAGATCTACCACGTCGGCAAAGTCGAGGTGGAAGCGCTGCGGGGCGTGGATTGTAATATTCAGGAGGGCGAGTTCGTGGCGGTGGTAGGACCATCCGGCTGCGGCAAGTCCACCTTCCTTCACATCCTGGGTGGCTTGACCGGGCCCACCAGCGGCCAGGTGCTGGTGGATGGCAACGATTTCACTCAAATGTCAGACGCCGACCGCACACGCTTTCGACGGCATAAAATCGGCTTCGTCTTCCAGCGCTTCAACCTGCTGCCCACTCTGACGGCGCGCAACAACATCGCCATTGCGCAGCACATCCAGGGAAACGGTTTTAATCCCCACCGTTTTCAGTCAGTCGTCGAGATGCTCGGCATTCAGAACAAACTCGATCATCGCCCCTACGCGCTTTCGGGCGGCGAGCAACAGCGCGTGGCCATCGCTCGCGCCGTAATCTGTGATCCCAAGTTGCTCCTGGCGGATGAGCCGACCGGGAATCTGGACACTGAGAACTCGCAGACGGTTCTGAATATGATTCGCGGCCTGAACAAGACCTTTAGGCAAACGGTTCTGATGATTACCCATAACCCCGAGGCGGCCGCGGTTGCGGACCGGACCATTCACATGCGGGATGGCCGCATTGTTTCGGATTGATTCTTCGCCTATGAATCACAGCACGGAAATCCCGAATCCCTCCTTGCCGCAATCTCAGGCCGATGCGCTCGGTGGTGGCGTCGGAACGACTTGGGAGAAGATCAAGCTCGGCGTTAAGCGCACCATCTTTTGGGCATTCGAACGGGGGTCCTGGCAGTACGATCTGTTGTGCCTGGCTATTCTGGCTTTCATTTTCCTCACGCCGCGCACCTGGTTTAACGACCGCCCCACTCTGGAGTTGACGGATCTCCGCCACCAGCAAGGCTTCGTCGAGATGGGGCACGGCAAACAGGGATGGCGCTACATGGTGGATGCAAGACTTGTGGAATCGTTCACAGGGTCTACACCTGAGGACGCCATTCGGACCCTCTTGAGCCGGCAATTACACCAGCCTTTCTCCGTCCTATCCATCGATCCCATCACCGATAAGAATCAGGTCGTTCTAGGCTACTCAGTGCTGGTCAATAAGAGTGACAAGTGACGAGTGACAAGTGACGAGCGGATCCAGAAGAGAAAGGGCCAGTGCGGATTTCTCACCATGCCTCGAGAACGGCGCGGCTCGAAGGGTCCGGAAAAACATTTGCACGCTGTCATTCTGAGCGAAGCGAAGAATCCCGGCAGTTGCAGTTTCAACGAACTGCCGAGATCCTTCGTCGCCTCTGGCTCCTCAGGATGACTGGACTTCTGCTCGTCACTCGTCACTCGTCACTTGTCACTCGTCACTGCCCTCTCCTCGCTGGCCTTTTCTCTCTGCTCCCTCTACAATAGAACTGGGAGGATGCTCTTGCGTCTCAAATTGCCTTTCGCGTTGCTTACCCTCGCCGCCATGCTTTTGCCGCCTCTGTCGCGTGGCGCCGGCGCGCCCCTTCCGCGCAAGGGGAAGGTACCCCCCGATCTCTCCGAGATCCTGTCACGCATGGATGATGCCGGCAAACGGCTGAGGAGCCTTACCGCGAATCTCGAGTACACCAAAGTGACGGTGCTCGTGAACGACAAGTCCACGGAGGAAGGCCGTCTGTTTTTCAGCAAAGGCAATAAAGGTAAGGGTCAGGAAATCCGGGTTGAGATGCAGCAGCCGGAGTCCAAAGTCGTCTTGTTCAAGAATAACAAGGCGGAAATCTACCTTCCGAAGATCAATCAGATTCAGGAATACAACCTCCAGCAGAAGACCGGATTGGTGGAGGAGTTCCTGCTCCTCGGCTTCGGAGCGGAAACAGGAGATTTGACGAAATCCTACAACGTGAAGTACCTGAAGGAAGAGGATCTCGGCGGCGAAACCACCGCCGTGCTTGAACTCGTACCACGCAAGCAGAGCATTGCCGCACAGCTTACCAAAATCCAGATGTGGGTCAGCGAAGATTCCTGGATGCCGGCACAGCAGCAATTCTTCGAGCCGGGCGGCGACTACATGATTGCCCGCTACACCGCAATAAAGGTG
>JBEKLY010000506.1:0-4320 GCA_050010015.1 Terriglobia bacterium
ACCGCTCAATGTGACCGGCACTTGGACTGTCGCAACATCGTAGTTTGGCTTGCAGGCTGTCTAATTACTCGATTAGCCTGTCATTACGGGGAGTTTTCATGGGCCTTTGGCCCACCCTAGGGAATGAAAATCAGCGTCGTCACCGCGAAAGCGGGGACCGTTTGTGGGTCGGGAGAAAGATGGATTCCCGCTTTCGCGGGAATGACGTGACCCTCGAGTAGGGGCGTTCGCGAACCGCCCCTACCGGTCCGATTCGTGGGAATGGCCTGATTCTCAGGAAAGCCCCTGGCGACGAGGAATCTCGCTCTGCCCTTGAAAACCTTCAGAGCGAGATTCCTTCACTTTGTTCAGGACAGGCTCTTCGCGGAGTTTACCCTGAGCGGCAGAACGAGATTCTTCGCTCCGCTCAGAATGACAGCGAAGGGCCCGGAATGACCTCCTGAATGAGGTTATCACACAGACTCTTTAGCCCCGCCGAAACAACAACCCCAATTCTCTATTAAACCCCGCTCTTCCTGAGCCGTGGTGAGAAATCCAGGCTAGCTATTCGGCCTGGAGGGGCGTATTCTCTTCACTCTATAGTGGGAAGGCGCGGGCGTTTCGCGCTGGGAGGACAGGCCCGCCGTCCGATTGACGACAGACCTGGGGCGACCCCAACCGCCCTGGCGCGGCACCAGACAGTGCCCCACGCACTCTTTGCAGTCGAGGTGCCTTATGGAGCTCAATAGCATTGTCATTGTAAGCCTGGGATCCCCCAAAGAGAAGATCTGGGGACAACTGCTCGAGCTCGACGCCCAGGGCGTAACGGTGCGCGGAATTGAACTCAACTCCTTCGACGACTTCGTCCGCCAGATCTTGGCGCGGGAAGAATGCAGCGTGGGAATGACCGAGGTTTTCTACCCCATGCACCGCGTGGAGCGCGTGGCGCTGGATGAATCCTCGGGCTCGATTCCTTCGCTTTCAGAGCGATTCCGCAGCTCGGTTGGTTTGAGTATTCAAGAATACCTCGGAATTGAGACGCCGCAGGGATGAAGGGCAGTCCGGAGTCAAGAGTCGAGAGTCGAAAGTCAAGAACCCCACTTGTGAAAGCAGCCCTCTCCCCCTTGGGGGAGAGGGTGGCCCTCAGCCGACGTTTGCATCAGCCGGGGAGGGCCGGGTGAGGGGGAAGCCAAGAAATACCGCAACCATGACATTCAATCAGGTATTGAAAACGCTCGAGTCGAAAGCCGACCCGGCGGCGGTGCTCGGCATGGCACGCTTCGGGATTATTGCGGCCAAGGCCTTCGGCTGGTCGGCGCCGGCATTGAAAAAGTTGGCCCGGGAGATCGGCAAGGACCAGGCTCTGGCAGAGCGCTTGTGGTCTACCGGCATACTGGAAGCTCGTTGTCTCGCGGGCCTGGTCGCCGAGCGGCAGCGCGTAACCGAACGGCTGATGGAAGACTGGGTAAAGGATTTCGATTCCTGGGCAGTCTGCGATGGAACCTGCCTCAACCTCTTCCGTTACACCCCCTTCGCCTACCAGAAATGCCGCGAGTGGAGCGGGCGCCGGGAGGAATTCGTGAAGAGGGCGGCGTTCGCGCTGATGGCCTGCCTGGCGGTGAGCGATAAAGAGGCCCCTAACCAGACCTTCCTGCGCCTCTTGCCCCTCATTAAGAGGGAAGCGTGCGACGAGCGGAGCTACGTGAGAAAGGCCGTAAACTGGGCGCTTCGCCAAATCGGCAAGCGAAACCGGCCGCTGAACCGGGCGGCAATCGAAGTTGCGCGGCAGATTCATCACTTGGATTCTCCAGTCGCCCGCTGGATTGCGTCGGATGCGTTGCGGGAACTGCGCAGCCCCGCAGTGCAACGAAGGCTGAAGAAATCGTAATCCTCACCGCAAATGCGCTGAGACGCAGAGCGGACGTTGTCATGCTGAGCGAAGCGAAGCATCCCCGCAGTTTGCCGAAGGAACTGCGGGGACCCTTCGCTGCGCTCAGGATGACAGACCAGTTACTGTGCCGTTTTCTCGATAGCGTCCCGGCAGGACCCGAGCCAGAGTGAATTTGACATCTCGAACGCAGGGCCGCAATATTGTTTCGTAGCCATGACTTCTCGCATCCTCACGCCCGCCAACCAAATAACGATCCTGCGCCTGGCCTTTATTCCATTTTTCGCCATCCTGGTTGTTGACCAGCGGTATCGCGGCGCATTGGCGGTGCTCGTTGCGGCGGCGCTTTCGGATATGACCGACGGGATTGTGGCGCGCCTGCTCAAGCAAGAGACTCCTCTGGGCGTGGCGCTCGACCCGATCGCGGATAAACTTCTGATGACTACCGCCTATCTCGCCCTGGCTTTTCGCGAGGCGCTCCCCTGGTGGTTGACCATTATAGTAATCAGCCGCGATGCCGCCATTATCATTACCGCGCTGCTGATCAGCCTGGTGGCCGGTTACCGGCCATTTTACCCAACTGCTTTGGGAAAGGCCTCCACGGTCGTCCAGGTGTTCACCGTTTTTGTGGCAGTCAGTTTCCAGGCCCACGTGCCGTTTGTCTTGAGGGGCTTGGTTAGGACCTTTGCCTACCTTGCCGCGGTCCTCACCATTGCTTCCGGGATTCATTACGGGATGGTGGTCCGCAAGCGCTATGGGCAGCACGGGGGGTAGCGCGGGCGTCCCGCCCGCTGTCGCGTGGGCATCTTGCCCTCGCTGCGGGAGCGGGACGCTTCCGCGACTGCGGACGGGACGACCGCGCTACGATTGACCCGTGGCTCTTGACAGGATAGACTACAGCCATCCTAGACTTCAACATCGGGGGTACTAACTGTGGCAACGACTATATTTGAATATTACCATGAGAATCGTAACCAATTTCTACAAGGGCTGACGGATCTGCTGAAGATTCCGAGCGTCAGCACCCTGCCCGAACACAAGCCGGATATGCAGCGCGCCGTCGAGTTTCTGGCGAGCGAGCTTCGGGAAATGGGGATGAAGAACGTCGAGATAATCGCGGGGAAAGAAGGCCAGCATCCGCTCCTTTATGCGGAGTGGTTGGAGGCTCCCGGAAAGCCGACCCTGCTGCTTTACGGGCACTACGATGTGCAGCCACCCGATCCGCTCGAGGAGTGGGTTTCGCCGCCCTTCGAACCTTCCATCCGCAACGACAACATCTATGCGCGCGGCGCCGTGGATGACAAGGGGCAGACTTATCTTCTGGTGAAAGCCGTGGAAGGATTTCTGAAAACCGAAGGCAAGCTTCCCATCAACATCAAAGTCCTGCTGGAGGGCGAAGAGGAAGTGGGCGGCGAGCATATCGAAGAGTACGTAGCGGCCCACCCGGACCGGCTGAAAGCCGATGCGGCCCTGGTCTGCGACACGGAGATGTTCGCGCCCGAATTGCCCACGATTACGACGGGCCTGCGCGGCCTGGTTTACACCGAATTGGAAGTGCGGGGAGCAGGTCACGACCTTCACTCCGGGGTCTATGGCGGAGCGGCGCCGAATCCCTTCCAAGCCCTGGCGGAGATGATTAACCAACTCAAGGGGCCGGACGGCAAGATTCGTATACCGGGCTTTTACCAACGCGTAAAGAAACCCAGCGCCAAAGAATTGGCCGCGTGGAAACGCCTGCCCTTCAATGAGAAGCAATATCTGCGCAAAGAAGTAGGCGCGATCGCCTTGACTGGTGAGAAAGGCTTCTCCGTGCTCGAGCGCACTTGGGCCAGGCCGACACTCGAGGTCCATGGCTTCCGCGGAGGCTTTACGGGCGAAGGCGCCAAGACGGTGATCCCCGCCGTTGGCGTGGCCAAAATCAGCATGCGCCTCGTTCCGGAGATGAACCCCAAGGAAGTCATTCGGCAATACACCGCCTTTGTGAAGAAGATTACGCCCAAGGGGATCAAGACCGCGGTGCGAGTGGTCAGCTCCGCGCCCGCTTCCGTGGTGAGCACGGAGAGCAAATGGATCGCTGCCGCGGCCGAAGCCATGGAGCAGGTCTTCAAGAACAAGACCGTATACACGCGTTCCGGCGGCTCCATTCCGATCGTCGGCGTTTTCCAGAAGAACCTGAAAATACCCAGCGTCATGATGGGCTTCGGTCTGCCCGACGACAACCTGCACGCTCCTAACGAGAAATTCCACCTGCCGAATTTCTATCGCGGAATTGATGCGGTGGGGACGTATTTCGAGCTGCTGGGCAAATAAACCTCCGGTGAGATGGTGTCTTAGTACTACTACGTTAAGTTATTGACCTCCCTCAAGAGAGGTGTTAAGCTCCGGTTCATGACCGAGAGCGAAATTGCAAAATGTCGAACACGTTTGGAACAATTCTTGGCCGACCCGCTGGA
>JBEKLY010000507.1:0-4262 GCA_050010015.1 Terriglobia bacterium
CCAAAGACCATTCGCCCGGAGCGGTTGTCTGCCGCCAGCCACTTAATTGTCTTCCCGTATCCCCTCACGAGAGCTTGCTTGTCGATGCCGTTCACGAGCACGGTCTCAGCGAGTTGGGTCGCGGTCGTGTAAGCCGAGTACAGACCATCTTTGTTCAACCGCGATCCGACGGCGTCACCAACAAAGGCACAGCGATCGGCAAAGGGAGACCCCGCGGTGGTCACTGTCATCCGAGGAACACAAGCGCAAGTGATGGAAGCTGAGGCGATCCCGGGAAAGATGCGGTCGATTTGAGGGAGCGTGAGAAAACCGCGGGCGATCTGGCGGCCCTCGCGCGGCAGGTCTGCCTCGTCAACGCACTTGCCAATCAGGGCGACGGTCAAGAACCGGCCTTTGGGAATGAGCGCGGCGTGCTCCAGGTTGAGGTCTCTTGAACCGTATTCGACGAAGTAGATTTCGCGGTTGAGATGGCGCTGAAGATCGTCTTCCCCTACGTCCAATTCGAAGATGAAGGCCTTTCTGGTCCTGGCGGGGACGAACGATGGATTTAACAGCTGGAGCGAGGCAATCAGCGGATCGTCACGATAATCGTGGCCGCAGTGTGCATTGATTCCGGTGGCAAAGGTCACAAAGCTGGCATCGACAGAGACCTTCGCTCCCGTCGGCACGCTCAGCGTCAGGCTGGGCGTCCCCGACGGAGTATAGGAGACCGCCTCGACTTCGCCGTACAGGATGCGCGCGCCTTCCTTGACCGCCGCGCCGAGGAGAAACCCATCGAATCCCGCAGGCCTGCCGCTCCTTCTGCCGGGTAACGATCCCCTGAACACCGAGTACATTCGCATCTCATTGGGAACTCGAAGCCGGAAATTCTTCCATTGCCCCTGTATCCAGACGTAGTCGATGCGCCCCTGGATGATCTCCGCGGGAACCACCAGGCCGTGGTCGTCGAGTATCTTGTTTAACCTTGGCGAGATAAGGCCGGCGCAAAAGTTGCATCCCCGGCACTGAAAATCCTCGGAACACGGGTCGGTGGGACCTCGTTTTTCGATGATGACAACTTCGACGTTTCGACCAAGGCGCTTGGCTGCGCGAAGAAGGTGGATGGCGAAGAACGAACCGGCAGGTCCACCGCCGACGACGGCGACACGATCGTCGTTCTGGAGGCTGAATGGTGGAGACGACATTTGCTTGTTCGAGCACGCAGATTAAACAGCCGCAGGCCAAAACTTCCGGCTACAACCTATCCACGGTTCAGAAAATGAAATGCACATCAAGATAGACGGTATTATTGCCGCTTGCGTTGCGACCCGCACCATCGTAGTTCATGGCGGCGCCGTTGAAACGTGCATATCCCGTATATTGGACGGCGAGTTGCAGATTCTGCATCGGCCAAACCGAGATGTTCGCAATATACCCGGCGCCTCGTGGATCGCCATTGGCGCTGCCGGACACCGGACTCTGCGAATACAGCGAGGTGTCCACAGTCCCTCCCGTGTCGAACCACCCCACTGTGCCGGAAAGGCGATTGCCGTAATGATATTCGGCATTGACCAAAGCCGTGTTTAAATGGTGGTCGGGCTGTACAGCACCCATAGCGGCGTAGGTCGCGACCAAATCTGAATTCTCGCGGATATACGTGCCGCGCAGCGAAAGCACGTCCTTCCTGAACAACGTCCGATCCACCTGAAAATCCGCCGCCCAGTCTGTGTAGCCGTCCTTGAGGCCAACGATGGCGCCAGGGGTCGACTCCATGTGCATTCCGTAGGCGCCGACCTCATATTGGGTCCGCGGCGTCAGTTGTTGCCAGGCAACCCGCCAGTACGGAGCAACCCCACGGATGTTGTACGAAGCTGTGCCTGGATTAGGTTGAGAAACACCGACATGCTCCGAGCGATAAATAGTGGCATCAAGATACAGATGATTGTCCCACATGGCGTAGCCGCCGATCCCTGCGACGTCCTGCGCCAGAGCACCTTGAATGATAGGAGCGGCTGTAGGCGTGGGTGCGGAGTCGCTGGCGACCCAGGGGAAACCCCATGCCGGTGTGCTATTCCATAGGTCCTCCACGGTCGGATTGTTATTGAGGTCAAGGCCGTAGACCAGTTCCTTACCCGCGACATTCCGCTTATTGGCGTAGCGGATATCTGTATTATCTATACCGAAATGGTCGTCCTGGGTATCGTAGGTGACTTGAACAAAACTGCCGACATTCGATGTCCATGCTCCGGCAAGGAAGAGCGACACATCTTGAGGGAACTCGAAATTGCCGTTCTGGGTTCCCGGTTGTGGTGATGCTGTTGACGTGAATGAGGCCTCCAGCCTCGCGGAGAGGGGCAGCGAAGAAAGAAGGTCAAGCCCCGCATGTCGCTTACCTGAATTGTCCGTGATGCCTGGCTTGTCTTTGTCTTTATCAACGTAACCGAATAACTTAAACTTTCGTCCCGCAGGATTGAGCTCCGGCGGATTATAGTGGCACCCACCGCACGGCAAGCCCGTCTGGCGCGCATAGCTCGGGACGGCTTGCACGCTGCGCGGAGTCAGTGTGGTAAGAAAGGCGAGAGAGAGCGCAGGGACTGTCGCAAGTAATGAAATCACGACTTTTTTCATACAGCACCTTCCTTCGTTGGGAAGTCACTCCAAAATTAAAGCCGCAGTTACGGCTTCACGATCTCTGCTTATCTGACCAGGGACGCCTGCCAAGACGGTGGCAGCAACCTGGGTACGTTCCGAATCAACAGCGCGAGACATTTCAAACGTCGCGTAAAGGTCGTGGCTTCTACCTCACCGAGTACTGGGGCCCGGGTCGTGCCGGGGGCTGGTAAGGTGGCTGGGCGATGGCGCGGTAGAAGGTGATGACCGCCTTGATGTCGTCTTGTTTAAGCGTATTGCCCCACGGGGGCATAAGGGCGGACTTGCCCACGGCACTCCCCCCCAGAGCAATGGTGTTACGCAGAGTTTCGTCGCTGATAGAATTCAATACGGCCCCGTCGCTCGCGAGCGGTGGCATGGGGTTGAGGTTCGAGCGATTGGAGGGGCCTGCAGGCGTCGAATCTGCATGGCACCAGACGCAGTACCGATAGAAGACACGCTTTCCTTGCGCTTGCTGATAGTTGAGTGGAATCGCCCGCTGGGCATCGTTCCAATCCGGCTCGCTATCGTAGGCGCGTGAGAGTGGATCAGGTTTTTCCGTCGCCACTCTCTTGTGGCAGGCAGTTGTAAGACTTGCGCACGCGACGAGGAGCAGCGCGATGGTGAGTTTCGGTTTCATTGCCCCCTCCCGGCTGCGGCGGAACGAGCGGAACCGCTCTGCTTCAGCGTCATTAAGTAGGCGGTGAGCGCTGTACGTTCTTCGTCCGTGAAACTCCGCCGCGGCTCGATGGAATCGGGAACGAGTGATTGGGGATTCTTGAGCCACTCGTCAATCCAAGCCGGGTTCATCCAGTTACCCACGTTGGTCAAGTTGGGACCGACGTAGCCGCCGGCCGAGCCGATCGTGTGGCAGGACTGGCACTGATACTTCACGTCATAAAGTTGTTTGCCCAGGCTGATCATTTGAGGAGTGAATACCTTAACGTCCGTGCCTGCCAGGTTGACATTGGGAGTTTGCATGACCATGGTGAGGTAATCCGCGAGGACGGTTGCCTCTTCCGTCGGGATGTTGAATTGCGGCATGCGGTAGGTGAGCGTCGGCCGCAACGTCTGCGGGTTCTTCAGGAAGTCGACGATCCATTTGTTCTGGGCGCGGCTGCCCTCGAATGTCAGATCGGGCGCCAGCGTGCCGCCGTAGCCGTTGAAGCGATGGCACACGTAACACTTGTAACGCTCGTAAAGCTCTCCGAAGGCTCCGGCGGGACGGAACTTAGGGTGCTGGGAGGGTAGAATGAGGCCTTCCAGTCCCGCCTGCTGGGAGCTGCCCGTCATGCTCAGGAGCGCCGTGGTGACTGCGGTGAGGTCGCCTGGGTTAAGCGCATACTGCGGCATCCGGGCTGCCGCATTTACGGAGAGGGGGTTGGTGACTTTGGCTTCGATGTAGGCGACGACCGTACGAGGGATCTTGGAGTTGCCGAACTCCAGTTGGGAAATGGTCTTCCGCCCAAGACTCGAGAGGTCTGGCCCATAATCCGCCTGCGGGGCTACGCCTTGGATGACATGACAACTGCCGCAGCCTTTCTCGAGGAAGAGCCGCTTCCCCTGTTGGATTTCCGTGGGGTTGGGGGCGCCAAGGCTTGGAACGTCACTCAACAGGCTCGGATCGGTCAGCT
>JBEKLY010000508.1:0-4262 GCA_050010015.1 Terriglobia bacterium
CTGGCGAATAAGTACGCCGATCCCATTTCATACGCCGGATGGCAGAACGTTCAGCGCATCCTGGAGTGGCTAGGAAAGAACTGGCAGCGGCCTGACGAGGGGATCTGGGAGGTCCGCGGCGGCGCCAGGGAGTTTCTGCACTCTCGTGTAATGTGCTGGGTGGCTTTCGATCGTGCTGTGCGCCTGGCACAGAAGCGTTCGCTTTCCGGTCCTCTCGATGCCTGGTGGCGTGCGCGCGACGCGATTCGGGATGATATCTTCACGAACTTCTGGGATGACCGGCTGAAATCGTTCGTGCAAGCTAAGGGAACAGAAGAATTGGATGCTTCGGCTATGCTGATGCCTATGGTAAGGTTCATTAGCCCGGTGGACCCCATGTGGCTCTCGACGATGAAAGCCCTCGAAACAAGACTGATCGAGGGCCCACTGGTCCGTCGCTACGAGGCGGAACGCACGCATGTTGACGGTTTGCCGGGTGGAGAGGGGAGCTTCACCGCATGCTCGTTCTGGTATGTCGAGTGCTTGGCCCGCTCCGGCGACTTGGAAAAGGCGCAGTTATTGTTTGAGAAGCTCTTGGGATATGCCAACCATCTTGGACTCTATTCAGAGGAGCTTGGTCCCAACGGACGACATCTTGGAAACTTTCCTCAGGCCTTCACGCATCTCGCACTGATTAGCGCGGCAAGCTATCTGGACAGGGCCCTTTCAGGAACGTGGGAGGCAACGTGGCGCTAGATCCGCGTCGGTAGTTTCTATGCCTCGACCCTCTGACCCCAACGTATCGGCGTTTGCGATTGACTCCGATCCGCCGGTACGCGGATTCCTTCACAGGCCGGCCGTCTCGGCGGATAATGCGAAAGCGGGTGAAGCGCTGGTGCTGACTCACGGCGCCGGCTCGAACTGTCAAGCACCACTATTGGTGGCGGTGGCAGGCGCATTCGCCGCAACGGGAGTCACAGTTCTGCGATGTGACCTACCGTATCGCCAGAAGCGTCCGCACGGCCCACCCTTTTCCGGCTCCGGCGCTGAGGATCGCGAAGGTTTGAAGAGTGCGGTTGCAGCTATAAGAAGACTGGCGCCCGACCGCCCATTTCACAGGGTCTTTCTTGGCGGGCACTCGTACGGCGGGAGGCAAGCCACCATGGTCGCGGCCAACGATGCTGCGCTTGTCGATGGCCTGCTGCTTCTCTCTTACCCGCTGCACCCTCCTCGCAAGCCCGACCAGCTTCGCACCGCCCATTTTTCCAGTCTGCGGACGCCCGCTCTTTTCGTGCACGGTTCGCGGGACCCGTTCGGTTCGGTGGAGGAGATGGAATCAGCGCTGAAGCTGATCCCTGCCCCGACAGCCTTAATACCAGTGGAAGGAGCAGGTCATGATCTTTCGTTTGGGAGAGAAGAACGTAATGCTGCACTGGATCTCCCAAGCAAGATTCTAGACGCATTCGAACGGTTTCTCGGGACGAGCCTGCGGAATAGATGACGAATTTATTCATCAGCCTCCGTGACAGAATTCCGTTGAAGAGGGTCGCGCGGCAAGACCGCAGACGCTGAGCGATTAAGGTCCAAGAACTCAAACGAGGGACAGTTCGTTCGCCCGGGAATGCGATCATCTCGGGAGTTCGTGTAGCCACGGGCAGAGGAGTGGCAAGCCGACTTGATCGCGGGTAACCGGTGGCCCTGGAAAGTTCGCCGCCTGCTGAGGCCGTCCGGAACAGCTTCCCAGTCGCGCGTCGCTCGCCCGGAACGTCGGATTGCCGCCGATATCACCAGCGGACGTGCGAGATGGCGGTCTACTTCCGCGATGACTGCTCGTCGACACCCATGCTCGCCCCGATTACCAATCGATTCCCACCATCCACCTCGCGAGCGCTCCTGTGGTTCCGAGAGATTTCGATCCAGTCGAGGGCGGAGCCGCGGTCTCATTCGGCGCGAAGGGCTTGAAGGGTGTCGACCCGCGCAGCGCGAGCGGCCGGCACCAGCGACGCCAGGACTGCCGATGTGACGATGACTGCTGCCGATCCTATCAACGGAATCGGTCCGGGAAGCTGGAGTTCCGGAACGTAATTGCCGGCCAAGCGTGACAACCCCCAGCCCACCAGCCCACCTGCCGCAATCCCAATCGCAGCGATCGTTGCCCCCTCGATGAGCACGCCGGCGAGAATCCGGCGCGGCTGGGCGCCCAGTGCGAGCCGGATTGCAAACTCGCGCGTGCGCCAGCTCACCGAAAAGGCCAGCACGCCTGTAACTCCGACCACTGAAATCGCCAAGGCGAGGGCGGCGAACCCCCCGAAAACGATGGCACTCACGCGGTTGTTCGCCAGAACTTCGGTGCGGACATCTTCCAGCGTGCTAGGGTGCTCAATGAGCTGAGTGGCAGCCGCGGCGCGAATGGTTTTCGTAATGGTCGGAACGAGCGCGTAGGGGTCCTTCTTCGCGCGCACAACCAGGCAGCCCCCGAACAGGGGCCCCTGCGCGAATGGCTGATAGATGGTCAAGTTGCGTTGGGGTATGATATTCGCGTCGTCGATATCGGCCGCGACACCTACGATGCGCCTGGCCGCAGGGCTGATGTCCGCGTACTTGATCAGAGGATCGGTCCACATGACGTGCCGGTTGAGGGCAACTTGGCCGGGGAAGAGCTGCTGCGCGATGCTCCTGCTGACGATGACTACGGGTTCGGCTTCCTTCCGATCGGCCTCCGTGAAATCACGCCCCTCGAGAAGGGGAATCCCCAGGGTGGTGAAGTAGCCCGGGGAAATGAAGCGGAACCGGGCACGCAGATCGTCCTTGCTGGTCTCGCTTCTTCTACCCTCGACCGCGAACTGCAGAGTGAATCGCAGGAAACCACTATCGCGCCACGGGGCCATCAGACCGATTGCGGCTTCTTCCACTCCCGGTAATGCACTCACGGTTCGTTGGGCTTCTTGATAGAACTGAGCGACCTGTTGCGGCGTTCGGCCGTCGGAGGTCAAAGGCAGGCTTGCAATGAGAACATGCCCGGTTTCAAAGCCCGGCTGCGCTTTCTCGAGCGAAAGCAACGTCCTCAGCAGCACACCAGCGCTCGCCAGCAACAGGAATGACGCGGCCACCTGGACAACGGTGAAAACCCGAATCCGGCGGCGGCTGGTCCCGGTGACGCGGCCGGCGCTGCTGGTTAGCCCCAGCCCACGCGAGCTATCGGCGGAAGGCAGGCGGGGAACGTAGGCGAGAAACACCGCCGCTGCCAACGCCAGCCCCAAGCCCATCCAAAGCACGCTGAAATCGACCGTCAGATCCGCCGCCCTCACCGAGAATCGCAACGCGTAACGCGCGAGTACGGCGACCATCGGGATGGCCACCAGCACGCCAGCCAAGCCTCCGCTGCCACACAGGACCAGGCCTTCTGCCAACAGAGACCGGCGGAGGTCGGTTGAGGTTGCTCCCAGGGCGGCGCGGACCGCCAACTCCGATTCGCGGCGCACAGTCCGAGCAAGAATCAGGTTCGCGACGTTCGAGCAGGCAATCAGGAACAGCAGGCCCGAGGCGCCAAACAAAAGCCACAGTACGGTGCTGGCGTCCTTGTTGATCTGTTCCCGCAACAGCCTCGCATTGATTTGGAAGTGATGCTGAGGCTTGTAAACGTCAGGATGCGCCGCCACCATTGCCCCGTACACTGCCCGAAGCTCCGCCCGCGCAGACTTGAGGCTGGCCCCAGGCGCTAACCGGCCGAATACATCGGTCATGCGGTGCTCGCGGCCCTGCACCATCGTTGCCGACAGGTGGTGGGGGCTCGAGACGACGTTGGCGATGATCTCCGTTTCCGCCGGATAGGGAATCGAGGGCTCGAGAACTCCGACGATGGTTGCTGAGCGGAGCTGCATCATGCTGCCCAGCCGTATCGACTTTCCTATCACGCCAGGATCCGCATGCAGCGTGGTGACCCAGAACTTGTACGTGAGCACCACTGCGCCGGCGGCGTTGGGACCATCGTCCCGCGCGTCGAGCAGGCGGCCCAACACCGGCTTCAGCCCCATCACCTCAAAATAGGCGCCGTCGACAACTCCGGAGTGGATTCCGCGTGCCTCGCCGAATCCATGCGCCGTGAAGTCGATGGTGGAGAACGTGCCGAGTTTGCTGATGGTCTTCAAGTGGGCGCCTATATCAGTGATCTCAGGAATTGAGAACGTGGCATTGTCCACTTGCAGACCGGGCGCGCTCTGCTGGATGTAAATCAGGCGATCTTCATCGCGATTCACCAGCGGACGCAACAGCACGCCGCGCAC
>JBEKLY010000509.1:0-7514 GCA_050010015.1 Terriglobia bacterium
CCCCAGGCCGGAGCGATGCTTTTGCTCCAGTCGGATCGATCGCCAGTGCGGCTCCACCCACACCTAGAGCAGAGAGGAAATCCCGACGGTTCAGATCACTGATCATAAGAAGACTCCCTCAAGACTCACCACCGGTCCAGAAACCGCCTCGGCAGCGTAAAGGTCCCTCTCATCAGGCCCGACACGATGGCGAGAAGGATGCCGACTCCCAACTATGAATTTAACAGAGCTGAGTATGCCATCTCACGCTGGCGCCTCAGTGTTTGCCCACTTCAAGTCCTGCGCCAGGCTCGGAGGCGATTGTCTGCGGAATGAGTGCCGCCCGCAGGAGTGCGGAGCGCTCGCGTTGGTGGGCGAGCGCGCTTTTTTGGACAGCCAGTTCGCTCTCGCGTCGTGCTTCGTCGAGACGCCCCAGGTGCTGAAGCGCGCTGGTCAGAAGCGCGTGAGCATCCGCATCATCAGCGTCAAGCTCGACAGCTTGCCGCAGCACTCTCTCAGCCTGCGCGTACAGCTTTTGTGCGTTGTACAACTTTCCTAGGCTGAGGTAAACCTGCAACTGGCCTGGGTGGTCTTTCCCGACCTGTAGAAGCAGCTTCTCCGCCTCTGCGAACCGTTGAAGAAGAATCAATAGGTCAGCGTATTTTACCACCGTTTCGGAGGAGGCTCCTTGGTGGATTGCAAGATTGTAAGCCTCGGCGCCTTGCGGGTATTGTCCCAGCCTTACGTAGAGATCGCCCAGGACGGACCAGACCGCGGGCTGATCGTGTTTTGCCTCCACTGACTTTTGCAGGTATTCGATTGCCTGGTGGTATCGGCCCGCCACTTCGTCAACCACGCCCTCCGCAAACAAGAGCAGGGGTGAGTTGGGAATCAACCGCAGGCCTTCTGTCAGCACGTCACTTGCATCCTGGTCCCGAAAGCCCAGAAGGAAGACCATCGCCAGACGATAGTACGGCTCGGGCTCTGTGGGAGCAATGCGCGCGGCGGTTTGCAGAGATTTGACGGCGCCGGGAAGGTCGGCGCTCAAACCCCGAGCGGAGCCCAGCAGCAAGTAATAATCCACATCCGAATCCGATGGGGCGCCCGCCTTTAGCAACACGCCGGCCGCCTGTTTATAATCGCCAAGGTGGAAGCGGGCGTCGGCCTCCTCAAACGACAGGCGCGGAGAGCTCGCACCCGCCTCCTCAGCCTTTCGGACGGTCCCGAGCGCCGCCCGGTACAATCCTCCGGCGTTAAGGATGAGGACGGCCTGAAGCGCCGTCTCCCGGACGTCTCCCGGCAGTCTCAGAAGGGTCTCGATAGCTCTCATCCCTTCTTCCGCCTGGCCGCCCATGAAGTTGGCGTAGGCTAAGCGAAGGAGCGGATCACGCTCGTTTGGCTTCAAATTGTGGGCCTCGAGGAGGGCACTCGAAGCCTCGCGGTATCTCCTCAACTGCAGGTTGACCAGACCAAGGTTGTAGAAGGCTTGCGCGTTGCGGGGATCAAGTTGAGTTGCTTTGCCGAGTAACGGAAGCGCCCTTTCGAATTTTCCCCGGCTAACATAGTTGAGTGCCAGGTTGTCGTATGCTGGACCGAACTCTGGGTTGAGCTTCAGGGCTTTCAAATACCAGTCTGTCGCCTCCTGATGGTGGCCTGTGGAATCAAGGGCTGTTCCGATGGCGAAAGCGAGCTCAGGCTCCCCCTGGAACGATTTCCATAGGATATCGAACCCTCGGGTCGCGTCTGCGAGGTCCCCGTTCCGCAACACCCCATACGTCTGCTCGAACTGGTCCGTCCAGCGAGGCGGGATCTGTCCGTTCATCGAAGGAAGAACGAACAGAATGGCAAGCACTCCTGCAAAGACCTGTTTCACCTGATACGTCCCCCAGATGTTTCCATTTAAGTGTATACCACGTTACGGGCAGGATTGCTCGTCAGGCTCCTGATAGAAGGAAGAGAGGGCGTGGCGCCCTCTCTTCGTCATGGTCCGACAAGCCAGCCGTGTGCCAGCTAGAAAGCCACTTCTAGTGAGAGTTGGGTGACTCTCGGAGCCAGAGCGCTTGTGATATCACCGAAGGCAAGACTCCCGTACCCCGCGTCTATACCGTTAAAAGATGGGTGATTGAAGAAGTTAAAGAACTGCGCGCGGAAGCGGAGTTTTAAGGATTCCTTGATCGGAAATTGCTTATAGATCCCGAAATCCCAGTTGTTCTCGCCCGGACCGCGGACATCATTATTGGGAGCGTTTCCGAAAGTTGCAACCGTCGGAACTGCGAAAGCACCGGTATTGAACCAATTTGTAAGCGTCTTTGCTCCGGAAGGGTTGCCGATGAGATTAGCACGCTCCAGCCCGCCTCCAATTCCCTCGTTGTCCGTAGGGAGGGTCACGGTATTTGGAAAGCCCTTTTGAAAGGTGGTTATGCCCGCGACCTGCCATCCGTCAAGAATGGCTTTACCTGCGCCATGTTGGTGGTGAAAGAAGGGAAGCTCCCACGTATAGTTGAATACCAGGATGTGCGGGATATCGTAGCTTGCCAGGCCTTTGTCGGCTCGGTTGTCGCGTGAGTCTTGTGGCGCCCCCCAGGCGCCGGAAGCATCCGTGAGCGTCTTCGAGTAAGTGTAGGCTACCTGGAAGGCTAAACCATGCTGCAAGTGGCGGATGGCTGAAACCTGCAGCGCGTTGTAACTGGAATTGAAGCCGGTATTCCATCCCGAGATCGAACCCCATCCCAAGTAGGGAACAACCGCTTCGGCTGAAAGAGTACCGTCCGCAACCGCGGCGTTGGGAAAGGGCTGGTTCGGATTGTCAACCGCCAGAAGATGCGTTCCTTTCGTGCCCACGTAGGATACCTCAACCGACGTGTTGGCCATGACTTCCCGCTGAATGCCGACTGACCACTTTTGTACCTGCGGGTACTTCCAGGGTGCAAGGGCCGCGTCCAGACCGGAAGGAAAATTTGGAGCGATGGAAGAAGTGGTTCCTGCCGGATTGCTGAGGAAGGTATTGAAGATGTCAACCGAGCTGTTGAAGGGCGGGTTGAAACCGCCGAACTGGGTGTAAGAACCCCAGCGGTCATAAAAGACGCCGTAGCCGGCTCGCACGGACATCTTTCCCGCGGATGTCGGGTCCCAAGCCACCCCAATGCGCGGCGCGATGGCATCATAATGCGCCGGGAAAAGGTGGTTGCCCCAAGGAGAATTCTTTCCGGCTACGATGATGCCGTTGAGCGCGTTGTAGGTCCCAGGAGCAGAGGTAATAACACCGCTTGAGTTGACCGTCGGCGCCTGACTCGGGTCAAACAAGCTCGGGTCGAACGAGCCGAACAGGTTACTCGTCTCATGCTCTGGCTCGAAATACTCGTAGCGGGCCCCTACGGTCAGCGTAAGGTTAGGACGAAGTTTGATCTGGTCCTCGATATAGGGCTCAAGGTTAAACCACCTGTAGTGACCGAACGGATCGAGCGCCGTTTCCGTGTAGCTATAAGCCCGGCCCATCACGAAATCCGCCAGCGCGTTGCCCGTGTACTGGCCGTTGAAGCTGAATGTTCCATTGGTGTTGTTGTTCGAAGGGTTGGCCAGTTCGCTCTTGCCTTCCGGGGTGAACCAGAGGCCAAACTTGATGGTGTGATTGCCGCGGATCCATGTGTTGTCATCCGAGATCGGCATGCTGTCCGAATAGTTGTGGAAGTACCATTGCTCGTTGACGCCGGCGTACCCCATTCCGATGCTAATGGTTGGGATTCGGTCGAGTTCGTCGAGAGGGAAAATTTGAGGTATGTTCAAACCAGGAACCCGGCTCCGGGACGAAAGTGGACCGTTTTGAAGGAACTTGTCCGAGTCCCAATACAACCCCCAACCGAACTCCGAAGTGAAGTTAGGCTTCGGCGCATAGGTCAGATGAGCGGAGTAGTTATACATGGGATAGAATTGGGTGGAACTCCCCACATCGGGGAGGACGTTGGTTGTAAACAATCCGTAGGGGTTCCGCAAGGTTACGTTGTCCTGCGTGAAGCGTGCATTGGCAGACAGCTTGTTCGTGAAATTACCGTCGAGGCGAATCGATTCCTCCCGCCAATGCGTAGAATCGGGGACGGAAGACACAAAATTGAATGGACCGTTCTGATATCCAGGAATGGGCGCGGGGAAGTAATTCGCCAGCAGCAGGGAAGCGTTCGGATCGATGCAAGTGGGATCAATGGTGCTGGTCGGGTTGCCCGCGGCGCCTGTCACCGTGACGCACGGCGCGCCGGTGGGTGTCGTCGCCCCCGTGGGATTCGCTGGTCTGAATGATGCGCCGCCATTCCTGCGACCAGAAGAAGAAATACTTATCCTTCTTGATGGGGCCACCCACATCATAGCCGAAGTCGTTGTAACGGTTCTCCGGGACAGAGGGTGCGAAAAAGTTGCGGGAATTCATCGCGTTGTTGCGCAGGAAGTCGAAGGCGTTCCCATGAAACCCGTTGCTGCCGGAACGCGAGATCAAGTTGATCTGTGCGCCGGCGTCCCTGCCCGTAGCCGCGGAGTAGGAGTTGTTCTCAATTCGAAACTCCGAAATAGCATACAAATTGGGGGTCACAAAAGCGTTCCCGCCAAACGTGTCAAGGTTGCGAACGCCATCTATGGACATGTTGTTCTCATCCCCGCGTACTCCATTCAAGCTGAAACCGATTGAGGCGTTCGAGCCGAAGCCGGGTGTCTGAATCAAGGCTGAAGACACACCAGGCTCGAGAAGCACTAACTGCGTGAAGACACGAGTGTCCAGGGGAAGTTCATTGACTTGCGTGCCGGTCACAGTGTCGCCTTCACTCGCCGTCACAGTGTCCACGGCTGCCGGAGCCGAGCTGACTGTGACCTCCTCCGAGATTTGACCCACCGTCAGCACAGCATTGATGCGCACATTCTCGACTGCGCCCACGGAGAATTGGGACTGCAAAAAACTCTTGAATCCCTGCTTGGTTACTGTGAGTTGGTATTGACCCGATGGCACGACCGGAAACTGGTAATCGCCAGTCGGGAGGGTCTCAGTTGCTAAAGCTGTTCCTGTTTCCACGTTTCTCAACGAAACGTTTGCGCCGGGAACGGCCGCGCCGCTCTGGTCAGTGACTGTGCCCAGCACGACCCCGGTACTTCTGACTTGAGCTTTTGCAGATGGTAAAAACACCAATGCCATGAACAGAGTGGCAGCGACGCCAATAAGTTCTCTTCGCACGAATGCCTCCTTGTGTCTACCCGAATAGTCTCTTGGAACGGACGCCAAACCCGGACTTTGCCCCCTAACCCCCGACGCAAAAACATAGTATTATTAGAAATCGACTACATTTCTGCATATCTAGCTACGATTGTCAAGCAGAATCTTATATTTGCCCTCCCCCGGTTTTAGGGGCAGTTTTTCCTGAAAAAGCTCTTGACCGAGGGATTGATAGGTTGGCAGAGGCCGCACCGCCCGGCATGCGTCTGATTCCGGTCTTTGATTCCGAGAAGTCATCGCTCCGGTCTCGCCATACGGACTTGGCGCAGGCTTGCTGCTGTATTTTGATGATTGACTCTTTGTTGAAGCTGACCTATTCTTCACCAGCCAACTAGATGGCTAGAGATGTTGTGCAAGGTTCTCGCGAACGAGGTTGACGATCATTCGGAACGCCTTCACCGCGCCCTCAATGGAAGCCTTGAATGCAAGGGTCCTCGACCAAAGGTCGAAGACGAGGAGGTTTTGATGGCCATTGATCCGAAAGAGGAAAGCAAGCTGTCTCATGAGTACCATCCGGCCGGGAAAATGAGTCGCAGAAAATTCATCGGCTGGAGTTCCCTGGCCGCAGGGTGGGCCAGGCTGCCTTTCAGTACCCCTGCGGCGAGCTTTGGCGCGCCGTCCGGCCGGGCCACGAGCGAGGCCAAAATGGCGACGCTTCTGGACGACGGAGAGTTTGAGCGCGGCGGTCTGGGCTGGCAGCTTGGCGAAGGGAGCGTAATCGTTTCAGTGGCTAAGGCGCCCAGTCCCAAGGTGCTTTATGTGAAGAGCCACGGGACCTCCACAACTCGAGCTATCATCCTCTCACCCGATCCAGGAACGACTTATACCCTGCATGGTTTCATGCGCACCAGCGAAGTGAACCCTCTCGAACCGGGCGGATGCGCGATGATGTCGCTTAACCAGTTTGAGTTTGCGGGGCGGCAGGTAGCCGCGAAGAATTTCGCCAAGCTCACTGGCACTCAGGGTTGGACTCCATTTTCTTTCACCTTCAAGTGCGAGCCCTTGGTCGTGTGGTTTGAGCTGTCGCTCGGTATGTATCGCGCGGGAGGCGAAGCCTGGTTTGCGAATGTCACCCTGGTGGAAGGCCTGTCACCTGGTAAGTCCGTCATTCCTCGCGAAGAGGAGTCCGGCTACCCCACACCGAAACGGGAAGCGCTCGCCAACGTGGCGATCTTCAGGGATACCGTTCCCACAGATGGGACTCCGTCCGACCCCGACGCACTGGGCCGGGTTTTGAAGGAGGCGGGATACGAAGTGGAGTACCTCCAGGGAGATGAACTCGCGAACCCCGCAAAACTGAATCGCCAACTCGTTGACATTCTCGTGTTGCCTTACGGGCCTGCCTTCCCAGCGCCCGCACAAAAGACGCTCGTTTCCTTCTTGAGCCAAGGTGGGAGCTTCTTCTCGACCGGCGGATACGCCTTCAACGTTCCTCTGCTGGAAAGAAACGGCCGTTGGGTTAGCGTGGAGGAAGTGCTGGCGGCTGACGCTGGAACGGAAACTGTTCGGGAAGGCGATTTCGAGAACACAATCGAGGCGTGCACTACTGCCGGCTGGAAGCTCGTCAATCCCTCGGCCTGTTCAGTCGACCCCGGCCAGGCCCACGACGGGCGCCAGTCTGCCAGGGTCACACTCGGCGAGGATGGCTGGTGGAAGGATGCCTTCTTTGAGTTTCAAGCAGGCGGAATCAAGGACCGTGACCAATTTGTGCTCTCGTGCTGGGCCAAGACTGAAAGCGTGAGCGACCGGTTTGACGGGTATGCCTACATCAACCTTGAGCAGCTCGACTCGTCCCATGGATCCATCGATGCGGTGAAGCCCGAGGTCGTGCGCCTGCGTGGCACGAATGATTGGAAACTCTGCCAGCGCGCGACGGTGGTCAACCCGGATGCGAAATGGATTCGCGTCAGATTTGGCCTCTCCAGAGCCGCTGGCACGCTCTGGGTCGATGGCGTGAGTCTTCGCAAGAAGTCTCCGGAAATCCGCATCAATACCGCCCGAGGGAATCCGAATGACGAGTTACGGATTACCCCTGACCAGATCGGCGTGTTTGACGCCGACTATCGTCTTCGCCGGGTGGCCTACCTCGCCACAGCGCCAAACCAGGAAATCGTGAAGACCCCATTGCGTGTCGAGGGTACTGCTGCCGGATACGCGGCCAGCGGAGTGCTCGGGACTCAAAATGCCCGCTGGACTCCGCTCGTGAATGCCTACGACCGTTACGGGAGGCTGCGAGGCGCCGCCGGCGCTCTGATGCGCCACCACAACGGCTTCTACCGGAAAAGCC
>JBEKLY010000510.1:0-6581 GCA_050010015.1 Terriglobia bacterium
CGGGCGCCCAGAAACCATAAAGTACCCGGGAGCGCGGGCATCCGGCCCCCAGAGTGCCTGCAATTTCGGCGCGAATGGCGGGCAGGATGCCCGCGCTCCCGGATATCTTCAGAGCAGCGAGGAATGACATTTCCGGAAAGAGGTGATCGATGAACGTGGTCGAGACCCCGGTCTCTGACTGTGAACTGTGGACTGTTGACTGTCGACTCTTGTGATTTGCCTTTTGAGTTGTTCTCCCGCTCTGCTACTATTTGGGTCTTCGAGATTAGACCTGAATGGACGCGCAATCCTTATCATCAACGCCCCTCACGAATACCCCATCACGGGGTCAAAGCCCCCCTGCGCCGATTTCAGCGCCGGGCGCGATCCTGTTTGCCCTCGAAGATACCCTTCGGCTATTGTTCCGCCCCTTTGATGTTTGGAGGTGGGCTAAGCTCGGCCTGCTTTGCCTCTTCCTGGGAGGCGGGACACCCACGGCGGCATTCCAGTGGAGCCTGGGTGCTCTGCCAGGCGATCTTCGGCTGCCCAACCTGCTGAGTCGAGTGCGTCAATCCATAGGGCAGCACCCGTCTCTAATCGTCCTGGTCATCGTGGGGGCTCTTGCGCTGGGTCTCGGTGTGCTGTATTTGAGGTCGCTGTTTCGGTTCATGCTGGTGGATTCGCTGGTCAATCGGGAAGTGTCTCTAGGCCGCTCCTGGTTCGCCCTTCGCCCCCTCGGCGAGTCGTATTTCCGTTGGCTGGCCTTAACCCTAGGAGGCCTCGTTACAACATTTGCGCTTGTGGTCATCCTCGCTCTTCCGGGTCTCCATGCGGTTTCCGCATCCGGCCCCGGCAGGCTCTTCGCCACTGCAACGCTGGCGCTGATTCTCTCCCTGATCGTGCTCGTCGGGCTGGCTGTAGCCCTGCTGATCATGCTCACTGACGATTTGGTGGTCCCGTTGATGTATGCGGACCGTCTGCCGCTGGCGCCGGCGTGGAGGGCGCTGTGGCGAAAAATGCGTGCTGACCCGGCTTCCTTCGCGGTTTACATCCTGTTGCGATTTCTACTTTCGGTTGGGGTCAGCGTCGGCGTTCTCCTATTCCTGGTCCCGTTACTCGTTGGTCTGTTTTCCGGCTCGATCATCGTGGCGGCGCTCATCGTTCTGGCGCTGCATCTGGTCGGCTTGACCTGGGTATGGAGTCTGCCGACGATCAGTCTGGCCATCCTTGCGTTGCTTTTGCTTGCCGCGCTGTTGATAATTCTCTTGAGTATCGTTGGGATGCCGGGCCAGGTCTTTCTTCAGGACTTCAGCCTGCGCTTCATCGCAGCCCGCTCTCCTTCCCTCGCCACACTCTGCTCCTTGGTTGATATGGAAGATGAAGCTCAATGAGTAGGGGGACGGCTTGCCGTCCCCGCACTTCCGCTGGCCCCAACGAGGCTAGGGCAAGCCCTACCCCTACACTTCGTGAGTCCAGCCGATGGCCTTGCGAGGGCCTGCCCTCCTCGCCCTCCCTTATCGGCAGATTGGGCCCTAGGTAGGTTAGCGGGAAGATGGTAAAATCTTAGATGACATGAAACCAAGGGCCATCCCGCTCTTGTGGTGCAGTCTGGCTCTCCTCATCGGAGGTTGTCCGAAACGGCAAGCTCCCCCGCGGCTCGTGTACGTTCCTTCACCGCCTCCTGCGGCAATGCAGGCTTCGGGTCCAGAGACTCCGGCCACGATGGTGATCGAAGAGCCCCCACCACCGGAACCGGTGGTAATTGCTCCGCTGCCGGAAACCCTAATCCCCAAGGAAGAGGAGCCAAAGCCCCACCGCGCGCCGCACAAGGAACAAACTTCCGCCGCCCCTGAAACCGCTCCAGGAACGGACGAGGACACCGCCCCCTCGGGGCTCTCGCTCGAGCCGCGCGAAAGCTCTACGGAGCAAGCGACCCAACGTCATGAAGTTCTGGCTTTGCAGGATGACGTGCAGAAGCGGATTGCAAAACTCGGCACCGTCGAACTCTCCGGAGTGGATCGCAAGACCCTCGATGATGCCCGCACTTTCTTCGCCCAGTCCACGCAGGCTCTAAGTGAAGGCGACCTTCAACGCGCCCTCATGTTGGCGCGCAAAGCCTCCCTGTTAGTTTCAGCGCTGGAAAAGTAAGCCCGTGCTCTAAACGCGGATGGACCTGCGCGGTGTAGGGGTAGGGCTTGCCCGAGGCTTGTCCAAATTGCGATCGGTTCCTTCGATGGCGACCTGCGGCTTTGCCGCCTGACTTGCGGAAAGGCTTCGCCTTTCCGAAGGATGGGCACCCCGGATAACCTCCTCTGCGCAGGCCGGAAGGCGGAGCCTTCCGGCCTGGGCAGAGGAGAGGAAAGAACTGGCAACAGCCGGAAAGCCAGAGAACCTGTGAAAGAATCAGCGCCTGTCATCCTGAGCGAAGCGAAGGATCCCCGCAGTTTCCCGTGGTTCAACAACTTACGAACAACTGCAGAGATCCTTCGCTGCGCTCAGGATGACACATTCCGAATTTCTTCAGTCAGGGCGGCAAAGCCGCTCTTCGGGCAGCTAATTTGGACAGCCGTAGGGCTTGCGCTACCCCTCGTCGGGACCTGCGGAAGTGCGGGGACGGCGAGCCGTCCCCCTACAGCCTGTCTACCCCAGCACGCGATGCTTCACGTTCATCACATCACGCGCCGGCACAGCCCCCAACATGACGTTGTTCACACTGACCACCGGCAAAGCCCTGAAGCCGTACCGGGTGAACGAATCCAATGCCTCCTTCATGGTGCTTGCGGGAGTTAGCGTGATGACGTTTTCAACCATCAGGTCCTTAAGCAGTTCATGATCCCCGGCCATGAAAAGGGTCTTCATATCCGCCACGCCCAGAAGCGTGTCGTTTGCATCCACGATGTAGAGGTACATTACGACGTCGATTCGTCTGGCCAATTGCCGGCACTTCAATTGAGCCTCCTCGACAGTGATGTCGGGAGGGAATTTGAAGAAGCGGGTAGAGGCGAAATTGATGATCTTGAGATCCTGCTCCTCCAAGATCTCCTCTATCTTACTGACTTGAGGCGGCTCGAGGAGTTTCAGTATGGCTTTCTTATCTTCAGAGGGAAGAATCGAGAGAATATCGGCTGCCTGGCCGGGTGTCATTTCTCTGATCAACTCGGCCACACGGTCTTTCCGCAGAGAGCGAACAATGTCGCGTTGCACGGCCGGCTCAATCTCCTCGAGAGTGTCAGAAGCCTGTTCTGTGTCCAATCTCTCGAGGATAGTAGCCCTCTGCGAGCTGTCGAGTTCTTCGAGGATATCGGCCAGGTCCACAGGATGAATCTCCGCCAGCCGTTCCTTGAGGATGCTGAGCTGAAGATCCCCGCTCAGCGCGCCGAGTTGGGGCGGCAACGGCTGGACGTAGGACCACGGAATGAGGTTCTTTTCGGTGTCGCCGCTGCGTTTGGACAGGCGGTTGGCTAAAGCCTTCAGCCCCAGTTGCCGGAGCAATCCGTAACGGCTGATGTCGACATCGCTCACGTAGACTTTGTCGCCGGTCACCGCGAGCCGAATGTCGTATACAACTTCCACTTCTCTTCCCTCGATGTCCAACACCTTCTTGTCGAGCAGATAGTCCCTCAGCGGAATTTCTCCGGCTGCCAGCGCTCGCACGTAGTTTTGTGGACGATCGATGTCGATCGTGATCCCTCGAGGGCCGAGCGATCGGGCCTGTTGCTGCGGCACCAGCAACGCCGGGTCGCCGAATGGCCTGCTGATCTCGAAGTGGGTGACCTCCGCCAGCTTACCCTGGTCCACCACGATTACATCGGTCAGCTTGCCGATCTTCTTTCCCTGGAGGTAAGCGCGCGCGCCGATGAGTTCGGTTAAGAAATACCGCTGCTCGACTCCGTTCCGGGCTGTTTTCATTTCGCTCATTCGCCGCCTCCACTTAACGCAGTAAGGTGATGAACCTGTAGACCAGGATTCCGACCAGGAATATCAAGTAAAGCCGGAGTGCCAGGAGCGATACCTTCACCATGGGGGTCATCTTGATCTGCGGCTTCGCGTACTTCTGGTTGATGGACTTTACCGTGCTCACGGTGTTCTTGAAGAATTCGAGGATCATCTTGAGTCTCCGCGTTTATTGAGTCTCGCGAAATAGAGTGACGAATGAACCCCCTCACCCGCCCTCGTTCCTCGGGCACCCTCTCCCCCCAAGGGGGCGAGGGTTGGGATTTCCGTCATTAACCCTCGCCCCCTTGGGGGAGAGGGTGGCGAGCGCCGCGAGCCAGGTGAGGGGGTCCTCCATCTGTCATCCTATTTGCGAGGCCAAGTAGGAGCAGCCCCTGCGTTCGCCCCGGGGACGGCAAGCCGTCCCCCTACAACCACCTCACTTCAAAATATTCGGAAACAGCGCGCTGATACCGTACAGCGTCGAGACCACGACGATCAGCGTCACAATCGTAATGTTGGCGATATTCTGGAATAGTGTATTCTTGAAATGGCCCATCGTCTCTTCGTTATTCAATAGCAGGATCAGAAAGACCAGCGCCGCAGGCAGCAACGTCACCGCGATGACTTGCACAAACAGTGTGATCAGAACCAGGGGCGCGCGCGGAATCAGAACCACTATGCCTGCCAGCAGGACGCCGAAGAAGTAGTAGGCATAAAACCAGGGCGCTTCCTTCACCTTGTTGTTCAGCGAGTGGGCCCAGCCGAACACTTCCCCGAAAGCCCATGAGCTGGCGAGCGAGATACAGATCGCTCCCAGAAATCCCGCGTCGAACAACCCGATGGCGAGGAACGTGCCCAGTTGCTTGCTGATCCCCATAAATTTGGCGGCGGCGGAGGCGGCATCGTAGATGTTCTGGCCGGGCAGAAGTGTGCCGGTGAGGATCACGCAAAAGGCGGCAACCAGGACCGTGAAAAAGGCGCCAATACCGGTGTCCACTTTGCCGCCCGGGATGTCCTTTTCCTGAAGGCTCTTGTCCACAACCGCGCTTTGCTGGAAGAAGATCATCCAAGGCGCAATCGTGGTGCCGATATTCGCCATCAGGAAGAAAAATAGTTCGTTCGTGAAGCCTCCCGGCGGAAGCTGCGGAATCAGACAACCTTGCAGAACTTGCCTGACGGGAGGATTGATCATGAAGGCGGCGGGGATATAGATGAGATTGAGCACGCAAAAGATCATCGCCGCCTTTTCCCACGTCCAGTACCGCCCTTGAATCACCATTGTCCCCATCAAAGTTGCCGCCAGGAGCACCGTTAGGATTCGCGGCACTCCGAAGATGCTGAGTGCCGCTGTCATACCGATAAACTCCGTAATCATGGTGAGCCAGTTCAAGAGGACAAGGTCCATCAGGGAAAACCATCCCCAGAAAGACCCGAAGGCGTGAAAGATCGCCTCCGCATGGCCGCGTTTGGTGACCGCGCCGAGCCGCACCGTCATCTCCTGCACAAAGTAGGCGACCGGCCCCAGCAGGATCAGAAACCAGATGAGATGGAAACCGTACTTCGCGCCCGTGGCGGTGTAGGTTGTTATGCCCCCGGCGTCGTTGTCGGCAACCATGACGATGATGCCCGGGCCGGCAATGATGAGGAACAGCCGGATGACCTTCAGGATTTTCTTGTACCGGTAATAAGCCTTGGAAAGAAGATTCATGGACGCATCCCCACGTCGGAGCGGGGCTTTGCCGTCCATGACCGGCAAGGTTGCGCTCACCCTATCATCAACCGGTTGTGCGGTGAACTCCTTCGCCATTCCACTTCTCCTTTAGTGGCATCGCCGCTGCGGCGACGTGGGCGGCCCTAGCGGCCGCCCCATGGGGCTTAACCTAAGGCGTCGGAACTTCTAGAGCCGCGGAGCGGCGGCGGAGAATAGCCCACGGCGCGAGCCGTGGGACCCCATACGACGTTAATATTCACAGCCCCGGATGGGGCGACAGACATCCGGCGGGAGCTTCTGCCGCCCCTCCGGGGCTAAGTTAACCGACGGTTGCTCCTCGATCCCACGGCTTGCGCCGTGGGCTACTCTCTGTCGGCCCTCCAGGCCTGTACTAGCGGTCATTCAGGCCTGCACGGCCGTCCGTTGAGGCCATTAGGTCTAACGCTTATGTGTGGCCACGTGCGCAGACGCTTACTCGCGGCGCAGGCCTTTCGGCAAGCTGCAGCGTAGGCTTGTTGCTGTTCTCTGGAATCGAAGGGCTATGGTTATGGGAGGTGTGATCGGGAATGATGCAGAATGGGATGACCCACCGAGACCCGTTTCTAACACCACCGCGCGTGCGAGCCTTCATTCCAAGGCTTGTCAATTCTGTTTCGCATATACCTTTCCGGAGGTGAGACGTGAATCCAGGGAGGGATACTACCCCCTCCCCGGAAGACGGAGAAGGGGCTAATGCCGAGGGCTGACCGCAAGGCCCGAACCTTGAGCCTCTGTCGAACTGGTTGTCCCCACTCGCCCGAGTTTCAGCACCGCGCGCCGTCAGGTCCCGCCCTGCGGGATCAGCCACCTTAGACAAACCCTTAATCCGGGAGTGCCTGTTCTACCCTGCTTACAAGCCTCTTTCGATGCTCTTGGGCAGTGGCTTGTGTGTCGCGCGGACGCCTCGCCTACCGAG
>JBEKLY010000511.1:0-4148 GCA_050010015.1 Terriglobia bacterium
CTTCGTTCCTGGCAACAATACGAGCGTCACGGGTGGCGGTGCAACACATGCGTGGATGCAGACTTACTTGCCGGGCGCGGGCTGGATTGATTTCGATCCGACCCATAGTATCGTGGGCAATCACAACCTGATTCGTGTCGCCGTCGCCTGGTCCCATGACCAGGTTCTGCCGTTATCGGGCACCTTCGAGGGCTCTGCCAACTCCTTCCTAGGCATGGACGTCACGGTGAGCGTGACGGAGGAAAGTCCTGAGCGAGAGGGCCCATGGCAATGACGGTCATTCCCACTGGAGAATGGGCTAGCGGTTGCTGACTACTCCTGTCAGAAGGCGTTCACCACGCAGCGTCTTAGCTCGGCCACCTTGGGCATGGCCGGCACGGGCAGGAGGTCGGTGCTACGTCTTTCGGCGCAAATCCAGCGTCGCCGGAAACTCCGGATTCTCCTCGGGCGCTGGTACGGCCTTGAGATCCGGCGTGTGACCGAAGGGGTAAAAACGGGCCCTCCTGCGGGCCTCGGCCTCGTTCGAGTTTACGGGAAAAGTCTCGTAGTTGCGCCCGCCCGGATGCGCCACATAGTAAGTGCATCCACCGATCGACCGCTTGGCGCCGATGTCAATCAACTCGACGATCAAAGGGGTATGCACGGGGATGGTCGGATGCAAGCAATGCGGCGGCTGCCAGGCGCGAAAACGCACGCCACACACCAAGTCGCCGTGCGTGCCCGTGGACTGGAGAGGCAATCGCCGGCCATTGCAGGCGAGGGCAAACCGCTCGCTCACCAAGCCCTGCGCGCGCACCTGGATGCGCTCCAGAGAGGAATCGACGTGCCGCGCTGTGCCGCCTGCGCCGGGTTCCTCTCCCAACACGTTCCAGGGCTCGATGGCCTGGCGGAGTTCGATATCGACGCCCTCGTAAGACACCTGGCCACAAGCCGGAAAACGAAACTCCCAATGCGGAGCAAACCACGCGGTGTCCAAGGGGTAACCGGCACGGCGCAAGTCGTTCAGGACGTAGTTAAAATCCTGCTGGACGAAGTAAGGGAGAAGAAAGCTATCATGCAAGCGCGTGCCCCAGCGGATAGGTTTCTCCTCGTACGGCTGGCGCCAGAACCAAGCCACCAGCGCGCGCACCAACAATTGTTGCGCCAAGCTCATGCGCGCATGCGGTGGCATTTCAAAGGAGCGGAGTTCCAGCAAACCCAGCCGTCCCGTGGCGGTATCGGGAGAATAGAGCTTGTCGATGCAGAACTCCGAGCGGTGCGTGTTGCCAGTCACGTCCACCAGAAGGTCGCGGAAGATCCGGTCTACCGTCCAAGGCGGGCACGTGCCCGCCTCGCTGCCGCGCAGGAGACTGAAGGCAATCTCCAGTTCGTACAGGGCGTCGGTGCGGGTTTCATCCACGCGCGGAGCTTGGCTGGTGGGGCCAATGAAAACACCTGAGAATAGGTACGAGAGGGCGGGATGATTGAGCCAGTACCCCACGAAACTCTTCAGGAGGTCGGGACGCCGCAATAAGGGGCTGTCCGTAGCCGTGGGCCCACCCAACACCAGGTGGTTCCCGCCACCGGTGCCGGTATGACGGCCGTCGAGCATGAACTTCTCCGTCCCCAGACGGCTCAACCGCGCCTGTTCGTAAAGGGTGTTGGTGTTTTCAACCAACTCGCGCCAACTGGCCGCGGGATGAATGTTGACCTCGAGCACGCCGGGGTCGGGAGTGAGTTTGATCTGTCGCAGGCGGGGGTCGCGAGGCGGCGAATAGCCTTCAATCAAAACCGGCATCTCGAGTTTCGCAGCGGTGTCCTCAATGGCGGCGAGCAGCTCGACGTAGTCTGCGGCGGAATCCACCGGCTGAATAAAAACCCACAGCCTGCCCTCGCGCGGTTCCACCGTCAGCGCCGTGCGCACGACGGGATCCGGTTGCGCTGGGGCGGAGGGTGGGGGCGGCTCAGGCGCTCGCTGTTGCTCCACAGACTCCTCGGGTTGCCGGGCCATCTTCACCCGCCGGACGGGAACGGGCAGAGGACCTGTGGGAGCGGTAGGATCAACCTCCAAAACCTTTTGCTTTTGCTCGGGAGGCTCCCAGACCAGTGTTTCAAGAGGCAGACGGAGGCCCGCCGGCGAATCACCGGGGATCAAGAAAAGGTGCCGTGAACGCAGCGTCCACACACAACTCTGCCACCCGGGGCCAATCTTCCCCTCCGCCCACTTGAGGGGCAGCACGTAACCCACGGGTTGGCCAAGACCCCGCTCAAACACATGGCGGAGCTTCTCGCGCTCCAGGGGATCGTCTAGTTTATTGTCCAGCAGGTCCACATTTGCCGGAAGCTTGCGCTCTTTCAAGAGATAGACAAGCGGGTCCTCGTAAGCGCTGATGACGTAGTCGGGCCCGATTTCCAGCCTTCGGGCCAACTCCTCCGCAAACCGGCGAGCCGCGTTGACACCGAAGCCGTAGTCGCGGTCGCTCTCAGCAAGCCAGCGAGGGTCGTCCCAAAGGGGGATGCCGTCGGTTCGCCAATAGCAGGAAAAAGCCCATCGGGGCAACGGCTCGCCGGGATACCATTTGCCCTGCCCATAGTGAAGAAGACCTCCCTCGCCAAACTCCTGCCGCAACCGGAGTAAGAGTTCGCTGGCCCTACGCTGTTTGGCGGGTCCCAGTGCGGCCGTGTTCCACTCCTCCCCGTCCATGTCATCGATCGAAACAAAAGTGGGCTCTCCACCCATCGTCAGGCGGACGTCACTCGCGGCCAGTTCCTCGTCAATGCGCTCTCCGAGTTCGTAAAGCCGCTGCCACTGTTCCTCAGAGTAGGGCTTGGTGACTCGGGCGGGTTCAAGGATGCGTCTGACCCGCATTTCGTGGTGAAATTCCACCTGGTTGGGGCTGACCAACCCGGAAACTGGCGCCGCGGAGCGGGGTTCGGGAGTTGCCGCCAGAGGGATGTGCCCCTCCCCTGCAAACAAGCCGGAAGTGGGGTCAAGCCCGACCCATCCCGCGCCGGGCAGGTAAACTTCGGCCCACGCGTGCAGGTCGGTGAAATCCTCTGGCGCGCCGGCAGGACCCTCCAGCGGTTTCACGTCGGGTTTGAGCTGAATCAGGTAGCCGGAAACAAATCGCGCCGCCAGCCCCAGGTGGCGAAGTGTCTCAACCAGCAGCCAGCCGGAATCGCGGCAGGAGCCGCTAGCGCGTTCGAGGGTTTCTTCCGGAGATTGTACGCCCGGCTCAGTCCGAATCAGATAGCGGATTTCCCGCTGCAACCGTTGATTGAGGTTCACGAGGAAATCCGCCGTAGCGGTTGGGCTCCGGTCGATAGTTGCCAGCAGCGCTTGGAGACGCGGCCCTGCGGGCGACGCTTTCAGGAACGGTTCCAGTTCGCGCTGCTCCCAGGTTTCGTAACGGAAAGGAAACTTCTCCGCAAGGGGTTCGAGGAAGAAATCAAACGGGTTGATGACCGTCATTTCAACCACCAAGTCCACTTCCAGAGAAAAACGACGAGTTTGGTCGGGGAAAACCAGCCGCGCCAGGAAATTCCCCTGCGGATCCTGCTGCCAATTGATGAAGTGATCCTTGGGTTCGATGCGCAGTGAAAAGCTGATGACCGGAGTGCGTGTGTGCGGAGCGGGCCGAAGACGGACAATTTGCGGAGAAAGGGTTACCAGGCGATCATATTCATAGGTCGTCTTGTGATAGAGCCCTACCCGGATGCCCATTAGGAATCGCCTCCTGCTATGACGGGCTCAGTGATGGGAGTCACAGCAAAGAATTCGCGGGCCAAGTTGTCGTCGATGGCGTTCATCCGCGCTTGCAAAGCATCCAGGTACTCGTGAAGGCCCTGACTGAAAATATTATCCACGGAAGTGTAATCAAGCTCAGCGCGAAGGGGGGCCAGGGAGCGCTCCGAGGGGTACTCGCACGATCCCACGGGCGTGCCGGTAATAGCGTGCAGAGATTCATCGGCCCCGCGCAGGCAGTGGCGGATGGCACGGGGGAACTCACGGTCAAGCACCAGGAAATCCACGATGTTGCGGGGGGCAATTCGTCCGTGCTTCTTGCGGTACATCTCAAATCCGCTGACCGATTTCAAAACTGCCGACCAGTGGATGTCATCATAGGGGGTGCCGATAGCGTTGGCCGAGGGCAGTAGCATAAAGTACT
>JBEKLY010000512.1:0-4137 GCA_050010015.1 Terriglobia bacterium
TCCTGCTGCTCCCCACCCCGTGTCACCACGACGCAGTTGCAGGCTGATTACGAGTTACGTTAGCTCGGTGAGGACTTCCACCTCACTGATCGTGTGCGCTCTCAGGCGCACTAGCCCAGGGCGTAAGCCCTGGGTTAGACGGCCCTCACCCCGCCTTCGGCACCCCTCTCCCGCTGGGCGGGGGAGGGGACGGGGGTGAGGGTTGGGTCCCGCTACCCACGGCTTGCGCCGTGGGCTACTGGCTGCCGCCCGTCGGCTGACGGGCTCAGTTCTTCAACGAACTTCTGACTCATGACGCCAGCCGCCGGAGCAATAAGCTGCTTCGGCCGCTTTTCCCCAAAAGGCCAACAATATGGGTGCGCGCCTCCGGGACGGCCAGATTGCGCCTTCCCATCCACGGCCTGCCGATGTAAAATCACCCCCTCGAAATTCGAAGGCGCAGAATCCACGTTAATTCGGGAAGGAATTGACCATTGCTATTGACACCCGCAGACTGCAAACGAATCCATGCAGCGGCTCTCGACGTCCTTGGTGACCTGGGAGTTCGAGTCGACGATCCGGAAGTTATCCGCCTGATGCAAGAGGCTGGCGCGACAGTCGACACCGAGAAGCGTGTCCGGATTCCAGCCAGTCTCGTTGAATGGGCGCTTCGGCAGGCGCCGCGCCAGGTGAAGATTGCCGACCGCAATGGCCACCTCTGGCAACTGGGTCCGGATGGCGGGACGCTCGTTCTCACCGGCAACGCGCTGTACATCACGCGCGGCCGTGTGCGGAGCGATTTGCGGGCCTCCGATTTGGTTGAACTGGCGCGGGTAGCCGATGCCTGCCCGAACATTCACGGCATGGTGGGAACTTCCCTGGCCGATTATCCGCCCACCAGCCGCGATTTCGTGGGCTTTCGCATCATGGCGGAATCGACGGGCAAGCACCTGCGGCCGTGCATATACACTCCCGCGGGCGCGCGCACGGTGATGGAGATGGCCAAGGTGCTCCTGGACGGAACAACCCTGCGCGAGCGCCCGATCGTCAGCACGGGTTTCAGCATTATTAGCCCCCTGCACTGGACGGCCTTGGCGCTGGGTGTCTTCAAGGAGACGGCCGGGTTGGGTGTGCCTGCCATGATCAACTCCGAACCTCTGGCAGGAGCCACCGCGCCTGTGACTCTCGCCGGTTGCCTCGCGATTGGCGACGCCGACACCCTGAGCGGGCTGGTCATTAATCAGTTGCTCGAGCCGGGCAGGCCTTGCTTTTACAACGTGGGGTTTGCGCATGTTTTCGAGATGTCGGCGGGCCTTGCGCTGACGGGCGCACCGGAGAATGCCCTCCTGCAAGCGGCGGGAGCGGACATGGCGCGGTTCCACGGACTGCCTTGCGCGGCGTGGATGTCTACCGAATCCCTTTGCGCCGACTCGCAAGCGGCCTTCGAGAAGATGATCGGCGGACTCGCCCACGCGGCCGCGGGCGTCAACTTCATCTGGGGCGCCGGCAACCTGGAATCCACCTTGGCCATGTCGTGCGAGTCGCTCGTGACCGACAACGAGATTGCAGGCTATTTCCTGCGATTCCAGAAGGGATTCCCCGTTGATGATGAGGCGCTGGCGCTCGACGACATTCGAGAAGCGGGCAAGTCCGGGGATTTTCTGAATTCGCCTCACACGCTGAAGCACTTTCGCACGGTCCTTAGCCGGGCGCAATTGGCCGTGCGCGCGCGGCGCGGCGACTGGGAAGCAAAAGGCTCGCATACTTTTGAGGAGTCGGCGGAGCAGCGGGTTCGAGACATCCTCGCACAGGAGCCCAAGCGTTACCTCGATTCGCATCAGCAAGCCGAATTGGAACGAATCGAGCGATCGGCGATGACTTCGACACGCTAGCAAACCAACCCCTCACCCGTCCCGCTCCGGCTTATGAAATCGCCGGCAGCGGGACACCCTCTCCCCAGGGAGAGGGCTGACTACTCATAAAACGAGGAGATTCGATCCTATGAATTCAACAACTCGTCGCGGTTTCATTCGTCGGGGGCTCGCGGGCGCAACTGGGCTGGGTCTTTTGTCTAAGGGGGCCTGCGTAGAATCGAAAGCGGACTCTTCCAACCCCTCGGCGCCTGCGATCCAGACCCCGGCTGTTTCGGAGTTTTCCATCACGCCGACCCCCGTGCGCACGGGCTTTGGAGGCGTGGGTTTCCACGCCCAGATGTTACTGGCTGACGCCACCCAGGATTTTGAGGACCAGGTCTTGGCCAAGCGCTGGCGCGAGTTGAATCCGCGTTTCGCGCGCATCTTTCACACTTGGCTTCCGGATCATCCGGGGACGCGCGACGCCAAGGTTCTGGATGCACTGGCGCGGCAGATGGTTATGATGAAAGAAGGCGCCGGAACGGAAATCTACCTCACCACGGGCGATCTAAAGGAAACCAACAGCAACGAGGATTTACGATCCTACGCCTCGGCGGTGGCGGACGATCTCGAGTATTTGCAGAACGCGGGCGCCACCAACCTCAAATGGTACTGCTGCACCAACGAGCTTTCGCTCATCGAATGGGCAGACATGCACACCGATCTCGCTCGCTACCGCGCCTATCATGCCGCCATCGCCGAGGAAATCAAACGCCGCTCATTGGGTATTAAACTTCTGGCGACTGACGCTTCGCCGGTCGAATACTGGGGCACCATCGATTGGGCCAGCAAGAACATGGACGACATCACGGGTGTATACGGCGGGCACCACTATATCAACGAGCAAGCTCCGGACAACCTGGGGTTCTACAAATGGTTTCTCGGACGCTGTCAGTGGGCCGTGGGCCTTGCCAAAGGCCGAGGCAAGGATTTCATTCTGGGTGAATTCGGGCCTGCTCAATACTTCGATTTGAAGTATGGCATTCGCTGGGACGCCTGTAAGTATTTCGATACGCCGCTCGAGGGGATGGCCGGCTTGCAGCTTGCTGAAGCCGCCATGGCCGCCATCAACGCCGGGGTCTATTCCATGGGCTACTGGACCTTCAACGATTATCCCGACCGCCCCGAAGAGCACAGCATCAACCATTGGGGAGTGTTCAAGTGGCTCACTAACGGCGCACTGACGCGCGCTCCTTATTATTCGTATGGCTTGCTGACTAAGTTCTTTCGCGGGCCCGGCACGGTCTATCAGGTGGAAAGCGAAGAGGACCTGGTTCGGGTGGCGGCACTGCAACATGATGAGGGGAAAACATGGTCGATCGCGGTTCTCAATCGCCAGACGCAGGCAGCGCGCATTTCCATCCGCCTTGGCGACTTGCAGGATTCGAGGCCGTTTCGCAAATACTTGTACGACCCGAGCCACATCCCGACGACGGACGACGGCGATCTGCAGGAACCGGAAGGTAAGGTGACACCCAGCGAGGGCAAGCTGACGGATGCGATCGAGGCGGGAACGCTCGCCGTTTACACCACGGCGTATGATGACAACACTCCCGCCGCGGTCAAGGGTCTCGAGGTCAAAGCAATTCAGGACACGCGCATAAGCGGAGCGACAGCCAGCGCCAACCGGTTGCGGTGGACGGCCAGCGCCGAACCGGACATCTGTTACTACCGGATCTATCACAACGGTGTGCGCATCGGGTCCACCGCAATCACGGAGTACATTGATTCCGGCCCGGACCACCACCGGAAGGCGCCGTACGCCGTGGTGGCGGTGAACCGCTCCGGGAATCCTGGTCCCCGGTGATTGCTACTTCTCCTCTTCGAGCGAAATCGGCCGCAAGCGCCACCGTCAACGCTTCGCGGGTCTTTAATTTCGGCGCTGAAATCGGAACTCTCAAGCCGGGCGCCGAGGCGGATGTGAGCGTGCTGGAGTTGAAAGACGGAGAGTTCACCTTCACCGACTCTGCCGGCAAGACCCGCACGGGACGCCAAAAGCTTGAGGCTGTCGCGACCGTGAAGGGTGGAAAGGCGTTCGAGCCTTCGGCCTGAAAGCCACTGGCTGGCGCAGAGCGAAGCTCTGCGATTTCAGGGTTTGACGATATGCGGAAGCACAGGGCTTCCCCCCATAAGCGTTCACTTAACGCCTCAACTGGTCAAGTGGTGGCAATTTGGGTCTCGTTCGCCACTAAATTCAGGCCCGGAGGGCCGACAGGGAGTAGCCCACGGCGTGAGCCGTGGGACC
>JBEKLY010000513.1:0-4119 GCA_050010015.1 Terriglobia bacterium
CGCTGGTTACTTCCCAGGGGCCTGATTTCACGCTCTTGGAGGACGCGCAGGAGTTTCGGCTGAAGTTCGATAGGAAGCTCCACGATCTCGTCCAGAAACACCGTCCCTTCGCCCGCCGCGGCCAGCAGGCCTTGCCGGCTATCAGTCGCGCCGGTGAACGCCCCGCGCACATGCCCGAACATTTCGCTCTCAATCAGTGTGGGGGACAGCGCGCCGCAGTCGATCGGCACAAACGGCCGATCCGACCAGGGGCCCTGGGCATGAAGGGCGCGCGCCACAAGTTCTTTTCCGGTACCGCTTTCCCCGAGGACCAGGACGGGATCCCGAGTCTGGGCGAGTTTAGCGACGGTGTGGTAGATCTTCTGCATGCGCGGCGATGCGCCGCACATCCCCGCGAAGTCGCCTTGATACCCGGCGCGGTCAACGCGCGCTTCAATTTGCTGAATTCCCATCTTTTCCTCAATCCTCGAACGCAACGGGCTAATATACTAACCGGAAACCGAATAGTCAAAAGGCAGAACGTTCGGACACCACCGTCCGGCCCCCGCAACGCAGCCCGGATGGGTATTGCTGAAATGGATGAGGGAGAATTCGTTGTATTATAGTGCTGAGAGGATAATCCTACTACTGTGGTCAAGAATGCCAAAATACTGATAGTCGAAGACGACGCCCACGAACGTCAGGGGCTCGCCGATCTGCTCTCTCTGTGGGGCTACGAAACCGAAACCGCCGAGGACGGTTCCGAAGCCCTCGAGAAAGTCGCATCGTTCAACCCTGCGGTGGTGATTTCGGATCTTCGCATGCCGCGCGTAACCGGCATGGAGCTGTTGAGGCAGGTCCATGAAGTCCACCCGGCTTTGAACTTCATCATGTTGACGGGCCAAGGAACCATCGAGGAAGCGGTAGAGGCCACGAAGCTGGGGGCCTTCAATTTTCTCGAGAAGCCGTTGGACACCAAGCGGCTGGAAGTGGAGCTGCGCAATTGCCTGGAACGGCACGAGAGCGAGCGGCAGCTCGAGGCCGCACACCGCAGGCTGCGCGACCTGGGCTTCCTCGGGAACATCGTGGGGCGATCCAAGAAGATACAGGAAGTGACGACGCTGATCTCCCAGGTGGCGCCTTCGCGTGCTTCGGTGTTGATCACCGGCGAGAGCGGCACGGGAAAAGAACTGGTGGCCCGGACGATACACGACTTGAGCCCCCGCCGGTCCCAGCCCTTTGTGGCTGTCAACTGCGCTGCCATCCCCGAGACTCTGATGGAGAGCGAAGTTTTCGGCCACGAAAAGGGCGCCTTCACCGGAGCCCTCGAGCGCCGGATCGGTTGTTTTGAGTTGGCCGACGGCGGGACGCTGCTGCTCGACGAGATCGGCGAAATGCCTTCCGGCACGCAGGCCAAGCTGCTGCGTGTCCTGGAAGACTCGAAGGTGCGCCGCCTGGGCAGCAAATCGGAAATCTCCGTTGATGTGCGGGTCCTTGCCGCTACCAACAAAGTTCCGGAAGAAGCGGTCGCCAAAGGTCAATTGCGGAGTGACCTTTACTTCCGCCTGAATGTGGTCAATATCGTTTTGCCCCCGTTGCGCTCCCACCTGGAGGACCTGGAGGAGTTGACGACGGCATTGCTTGACGACCTGAACCGCAAGCACGACCGCGCGGTGAAGGGCGTGGACAGCGAAGTGCTTCAGGCTTTCCACCATTACAACTGGCCCGGAAATGTGCGCGAGCTGCGCAACGCTCTGGAACGGATGCTGGTGACTTGTACCGGCGATCACTTGACTGTCCACCATCTACCCCGCGGCTTCGGCCGAGCCGGGATTGCCGAAACCGAAGATCAACTCCGGCTCCGTCCCGGCATGACGGTTGCCGAGGCTGAACGCCGCCTTATTTTTGAAACCCTTGAATCCACCCAGAATAATAAGACGCGGGCTGCCGAACTGCTCGGCATCAGCCTGAAAACTCTCCATAACAAGCTGAAGGAATATGGGGCTCAGTCTGAAGATTAAGCTTACCGCCCTCACCACCCTGCTGGTCCTGTTCATGGTCCTGGGCATCTCGGCGCTTTACCTCTCCCACTTGACGCGGCAGGCTCTCGTAGAGGTTCAAAGTAGGGGCGAATGGCTGGCCAGTGAGATCTACCATCAGGCCAGCAGAGTCCTGTCGCAGGCGCGAATGCCGCGGGGCTCGAACCCGGAAGATCTCGAGGCCCTGCGGAGTTTCGTGCAGGGCCACCTTGCGAAGGACCCAGGGCTTACCTCGCTGCTGGAATCGGCAGTCGGTTATTCGCCATCCATCTATTACGCTGCGATCACGGACTCCGGAGGGCAAATCCTGGTCAACACCACCCCGGAAACGAACGGGCACGTGTTAGCCAAAGCACCCCGTTTTGACGAGTTGCTTCATGCCGGATTGCTGACGCAGCTCAAGGTGATTTATGGACCTTCCAAGGTATACGAAGTTGTGCTCTCGCTGGAGATTGGTGAAAATTTCCCGTGCGACGTGCGGGTGGGAGTTGGCACGCTCTTCGTCAGCAACGAAATGAGTCCGGAATTGAGCGCGGCCCGCAACCTCTCGATTGCCGTCATCCTCTTAACGACTCTTTCTTCCATTCTCCTTTCCTACATCGTTCTGCGTCCCTTGCAGACCATTTCCAGAAGCGTTGACCTCCTGGCGCGCGGCCAGTATTCCGAGTCGGTGCGCCTGAAGCGCAGCGACGAGTGGGGCGTGCTTTCCTCAAAACTGAACCTCCTGGGCGAGCAGATGCGCGGCGAAAAGGCAGCCTTTGTGGAATTGAAGGAAAATCTTGACCAGCTCTTTTCCAAGCTGAGCGACGGCCTGCTGCTCTTTGAGCGGCAGGATCGCCTGGTTCTGGCCACACCCGCTGCCGCGCGTCTGCTCGGTTGCAGGGCGGAAACTATTCTTCATCGCCAGGCGCAAGAGATATTCACCGCCGACCATCCTCTTCATGACCTCTTGCGGCAGGCCTTCGCCTCTCGCCAGTCGACGGCTTGGCGAACCTTGGACCTGGGAGGCGAGCCGCCAGTGCGCCTGGCGGTAAGCGTCCGCTTCATCGTCGAACAGGGCGAACCGATGGGATGCCTGGTTACCTTGCGGGACGCCAGCACGCGCGCTCAGATTGAGGACCAGATTGATGTGACGGCGAAGCTGGCGGCCCTTGGCCGGCTCACTTCCGGAGTCGCCCACGAAGTGAAGAATCCGCTCAATGCCATGGTCCTTCAGGTCGAGCTGCTGAAATCCAAATTGAAGGATCAGGGCGATCAGGTCGGCCCGCACCTGGCAATACTCTCGAACGAGATCCACCGGCTCGATCGAGTGGTTAAGACCTTCCTCGATTTCACCCGGCCGGTCGAGCTTCGGCCCACGCCCACCGATGTGGAAAAACTGGTGCGCGATGTCTTTTTGCTGGCCGAGCCTCTGGCCCGGAAAAACAACGTGCGCTTGGTCTTTGAGCACCAGGGAACGCTTCCGGAGGCTAGCATCGACCGGGACCTTATGAAACAAGCGCTCCTGAACCTGGTTCTAAACGGCTGCCAGGCTATGCCCTCCGGAGGAGAACTCAAGGTCAAACCGCATCTCGATGGTCGTTATCTGAGCCTCGAGGTTTCCGATGAGGGCGAGGGTATCCCGCAGGAAGCCCGTCAGAAAATCTTCTCGCTCTTCTATACCACCAAGCCCGGCGGCACCGGAATCGGACTCGCCATGGCTTTCAGAATCCTTCAGCTCCACAACGGCTTCATCGAGTTCACCAGTGAACTCCACCGGGGCACGACATTCCGGGTTTTCGTTCCCGTGTCGTGACCGGGGCGATTCCCGAAGCGTCAGTAAAACGCAAGATTACGCCCGCTCATCCCCAGCGAAGACTTCGTTATCCTTCGGCTCGCCAATCGTCGTGAAAGTGATTCCCCGCCTTGGCAAGGAGGGATCAGGGGTGGTTGCCAGGCGGTAACTACCCACCACCCCTGGCCCCTCCTCCCGCTGAGGAGGGGAGTCTTTTTCATGGCAGTCGCTCATGCCCGTCGGCTGACGGGCGCCCAGAAACCATAAAGTACCCGGGAGCGCGGGCATCCTGCCCGCAGAGTGCATGCAATTGCGGCGCGAATGGCG
>JBEKLY010000514.1:0-4105 GCA_050010015.1 Terriglobia bacterium
GCCGCCCATACCGCACCTCTACTTCCCATGTGCCATTCGCACATGCGATCTTTGCATTCAGCTATGGAGAAGTATCGGTCCTGAAATTAAACCGCGAAAGATGGGTTCACCGGACGCGTACGGTTTATGAGGGTCAGGGCTCCGGCAAAAACCGTAGGATAAGCGCCAAGCCCCGTTCGTTTTCCCCTGGAGCGGGACAGCGTTGGCCCTGAGCTGCCGTTCCGGTCGAAGTCCGCAAAACTATACAGCGATACGCGCAAGTGGGAACACCGTTTTGAGTCATTGTTCAGCGTGGCGGGAATCACCGAGGTCAAGACCGACCACCGCGTCCGCAAGCCGCATCCTTCTTAGTTCGTCCTGATAGCGAAGAGAAGATTGGAGGGAATAGCTTTGAACCCGTAACCGATCTGGAAGGGGAGCGGTCGGGGCGCCTGCGCAAGATAAGCGTTTCTCAGGTCAGGCTGTTGCAGCCAGCGGAAGCTCCCGTAGGGTCGAACATACATCCCATACAACTGCACCCGCCAAACCGGCGAAAGGTAGAAGTGATAGGGAACTCCCGAGTCATCCTGCAGAACTGCGGCGCTTTCTGAGAGAATATGCCCGCGTATGATCGAGAATTCCGGCTTATGGAGCATGTACGAGGTCGCCTTCAGAAATGTGGCGGACTCCTGTAGAGTGGAGAGGAAAGTCAGGAACGGCGGATTCGACTGCAAGCGATTGTTTGCTAAATTCACTGAGAAATAGAAGAGTTTGTGAACCGAGCGGTCCTCGTCGCTGAGGAACTCCATCTCCACGCCTTTGTTCCCGATGTTACCCGGCGCATGATAGTCGGCACGCCGTTCGACGATCTCCCCGTTGTCATCAAGCCTCACGTAGCGAAACCCCAGCACCGTATGGTGCGATCGTACGAGCAGCTCCAAAATTGGTAAGCAGAGGCCGTCCGTCACTTGTCCGCGAAATTCGCGATCCATCTGACGGGTAATGAAAAAACTCCTGCCTAGTTCCGAGGCCAGTGCAGATCTCGTTGCCGCAAGGTATCTCTCGAGGTTTTTCCTCTCGAGTTGTTCGGGGCTTGACAGTGTCCCTGCGGGCTCCAGCCCGACCATGATATAGGCTGGACTTTGCGGAAAGAAAGCAGTAACAGTGAGTACGTCGGGACCGCTGAATGGGTAAAACACGCGAGCCGTTGCGGCCGGTTTACTATCAAGCTCGGCTTTCTGGAAGGCTCGCATCGCTGGAATACGCTCAGCTTCGACGTTGCTCCAGGCGCGGTCCAATTCGCGCCGGTGTCTTGTCCAAGCCGCTTCGTCCTGAAGGCCGGCTAGCGAACTGTCGGGACGCGCGGGCAGTCCCGCCAAAAATCGACCGAGGTCGTCGGTGTAGCGCTCGTGAGGAAGCGGTTCCAGCACCCGGTCCAAAGGACGGCTTTCACTTCGCGGCTTCGAAGCGCAACTGCATAAAAGCACGAGGACCCCAGCAAACAAGCACAGCCATTGGTTCGGCGGACGGCGTCGGCCGATCAAAAGCACCGCTGCGCACAGTGCCTTGAGTGCAGGTTTGGGTGGTAGAAGTTTCATGTTCACTTCCTGCGCCATATCACCAGATCCTCGTAGGTGAGGGCAGTGCGTTAAATCGCTCCCCGCCAGAGAGAAATGGAGTCTTCTTGATCCATCTCCCAAATACGGCGTTCCGCCGGACTAAACTGAGTCACCTGTACAGGGCGTGTTTCGTTGCAGAAAAGACCAGCGCAATTACTTGAGCGATGAGTGAAGGTGATGCCAGCTTATTTGGCGCCTCGGGAGGCCTTCTTTCTTCTCTCGGCCCACCGCTTCTTCATCATATCCGAAATACGCTTTCTGCCCTCCGGGGTGAGGCGGCGACGCTTCTTGGCTGGTGGGGCAGGAACATCGGCAACTGGGGATGCTTTCGGGGGAGTTAGGGGTAAGTCTGCTCCTTCTAAAGCTACTATTGCTGTGTTCAGCCGGTCACGTTCACGTTTCAACTCTTTCACGATAGCCTGGATATCCAAAGATTCCTCCGTAGGTACCTTATTTCATGCTTAAACTGCAAGTCAGAGTACCATGGCTGTAGATAACTGTCGAGGACAGCATATCTCAACTTTCATTTCCCGTTCCCCACATCGGACGAACCGAGCCTCACGGCCAGCATCGAGGTCGCCCCCCCATCCATGCCTTCGATCGGGAAAGTGATGACGTCTCCCTGCTGCCGGGTCGCAAGCACGTGGAGGAGTGGCAGGTAGTGATCCGGTGTTGGGATGGAAAGCACGGCGTCCCGGCCGAGTCCCTCATAGTCAATGAGCGATTTGAATTCGCCGCCAAGCATCATCTGGTTCGCCTCTTCTTCAAAGCGGGCCGCCCAATCGTAGGGATCGGGCATGCGGCGGCCCCAGCATTTACCGATGTGTCTGCCCCAGATGGCATACTCGCAAGTCAACCACATGGCTGCACACGCCCACGCAGGAAACTGAACCACTGCCGAAGATTGAGTTGATCAGGACGGATAGCTTATACTGCCTTAAGCACTCTTGGCGTTGTCGCGTCTGTGGATGATTGGAGCGGACTGTTCTTGCTCCGCAACCTTCATCGAGAATTTGGGGGCGTCTCCGACACTTGGGGTTCGGGGGATAACGAAAATGCCAAACGATGAGTGGATTAGGACACTTGCAGACGGCAGAAGGGTGAAATTCAATCAGGACGAACTGATGGACGCCACGTTTATCACCGCGCAGATCGAAGGCAGTGAAGTCGTTTATTCGATCCTATTGAACAAAGCCAAAACTAAGCTCACTCGTGAAGGGGTCGAAGGGCGTTTCGAACGCGAGCTTTCAAGGAAGTAGCAGCGTCGACTAACGGTTCTGACGTAGTGACTGCGAATCTTCTCTCGTTGACTCCCCTTTTCTCGCAGACTTGACGATGCGCGACCGCCATTTCTTTCTTGACGCGGGCGAGTGTCGCTTTGTTAGATTCTTTCCTGGGTTCCCTCGTGGTTCCCATGTCCACGCGCCAATTGTGAGAGGAAGTTCTTCTTACTCCATCCCTGAACATCATGATAGAAGCGGCGAAGAGGCCTGTCTGGCCAATTTTGCACAGGTGCCGGTAAAAATGCCACCAATCCTCGTATCCGGGTTGGGCATTCGCGATAAGAGATAAGACGAGAGCTGTGGGGAATCGGGAAATCGCCCCAGCGCTACCAGGGAACGGAGAAGCGAGTGAGGTATCGACTGCAACCAGCGGCAGATTCGGTCTCTGGAGGATTCACTTGCCAGAGTGTGCAATTCGACACAGACAACGACTCCGCGAGAATGCTATAAGCCTTGCGGGAACCTAGAAAATGAAAAGCCTGTGGGTATAGCGGCAGCCAGTCGGGAGCCCAAAATGGAAATCCCGGCTAAAGGAATTCTCGGCGGCCAACAGTACGAACGGCGCAGCAAAGGCGCACCTTGATGACCGATTAGGCAAAACGCCCCGGCATCCTCACGCCTGGTCCCGGTACAGCAACGGCCGCGCTGGCAGCGCCAGCAGTTCCCGCTAGTGGGCAGGCTACTCGAAGGATTGCTGTCAGGGCAGCTCGTCAAGAGACACTTATCCGAGGCAGGGATGGATTTATGGGGAGGGATCCGGACAAGACCCCCATGACGAATCGAATGCAATAGAAATGACAGCCAGGGTGGTCCCGGCGGGCGGACTCGCAGCACTCACGGCCCTTATGGGTGCGCGGATATTCGCGGTGGTCACGTTCATGTGACGGCCCCTCCTGGAGGCTACGAAATGATGCAACGGATCGCAGAATCGTCGCCGCGTCTCAAGGCCAGAATGGCCGGTGTCTTCCAACTGCTCGAAGCCGTGACGGCAGCATACGGTGAGGTGATCATTCTCGACAGGCTTATTGTGGCTGGCAACGCCGCGGCTACAGCGGCCAATATCCTGGGACACGAGCGGTTATTCTGGCTGGGGTTCTCATCCTCGCTCATCGGGGTTGGGTTCCATATCGCTTGGGCGCTTCTCATCTACGAGTTGCTTAAGCCTGTGAACAGGAGCGTCTCTTTACTCGCAGCGTTCGTCATTCTCGTGGGTTGTGCCATTCA
>JBEKLY010000515.1:0-4072 GCA_050010015.1 Terriglobia bacterium
CGTCGATGTTCGGGGCCTTGGCGAATTGCACTTCGATGGCGGTTCCGCCCCGGAAGTCGATCCCGTACGCAAGGCCCCCTTTGACCACCATGGAAATGATTCCGGCGCTGGCAAGTGCGAGAGATAAGGCGATCAAGTACCACTTTATCCCCATCCAGTCGATTTTTGGCTCGTGAAAGAACTCCATGACTTGATCCCGTACCTCACCTTAGTTTTTGACACCGAACGCCAACTCGAAGTTCCCTAATTTCAAGCGGCGTTTCGTCTTGCTTGTAGCGCCGACCTTCACTGGCTGCAGAAAAACGCTTGCGCCTTGTCATTCTGAGCGGAGCGAAGAATCCCAGCAGTTGCAGTTTCGGTGAACTACAGAGATCCTTCCTTCGCTTCGCTCAGGACCGCCCTCGGCTCCCGCGAAAGTCACGTCATTCCCGCGAAAGCGGGAATCCATCTTTCTCCCGACTCACAATGGGTCCCCGCTTTCGCGGGGACGACGACGCTGATTTTCATTGGCTCGGGTGGGCCAAAGGCCCATGGAAACTCCTCGGAATGACAGGCGAAGATGGTTTCTTCGCAGCATCTAAATGCTGGCATCGCCGACCCTTCGCCGCTCAGGGAAGGATATAAAGATCCGCGCTACGTTGGGTGGGTGGCGACTCAGATGCAAGCGCCATCGGTTTCTTGTAGAATAGATGTAATGCGGCGCTTGCTGACTTTCGTTACAACCCATTCCGGCCTCCTTCTACTCCTCATCCTGATCAGTGTTGTGCCGGCCCATGCCGAGCAGTGGCAAAAGCTGAACGTTCAAGGATACGTTAACGACTTTGCCGGCGTCCTCAACCCGGCGACGGCGCAAAGCCTCACGCAGCTGTGCACGGAAGTGGATCAAAAAGCCAAGGTCCAGATCACCGTGGTTACGATCAAGTCTCTGGACGGCGACTCGGTGGAGGACTTCGCCAATCACCTTTTTCAAAAGTGGGGCGTCGGATCCAAAGGAACCGACCGCGGGGTGATGGTCCTGCTCGCGGTGGGCGACCACAGGAGCCGGACCGAGGTCGGATATGGGCTCGAGCCAATTCTTCCTGACGGTAAAGTGGGTGGCTTCGGCCGGGATATGATTCCGCTACTGCGCCAGGGCGACTACGGCGGCGCATTGCTGCAGATAGTGAGCCAGATTGCACTGGTGATCGCGGACGACAGCCATGTCTCCCTGGACAGCTTGGACGCTTCCCACGTCGCTCCCGACACGCGCCTGCGCAAGGGCCAGGAAGTGCACCTGACAATGGGGCAAATTCTCGCTCTTATCGTCGTGCTGATCGTCGTGGGACCCATCCTGCTCCGCTTCCTGGGCCCGCTATTTCTATTGTCCATTTTGACGGGAGGGTCCGGGCGAGGAGGCGGGGGCGGTTGGAGCGGCGGAGGTTTTGGCGGCGGAGGCGGCGGCGGAGGTTTCGGAGGTTTTGGCGGAGGATCGTCGGGCGGGGGTGGGGCCAGCGGAAGCTGGTAAGTTTTTCCGCGGCGCGCGAAGAAAAGCAGATCCTTCGCTGCTTTTAAAATCGCGAACCCGGACCCCCTCACCCGACTCCGTCGGCTGACGGACTGGTGAATGCGCCGTCGCGGGCCACCCTCTCCCCCAAGGGGGCGAGGGGATCGTTAAGACGTATGAGGGACAGGAAACTGGAACCATGAAGACAGAAGAGCAACTGACCGAGCTCGTGAGCAAGTTGAAGAAGGCGGCGGAGAGCAATCTTCTTTCCGTAATACTCTACGGCTCCGCGGCCACGGACGAGTTCCACCCCGACCACTCGGATTTGAATGTGCTCTGTATTGTGCGCGACCTTAGCAGCAGAGAACTCAGCAAACTGGGCGCCGCGTCCGCCTGGTGGGCCAAGAAGGGGCACCCGGCGCCGCTGTTCTTTACGCCCGAGGAGCTTCACCATTCCGCGGACATTTTCGCGATCGAATTGCTGGACATCAAAGCGGCGCGCCGTGTTCTCTATGGCGAGGATCTTATTGCTCCGCTCGACGTCCCCACGGAGCGGCACCGGATGCAGGTGGAACGGGAATTTCGAAACAACACCCTGCGTTTGAGGCAGCACTACGTCATGCTTGCGGGGGATTCCGGCAAAACCCTGGAACTGATGCTCTCCTCAATTTCCACGTTTGCGGCGCTCTTCCGGCACGCTCTGCTGGCTCTGGGAGAGGAACCGCCAACCACCAAGCGGGCGACGCTTGAGCGCGCAGGGGCGGCACTGGGATTCGATCCCTCTCCTTTTTGTACCCTGCTGGACATTCGCGAAGGGCGAAAGCGCAGGAATGAGGTGGACGTTCGAGCCACGTTCGATAAATACCTGCACGGGGTCGTCAAGGCCACCGAAGAGGTCGACCGCCGGCTGGCTTCAGGAGGAACAACATGAAGGTGCTACTGCTCGTCGTAGGGATACCGTTGCTGCTCGTCCTTATCGTGGGAGGAAGCTACGTCAGCAGCCGAAACGATATGGTGCGTAAGAACGAAACCATCAAGCAAACCTGGTCGCAGGTGGACGTCGTGCTCCAGCGGCGCGCGGACCTGATTCCCAACCTCGTGGCCACCGTAAAAGGCTATGCCCAGCAGGAGCAGAAGGTGTTTGGAGATATCGCCAATGCCCGCGCCGGTTTACTGAACGCCCGCACACCCGCAGCTAAAATCGCCGCCAATGGCCAGTTGGACGGCGCTATCGGTAGGCTGCTGGCCATTGCCGAGAACTATCCCAATCTCAAATCCAACCAGAATTTTCTGTCCCTCCAGGACGAACTGGCGGGAAGTGAAAACCGTATTGCCGTCGAGCGCCGGCGGTATAACGAGGCCATCCAGGATTACAACACCTACATCGGCCTGTTCCCGCACAACATCTTTGCCGGGTGGGCAGGCTTCCAAAGAAACAACGATTACTTCGCAGCGTCCGGCGCCGCGCGCGAGGTTCCCAAGGTGGACTTCAGCACGCCTAAACAATAACTCGAGGGGCGGCCCCGGTAGGCGCCCAGGCCTCCTGCGCAGGCCCGCACACGGACGGTGTCATGTCTTGAATGTAGCGCCGACCTTTAGAGCCTGCCCTGAGCGCAGCGAAGGGTCGGCACATGCTGGCCTAAAGGCCAGCGCTACGAGTTAGACCACAACTTCATCAAGAGTTTCGGAATCAGAGATAGACTAACTGGCAGCCGAGGCTTATGGTCTGGCCTTCTCCCTGGTTGTTGTGGAACTTTCCCTTAACCTTCCTATTTTCGCATTCGCAAAAAGGGCTTGCTTTTCGTCATTTCTTATGGTATTTATACCATAAGATGAAAAAACAAGATGAGCCCCGAGGCCCCCAGGCCTCTCGACTCCGCCAACGCAAGTTTGAACTCCTGCGCCGTTTTCAGCTCCCCGATGATCTGCTGCCCGGATCACTTTCTCTCTCCCATCTGCGCTGCGGCAAGCCGACCTGCCACTGTGCCCAGGACAAGCAGGGACATCCCGTTTGGTCCTTCACCTTTATGGTCCGGGGCAAGAAGCATGTCCAGCACATTCCCAGCGACTGGGTCGAGGACGTCCGCCGCCGGGTGGAGGGGGGACGGGAGTTTCAAGACGCGGTGCGGGAAGTCTTCGCCGCCAACGCCCAACTCCTGGTGCTGGCTCGCCAGCAAAGGCGCCTCAAGCGGTGAAGGGGCCGACGCCACGACGCCTGAACAAGTATGTCTCGAAGTGTCTGCGTCTGAAGGCCTACTTGCAGGCTCCCGGCGATGGCCGCAGGGCGGAGCGCATTCCGGCCGCCACTCTGCTGTGGGCTTTGTTCATGGGGGCGCTACTGCGTCGTGCCGCCTTTGCAGGCATTGAAGCCCTGGTGGGTTCGCGGGCCCGCGCCCTGGGAGTATCCCGCCGCTTCGGGGATGATGCCCTGGCTTACTTCACGGAACGACTCGACCCGGCGATGACACGTCAAGCCGCGGTCACCGCCGTTCATCAGGCCAAGCGCCACAAAGCCTTCGAGGACTGCCGCTTCATCGGACTGGCTCTGGACGGGACCGGCGCCGGACGATCGCAGGAAAAGGGTTGTGA
>JBEKLY010000516.1:0-4035 GCA_050010015.1 Terriglobia bacterium
GATCGTTCATCATTCCTCTTCGAGGTAAAACCACCGACTGGAGAGCCGGATGCGGGAGATCCGCCTGTCCGGTTCGGAGGGAGGGGGATTCGAATTCAATCGTTTCTCCCTACCCCTATCTACCTGAGGCCCTTCCAGGGCGGTCGGCGTGTGGCAATTTAGGGCATTAATACACAGAGTTCCATTCTGCACCAAGCTGCGGAAGTAACCACTCACCCGTCGTGCTCAGGCTCATGAAGTGGCGCAGGCACTCTTGCCTGCGAGGAGGCACGTCATGCGCCGACCTGAGAGACAGGCAAGAGTGCCTGTCCCACACCCTCTCACCAGGGGAGAGGGCTATCGTTCAACGCGTCGGACGGCCGCTTATCACGCTGCTTTCGGTTGTTCCTCGCGGCTCAGCCAGCGCTCGCGGAGGTGCAGGACGCGCTCGGCGATGTGTTCGGCGCTGAGGCCGAACTCCTGCATCAGTTCCCACGGTTTGCCGGAGAGTCCGAAGCGATCTTGGACACCCACCATATCGAACAGCAGCGGGTGCCGGTAATTCTTGCGGTGCTCGAGGATGGCGCCTGCCACGAGGTTACCGAAGCCACCCACTTGGTGTTCTTCGGCGGTGACGATCAAGGGGGTCTGCTCGGCGGCCTGGACGAGCGCGGCCACGTCGAGCGGCTTCACGGTATGCATGTTGATAACTCGTGTTTCGAGCCTGTATTCCTCCTTCAGCAGCCACGCGGCGCGCATGGCTTCGGGCACCATAGGGCCGCAGGCAATGATGGAAACTTCCTCGTGCTCGCTCGTGTACTGGGTGGAGAGGATAGTCTCGAAAGCGTCCAGGAATCGCGCGGTTTCTCCCCGATAGCGGATGATATTGGCCACGCCGTAGCGGTAGGGGGTCCAGGGAGTGGTCACCACCGGCGTAGCCTCGCGCGCGTAGCGAACGTACGCCGGCCCGGTCAGGTCTAGCAGGCTGAAGAGCGTGGCGCGCTCCGTCTCGAGCGAATCGCAGGGAGCGAGCACGTGCATGTTCGGCAGCACGCACATCAGCGAGAATTCCTCGAGCGCCTGGTGCGTCGCCCCATCCCCGCCCACGGAGATGCCGCCGTGCGCACCCGCGATCTTCACATTCAGGTTCGAATAGCAGATGGTCGTGCGGACCTGGTCCCAGCAGCGGCCCGAAGCGAACACGCCGTAGGTCCCGGTGACAGGAATGAATCCCTCCTTCGCCAGTCCCGCGGCCACTTCCATCATGTTCTGTTCGGCGATGCCCACGCTGAAGACGCGAGGCTTGCGCTCAGGGTGCTTGGCCTCGAAATCAGTGATTCGGATGGACCCGGAAATATCCGCATGTACTGTCACCACGCGTTCATCATCGCCGCACTTCTCGAGGCCGCGACCGAAGCCCATGCGAGTGGGCTCCATATCCACATTCATGGTTGACCCGGCGTTCCACCAATAGTCGCGGCGAAAGGCCGGAAGCTTGCCTCTTGCCTTGAGAGCGATCTCCGCGCCGTAATCGGCGGCTTTCTCAAGCAGAGCTTCAATCCGTTCGGCAGGAACGGAGGGCGTCGCCAGATCCGCCATGGCTTTTTCGAACTGGTCGCGATTCGGCGCCACGCCGTGCCAGCCTGCTTGGTTCTCCATGAATGAGACGCCCTTGCCTTTTACCGTGTGGGCAATGATCAGGGTCGGCTGTCCCGAGGCCGCTCGTGCGCTCTCGAATGCCGCGAGGACCTGCTCCATGTCGTGCCCGTCGATTTCCAACACGTTCCAGTTGAAGGCTTTGTACTTTTCCGCCAGCGGGTCGATGTTCATCACGTCGCGCACCCGGCCGTCGATCTGGAGATCATTCTTGTCAATAATTGCGCAGAGATTATCCAGTTTGTAATGGCCGGCGGCCATCGCCGCTTCCCAGATGCTGCCTTCCTGCTGCTCGCCGTCTCCCATGATGCAGTAGACGCGATAGGGCTTGCCCAACAGCCTTCCCGCCAGCGCGTTGCCCACCGCGACTCCCAGGCCCTGTCCCAGAGAACCGCTGGAGACTTCCACGCCGGGGAGTGCAAGCCAATTGGGGTGGCCCTCGAATCCGGAGCCTAGCTGGCGCAGCAGAACCGTGTCATCCAGAGGGAAGTAGCCGGCTTTGCCAAGGGCAACATAAAGCGCCGGCGCTTTATGACCGGTCGACCAGAAAACCCGGTCGCGCTTCGGCCAGGCGGGATCGCTCGGGTCGTGATTCAACACCCGCAGGTAGAGCGCTGCGGCTATATCCATGATCGAAAGCGTGCCGCCCGGGTGACCGGAACCTGCGGCAAAAATGTCGATGATATCCAGGGCTCGCATCTCGGCGGCTGCCGCCCGTAACTCGTCCAGCTTCAGGTGCGGACCACGCTGCTCACAATTGGTGCTCATCTTAAGTTCCTCCCTTCAATGCTAAACGAGCATAAACGCCCAAAAGTGCGAGGATTGGCGCGGTGGCCAGGGCGAAGAAGTTCAGACAGATGAAGCCCCGAGACCGGCAGCCCGAGCCGCAACAATGCCATAACCCCTTTTGTTTTAATGCCGTAAAGCATCGCCCGGTAGGACATACGCGCGCTTCCCGAGGTCTCCTGTGAACTGCACGTCCAGAGTAATCCTCGCTCTCGTCAACCTCAATATGCACAAAGCACGCCGAGGCAAGCGGCGAAGATGAAAGGGTTATATGCTAAGCACATGGCGTCAGGAGTCGCGGCGAAGTGGCGCTCTCGGCCAATGTGTCAAACGGCAAGGAGAGTTGCGGGTGCCTGGCTGCTGGAGGCGTTTCGCCCCGGTTTCCGTCCAGACCGTAGCGAGTCCGGAGTTCAGTCAGCAATTTTGTCATTTTTTCTTTGTACTCCCCGTTCAGATAAGCCGAGTGCGCGTAGAGTTTCCGGTAGCGCTTGGCAAGGCGCGGGAACTCCTCTTCGAGGAAGGGCATGAATTGCTTCATGGCGGAGGAGGTCAGGAAGAGAATATTCCCGTAGAGGAACCTCGAGCCGGCCCGGCGCGCGGCTTGCGCCAAATCTCCAAGCGATTTCTCGGAGTCGTTCAATCCGGGCAGGATGGGCATGGCATTAATGCCCACGCGGATTCCGGCCTCACATAACTGCTCGACCGCCTCCAGTCGCTTTGACGGCGGCGGCGCCTTGGGTTCGAGCAGGCGCGCCAGTCGCTCGTCGGTTGTGGTTACGGTCATGTGGACGCTGAAGCGGTGCCGTGCGGAAACTCCCAGCAACAGGTCGAGGTCGCGCAGAATCAGCACCGACTTCGTGGTGATCGAGAAGTCCAAGCCCTCGAATTCCAGGAAGACTTCGAGCATCCTGCGCGTTATCTCAAACTGCTTTTCAGCCGGCTGGTAAGGGTCAGTCGCGGTACCGAGGGCAATCGGCAAGCCCCTGTCTTTGGCTTGGCGAAGTTCGGCCCGCAACCGTTCCGGGGCACGCTCCTTGGCGTAGATTTTCCGCTCGAAATCCAGGCCGTCCCACATCTCCATAAACTCGTGGGTGTAGCGCGCGTAGCAATACTTGCAACCGAACTCGCATCCGCGATACGGGTTGAGGGTCCAGGCAAAGGGCATGCGGCCGCTCGACTCGCGATTAAGCGCCGAGCGGCAGGGAAGCGCGAAGTATTCGACTTCGGCGCGCTCGCGCACCCGGGGGCTTTCGGCAGCCATGCGAGCGATGCCTACCAATCGCACTGGCGCGTCGGGCGTAGAGGGAACTACCGGCACAGAAGCCATTTGACACCTCGGAACTTAGGATAGATAGAGTTTCGCTTTTTATTCGCCTTTTGTCAAGGGGTAAGCTGCGCCCCCAATCCGTCGATAAGTGAGGTCGAGGGCGTTACGGCCCACGGCCCAGCGCCTCAATCCCGCAGACGGCTGGACCCGGCCGATGTAGGGGTAGGGCGTTGCCCCATAAGCGTTTACTTAAGGATTGCTTTCGGTCTGGGGTTCAGTTATGCTTCGGGTCTATGAGCCAAACGCTGGCGGTCTTTGAGGAGTTGGACGATTGGGAAGTGTTGTGT
>JBEKLY010000517.1:0-4007 GCA_050010015.1 Terriglobia bacterium
GCGTGACAGATTGCCAACACTGTATCGCGTTGGTCGAGCAGGAATTGGGCTTCCTTGAGCGACGAAGAGGGGACTGGTTTTAGCCCTTTCTGCTTCAACAGATTGATGAGGTCCTCCTCACCCTGGATGTCATTGCCGGCAAGCAGGACATGGCGGGGTCTCTTTGATAAATGAGTACTTCCTAGGACGAAATCAGTTGACACGGGAATGTACCCCCTTTCGAGTACGGCTATTATATTACTTAATTAATACTGTGTAAAGCGGCATGGTGTCTGTCCGGGAGCGGGGCCATTCTTAGCTTCCGCGAATCTCAAGGTGTGTTTGGCAAGTGGTAAGGCCTGCCTGTTGTCGGCAGGCCAACTGCTTCAATTTCGACGTTCTACGACTCAGGCCGCTAATTATCACGTTATTGATTATATTGGAAATAAAAGGCGAGTCAATTGGCCTAAATGCAGAGCGTGGAATATAACGAAAGCTGTAGCCCAGCCTGTAACTTTAGATAGAGGGTCGCCCTCTTCGAACCAAGGGCGTGCGTTCCGTTAGGATAACTGCTTGGGCGAATCGCTACCGAGAACGAATGAGGCCACGCTCGAGCGCAGCGACACCCGCCGCTGTGCGATTATTCACTCCCATCTTGTCCAGGATGTGGTTCACGTGGACTTTGACGGTACCTTCGCCAATGTGGAGAAGGCTGCCGATTTCCTGGTTGCTTCTGCCATCCGCCACTAGGGTCAGTACTTCCAGTTCCCGTTCACTCAACCCCGGTTGGCTTAGCCGCTCGGCCAACTTCGCCGCCACCTCCGGCGCGATGTGTGACTTTCCGGCACTGACGGTGCGAATGCACTCCAGCAACTCCTCGCGGGGCGCCCCTTTAAGCACGTATCCCTTTGCACCCCCCTGCAAGGCTCGGTAGATATCTTCGTTGTCATCGAAGGTCGTCAGCACCACCAGTTGAGCTCCGGGGAAGCGCTGGCGAATGGTGAGGATCGCCTGTAATCCGTCCATCTCCCGCATTCGCAAGTCGATCAGAGCGACATCGGGGCGGTACTGAGCGAATTGTTCAACAGCTTCGCCTCCGTCGCCTGCCTCTGCCACGACCTTCATGTCCGGCTGGCAATTAATCAGGGCGGACAAGCCGTCCCGCACCACGGGATGATCGTCTACGATCAGAATCCGGATGGTCTCAGGGACACTCATGGTGTCTGGCCCTCTCCATCGCCTGTCGAGGTTCGAGCCGCCACGGTCAGCCGCGTCCCTTGGCCTGGCTCGCTGGCGATATCAATTCGCGCGCCCATGCGCTCCGCGCGTTCTCGCATACTGATGAGCCCAAACCCTTTGCCTCCCACCTGGGCTTTCGGCACAAAGCCCCGCCCGTCGTCGTGCACGCATAGATCTACACCCGATGGCTGGTAGGTTATCTGGACTCGAATTTCGCTCGCCTGAGCGTGGCGGAGGGCATTCACGACCGCTTCTTGACAAATCCGGAGCAACCCCAGCGCCTTGTCATTAGGCAGCTGGTAGGGCTCGCCGCGAAGTGAAAATCCGATCGCAGTGGGATTGCCGGCTGCTATCCTGCTAAGAAAACTTTGCGCCGCGCTAACCAATCCCTCGGCGTCCAACTCCGGCGGGCACAATGCCCACACAGAACGCCTTGCTTCCGCGATGCCGCTTCGAGCCACGGCCTCGGCAAGGTGAATGCACTTGGCCACCTCCATAGGGTTGGAGCCGATCAGTCCGCGGGCGGCTTCCAACTGGAGCAGGATGCCGACGAAATCTTGCGCCAGGATATCGTGGATCTCTCCCGCAATGCGATTACGCTCGTCTATGATCGCCGCTTCCTTAATCTGAGCCAGCAAGGACTGTTCGATTCGTTTACGTTCGATGGCATAGCGTATGGATCGCCCTAGCAAAGACGGCGTGAAGTTGCCTTTTACCAGATAGTCTTGCGCGCCCAATTGCACGGCGCTAATGCCCACGGCTTCGTCGTCCAAACCGGTCAGCACCACGACCGGTACCCGCGGTTGCGACTGGCGCAAACCGGTAACCGTCTGTGTACCCTGAGAGTCGGGCAGACCCAAGTCCAGTAGCACGATGTCGTACGATGCCAGCGCCAAGCTGGCCAGCGCATCCGCCAGCCTTTCTACGTGCGTGATCTCGAATTGCGCGTCCCGGATCCGCCGCAGAACAACCTCCAGCAACAGCGCGTCTGCTGGATTGTCCTCGACCACGAGAGCCAGAATTGGACTCCCGTCATAATTCACAGTATTCAAGGTGGCCACAACCTTCGGGCCGTGTTTAGACGGTCACTGAATTACCTCTGCAACCCCTAACGAGGCCCGCTAGTACCCAGCGGGCACGTTTTGTGCCAAATAGTCCGAGGGCTGCATATATCTGTATCTTGCTGTTAACATAGGGGGTATTTAAATGGTAAATAGATGCCCGGGCGGCGACTGCGCCAAAACTCGCCCAAAATCAGGTGTGGCTGTGTTGATTGTCAAATTACCAGCTCGGCTTTGGGGCAATACGGTATCTCTGCTTCAGGGTGGGATCTTTCGTGAAACCTAACGGCAAGGCGCCCTTGCCTGTCCGACGAAACGGTTACAGGCTGACGCGATTGCGGCCAGACTCCTTGCTGGCATACAACTGTCTATCCGCTCGTTTCAAGAGGGATTCCGGTGAGTCTCCAGGAACTACCATTGCAGCGCCCACCGAAATAGTCACCTGAAGCTTTGTGTCGTCTAAGGGGACCGTGGATTGAGCCACTAGTTTTCGAAGTTTCTCAGACACTTTCGCTAGGAACGGTCGCGTGATTCCGGAAAGAATCGCCAAAAACTCGTCTCCGCCCCAACGGCCTACCACGTCGGATGCACGCAGACAGTTCGACATGGTCTTGGCAAAGGTAGCCAGCACAGCATCTCCGGCAGCGTGCCCGTAGGTATCGTTGATATCCTTGAAGTTGTCCAGATCAGCCATCAGGATTCCGAACGGAGTGCCGAACGTCGAGAACTGTTCGAGATGCTGGGAGAGTTGCTGCTCCAGATAGTTGCGGTTTCCCACTTGGGAAGCGGGATCAAGAAAGGCGAACTTTGCGAGCTCTTTAGCTCGCTCCCGCAGCGCCCTTTGCCGCGCATTGTCATTGAAGATCTCGATCGCACCGACCACCTCGCCGTTCCCACCCCAAATTGGACGAACCCGGACCTCCACCGGAACCCTGTGGCCGCTCTTGTGATGAAGGTAAACGTCCGCCCGATGCGGCAGGCCATCCGCTAAAGTACGGCTGAGAGGGCAGTCCCCCGCGCAGAGCAGACACCCGGACTCATCCACGTGCATTAGGAAGTTATCAGAGCATTGTTTACCCAAAACTTCCTGGGCAGGGTATCCGGAGAGTGCTTCCGCCGCACGGTTCCAATAAATGATCCTGCGGTCACGATCGGTAATGTAGACACCGTCAGGCAGGCCATCGACCACGTGTTTGAAAACACCGGCCGTTTCATTCAGGAACGAACCGGGAATACCGGAAACTGGCGGCTCCATATCCTCTTCACCTCAGCAGAAGCGCCGGGCAATGCAAAACGCAAGGGATCACCTCTGACGCCAACGGGCGCTGGATCGCTTGGGAGCATAGAGCGCTCCCTCAACCGGAGATTTCTGCTTTGGAACCCAGCCCTACCAGTATACTCTCATGTGGCTATCTTGCAGTTGGTTTTCCTTGCTTTGGATTCCCAAGTGCCTATGGCAACCCACCAGCGGGTCAGTCGTGCCTCTTCCCGATGCAGGAACAATCCGCTTGGCCGGTTGGAAGGCCATGACAGCAGTTGTATCTGGCATCCAACTATGGTCGCAGTCGAAGAAACTGTATCCCCGATTAGTGATTTCGGTACTCTAAATTGGCCCAGTTCGGCGGTTTAAATTGGCCCACCTTGGCAGCGAACGGATACCCTGAATAGGGCATTGCCCAAAAGGGGGAGACCGTTGGATTGGAGAGCCAAGGTGGAACTATTTGAAGA
>JBEKLY010000518.1:0-4003 GCA_050010015.1 Terriglobia bacterium
CTCGAGCATGGCTACACTCCGCTCGTCCCGCGATCTCACCGAGAGTTCGATGCCCTCGACGTGCAAGTCAGGAAAGCCGCTGCCCAACAGGAAGGCAAGGGGCGTCGCCACCACGCTACCTGCCAGCGAACTGATCCCCATTTCACCCGACAGGACGTCTTGAAAGCTCACCGCGTCTGCACCCGCCAGGCGGATCTTCCCATCAACTTCCAAAGTGGATGCACCTACGGCTCTCTCCGTGTTGCCCAGGGTTGAGACAAAACCCAGGTTTACCAACAAAGGCGATAGGAACGGTTCCTGAATAACCTCGAACTTATAATTCTCCTGGGCATTCAAGGTGCTTTGAATGTTCACACTAACCGGGATCATGGGAGGGCTTTTCTCCCCCACTAAGCCGTAGACGGCGTCAAACCGGTCCTGCCGAATCGTCCCCATGACCTCCCCCGGCGTGTCCAGCTTAAAGGACGACGCGAGGCTCGGCACGGTGACTAGAACATGGGCGGGCGCAAACGGGATTTGAATTGGACCCACGGCAAGGAACCGATGCCCGCACGCGTAGAGTTTGTCCCCTTGCCGGTAGGTAACTGTGCAGTCCGCACTCATGTTAAGGTCGCCACGGACAAGCAGCATGCTGATCATCGAACCGGGGTTCAGGTCCGAATCCACCGGGGTTGAACTCTGTCCGCTGGCGAGTGCTCCGCCCATCATCGGTTCGAAGCCCATTTGCCGGAACAGGGGCAGGTACGGTTCCACGGCCTCAGCGGCGAAACCGCCAAACCGCAGTGGAATCTGCACGTTCGGATATGAGATTCCCGGTTCGCTTGCTGGCAAGAAGCGGCGAAGGGTCGCAGGGCCAAAATCCTGTTGAGGAATCAAGCGCGCGCTGTCGCGAGGGTCGTCGCTGCTTCTTGCCAGGCGAAAGTCAAGGGGAAGCTCCGCTTGGGATGGCGCGTGGCTCTTCTCCTCCGGGACCACCTGCACCATCTGCTCGATGGGCGTAATACCCGCCAAGGGTTCTTTCGAAAATGGAAATGAAATAGAGACTGCGCCAACGAGCTTGCCATCAATATAAACCGGGCTGCCGCTCATTCCGGCAATCACTCCTGTCTTCGCGAGCGGTCCCCCTGCAAGCCGCGCCAGAATCAGGTCGCGCTTGGGCGCCAGGACGTTTTTCAACACGCCTAGAATCTCGACCTGGAATTCTTCAATCTGTTCACCCTGGAAAATCGTACGACCAACGCCCTTCATTCCAGGTTTGATATCCTTGAGAGGGAAAAGTTCTGTGCCGCTCTGGCACCAGGCGAACGGACTCAGCGCCAAAGCGAGTGTGAATGCAACGGCAGTCTTTCGGAATGTCATAATCTTCGAAACCAGCTCCCAATCATGCGGGCATGTTTTAAGTCTATGGGTAAAGCGCAGACTCGTCAAGCAAACCGGCGCTACGTTCGGCCTCCGCAGCCCGCCTTGTGTGTAGGGGCGATTCGCGAACCGCCCCTACTAGCCGACAGTGGGACCTTTTCAGGCTTTGCGAATGTAAACCTTCCTGCTGCAACTCCGTCTTGATGAATTGAGGGCGAGACATGGTGCAGAATGGGCAAGCCGCTATGATGATTCCGGCTCAAGAGGGGGTTGGCCTCGGGATGATCGCGCTCGACGACTTTACGCCCCTTGTCGAGGCCCACCAGCGACGCATCTACCGAGTACTCCTGGGCATGACTCGCGACCCCGATGCGGCGCAGAATTTGACGCAGGAGTGCTTTCTGAAGGCGTACCAGAAGCGCGGTACTTTCAGGGGCGAAGCGAGTGTGGGCGTGTGGCTGCTCAAAATCGCCGTCAACCTGGCCCGCGACCACCGGCGCAGCCGTCTGAGGGAGTTTTGGGACCGCCTCGCGTCATCATCTGCCGAAGTCGAGGAGCTCGGGCGGAGCTTGCCCGACCCTCAGGCTTCCCCGGAGCGCGTAATCCTGGGACGCGAAGAGGTGTCCGGCGTCTGGGCGGCGGTTCAGAAGCTCCCTGCACAGCAGCGCGCGGTATTTGTCCTGCGCTTCGTGGAGGAGATGAGCCTGGAAGAAATCGCCGAGGCGACTTCGTTGAAGGTGGGAACAGTAAAGACACATCTCTTCCGCGCCGTCCACGCGGTGCGACGCCAATGCAAGAGAGGGAACGTATGAAGAGACCCGTCAGTCATGCCATCCGGAGTCCCCGCATTTTGGGGGCGAAGGATCTCGGCAGTTTGTTTTAAGTGGCACAACGTGAGGGAGGCAACGTCCGTGAACAACCATCTGAGCGAGAATCAAATCACGGAGTGGGCGCTTGGCACGAGTGACGAGCATGTGCTTCGCCATCTCGAAACCTGCAGTGCGTGCTCTCGCGAGGTGGAAGAGTTGCGGAGCGCTCTGGCTGGCTTTCGGGATGGCGTCCATGCGTCTGCCCGGCGCGATCTGGGTTTCTGGAGGAGCCTGCAACTCGCGGTGTGCGAACGCCTCCCGGCACAAGATTGGTATCCGCTGCACTGGGCTTGGGTCTTGGCCATGGTGGTGGTTTTGATTACGGCCATACTTCTGACCCGCGCTCCCAGCGTTCCTAAGAACTACCTGAGCGAGGATGCGGACAACGCTCTGCTGCAGGCGGTTCAAGGAGACCTCAGCCGCGACGTGCCGCAGGCGCTGGCCCCCGCAGTCCTGATCGCCGAGGAACGAAACGAAATCCTGAACAATAGGAGATTAACGAAATGAGTCGGGTAGCGCTGACCTTCAGGTGAGCATGCTGGATGCCGATCCTTCGCTTCGCTCAGGGCAGGCGCTGCAGGTCGGCGCTACGGCCGCAGGTCGGCGTTGTCCGACAGACCAAGAAAAGGAGACAAATGAAATGAAGTCAACTGCTGCAAGTTTGGCACTGGCAATCGTGTTCTGCGGTCTTGCCGTTGCGCAGGAAATGCCTCCCCCGCCTGAGGGGGGACCGGGAGGTCCGGACGTCGTGCATGGCCGCGGGCCCAACGGCCCTTTGGCCATTATTCGCGTCGATCGTCCCGGGAAGTGGTGGAAAGACTCAGACTTGATGAAGAAACTCGGCGTCAGCGACGATCAGGTCGCAAAGATCGAGAAGATCTTCCAGGATCATCGCCTGCAGCTCATCGATCTGCACGCTGACCTCGAGAAACAGGAAGCCATCCTGGAGCCTCTGGTGGAAGCTGACCAGCCAGTGGAATCACAAGTGGCTGCCCAGATCGATAAGGTCGCTCAAGCGCGCGCCAACCTGGAAAAATCAGACGCCCTGATGCTCCTGGCGATTCGCCGCGTCCTCACCGTGGATCAGTGGAAAAAGCTGCGCGATGTGCCGGGCGTCAACATGATTGGCAATACGTTCCACCCTCGGGCCTGAGACGAGGGCTCCTATTCCTGGTGCCGCCGCGCCCATGCCCTCTGCCATGCCTCTACCGCGTGAGTAGGCCGGACTCGATGTGTAGCGCGGGCGTCTCGCCCGCGGAGGCGGGAGGATCCCGCTCCCGCGCGCGGACAGAGCTTGTCCTGAGCGAAGACCTTATGATCCTTCGGCTCACGACCCGTGATGAAAATGATTCCCCTCCTTCGTAAGGAGGGGTCAGGGGTGGTTGCCACTCGCCGACGTTACCGCTCACCACCCCCGCCCCTCCTCCCGCTGAGGAGGGGAGTCATTTTAATGGCAGCAAACGAACGCCCGCGCTACGGCGCGCGTCCGTTACGGCCAGTCCTCGGTGACGAAAGTCCGCGTCAGATTTCCGAATGCCGGGAAGGGCGGGGCTTCAGCCCCGCCATGGAAAACGGCTTGTCATCGGGGGCTTTAGCCCCTGAAGCAACGTGGCTTCAGGGCCTAAAGGCCCAACCTTTCGCGCTCCAGGAGGCGGCGGGGCTTTAGCCCAATACTGTTCACTTTATAATTCTGATGCATCGTTCGATCACAATCCGGTCCTTGCTTAGCCTCTGGCGCCGGCGCACGGGGAATTTGCTTTGCGGGCGCCGCACCC
>JBEKLY010000519.1:0-3946 GCA_050010015.1 Terriglobia bacterium
TACCGCGTGCAGTGTGCGAGTTGCCATACAGTGGACGGATACAACAGCATCCGCCTCGCCGTTCGAGGGTGGAGTTGGTCGATGATTGATTACCAGTTGGACCATCTCAGCACCTTGAAGGGCTTCATGCCGGCCTTCGTGGGGACTGAGGAGGAGCGCCAGGCGTTGGGCGCTTGGCTGGCGAGTCTGAATCCGCCGCCCGCGAGCATCTCCATTGAGCCGGAGGCTGCGATGGAAGTAATCCAGTCCCAGGACGCGACCGCCAAAGGAGCGCCGCAGCCATGAATCCCGTTATTCCGGGACCTGTTCCAGTACCGTTGCCGGCGCCGCCGGGGCTGCTGGAATTCCTGCTGGTGTTCACATTTATCCTGCACGTGTTAGCGATGAACTTCCTGCTGGGCGGAGTCATAATCCTGACCGTCTCCGGTTACCTCGGCCGGCGCGACTCCCGGCATCACGAACTGGCACGGCGCGTCGGCAGTGCCCTGCCGCCCGTGACGGCATTCACCATCACGCTCGGAGTGGGCCCGCTGCTGTTTTTGCAGCTTGTTTACGGCCAGCTCTTTTATACGTCTTCCGTTCTTATGGCATGGTACTGGCTTGCCGTCGTGTTCCTGGTGTTACTTGGGTACTATAGCCTTTATTGGCACCAGTTGCAGTACGATGAACTTGGGTCAAAGGCGCCCTGGGTGATGCTGGCCACTGCCGTGCTCTTTCTTTTTGTGGCTTTCATTTTTACGCAAAACGTCACGGCCATGTTGCATCCCCAGGATTTCTATCCCCGCTTCCTGAGCGGACAGGTGGGGAAGATCTTCGGCCCGGTGCCTCTCGAGAACCTGGCGCGACTGGCTCACTTCGTAGTGGCTGCGGTAGCCGTCTCCGGATTGGGGGTAGCGCTGCTGTCCAGCCGGTGGCGAACGGATTCTCCAGAGCTTGCGGCTTGGGCAAGGCGTTACGGAGTGACTTGGTTCATGGGCGGGACGTTGGCGCAATTCCTCGTCGGGCTCTGGTTTTTGTTCAGCCTTCCCGCTGAAATCCGCCAGGCCCTGGTGGGCGACAAGCTCGCCGTGGGTGTGCTCGTCTTAGCCATTATGCTGGCTTTGCTTGCGCTTTTGACGGCCCCCACGAATTTGGGCGTGACGAGCGTTGCCATCCTGGGCACGGTCTCGGCCATGGCGGTGCTGCGACACTTCGTGCGCCTGGCTTATCTACGTCCTTACTTCGATCCGCACTCGCTGCCGGTCCAGGGTCAGTGGGTGGTTTTTTCGATATTTGCGGCCTTGCTGCTAGCCGGATTGGCTACGGTGGGCTGGATGCTTTACGTTTTCTATCGGCCTGCTGTCCATAGCCGCCGGGCGTCCGTCTAGCGTAGGTCATCGCTGCCCACTTCTGGTAGCGCGGCCCGCCGGTTTTGGGGTCTGCGGTTTTTCCGTGGAACTATAGACAAGCCGCGGACCCCAACAACGGGGGTTCGTGACACCCAGACCATCGATGTTCCGAGCAGGGCAGTACCGATGGACAGTTGTCCTCCCGGCACTTTCCCGGTAAGATGCGACTGGGTGGCAAATTGAGTCTGTGGGGTAGCAATCCGGTAGCGGAGGTAGAATGCGAAGACTTTTTATAGGCCTAATGATTACATTTCTCCTGATCTTTCCTGTGGCCCGCCGAGCGGCGGGGCAGGACCGAAACCAATTCAGGACGGAAAATAAAGCGCTTAAGGACCGGCAGAAGCGGGAACGAAAGACGATGAAGGCGCAGCAGAAGGTCCAGAAACGGTCCTGGAACGGCGCGCACATGACCAAGGCGAACCGTGTGCAGGCGAAGCACCAGATGAAGCGGGACAAGCAGAATCTCTATCGGCAACAAAAGAACGATCGCCAGGATCTAAAAGACCGTCAGAGATTGGTCAAGGAGCGGGTGCGGCAGGTTCGTTAGTGTTTGTCATGGGAGGTTGCCATGAGGCGAATCGTTGTGTTGTTGGTCATAGCATTGTTGTTGGCGCCGGTGTTGACGGCGCAGGACGCGCAACAGCAGAGCGGAGAACAAGAGCAAAAACCTACGCTCGGCCCTAAACCCGGGCCCGGTGAATCCGGTCCCCGGACCGCCACTGTAAACGACTACCGGAAGCTGGTGCGCATCCGCACGCTTTACGTCGAGAGAATGGACAATGAGCTGAGTGAGAGGCTGGTGGCAAGCCTCGGGAAACTAGGCCGATTCAAGATCGCTACCAACGCGAAAGAAGCTGACGCTGTTGTGCGGGGCTCGTGCCTGGAATCGCGCCGGCTGAAACGCTTGCACACCGAAGTCTCGATCACCGACCGTGGCGGCGGATCAATCTGGCAAGACGTTATCTTCCGGCCCTACAACCCGCCCGCCCTCGCCCAGGCCGTGAACGAAACCGCACAAATGATAGCAGAGCACTTGGGCGAAAGCATTAACCAAGCGGGTTTGAAGTAAGGCTAGGATTCAGGATTAGGGATTCAGGCTAGGTTTCAGGATTCAGGGCTGAATAACTCGGGTTGCCTATGGAGCGATCTTGGCGAGGAGCTATGCATCGGCGCTATCGCCAAATCCTGCCCCCATGTTTCCAAGGTCGATTGCTGTGGTAGCTGGATGCTGAATCCTGAATCCTGACTCCTGCTCTTATGCACCTGCGCGCTTTCCGTTCTGGGGATCTCGAGACACTTTACAAGATCGATCAAGTTTGTTTTGCGCCGGGAATTTCGTATTCTCGGGAGGCGCTCGGTGAGTTTATAGGCAATCGGCGAAGTAATACGTGGGTTGCGGACGAGGAGGGAGAAGTCGCCGGTTTCCTGATCGCTGAACGGCAAGCGCACAGGGTTGCACACATTGTGACTATCGACGTGCTCGAAAGTTGGCGCCGGCGGCACGTGGGGAGCTTGCTGATGGACGCCGCCGAGGACTGGGCGAGGGAGCAGGGACTCGTGCTGGTTTATCTCGAAGCCGCAGAGAACAACGCGCCGGCAAGAAGCTTTTATGAGGCTCGAGGTTACAGAAAGGTGGATCACGTCCGGAACTATTATTCGGACGGCGCTTCGGCGTGGATTATGTTGAAGTGGTTGAAACGGAGAGATCTGTAACGCGGGCGAGAGACGGTGTGAAGAAATCCGAAATGTGTCATCCTGAGCGAAGCGAAGGATCTCGGCAGTTTTTCGTAGGTCGTTGAACTGTAGGCAACTGCCGAGATCCTTCGCTTCGCTCAGGATGACAGCCGACCGATTATTTCACAGCTTCAGACGCCCGCGCCACACGGATCAGAGGAGCTCATGCCCACCAAACTGCAGTCCTCCGACGGCAAGACCATCGTCGTTGCCATCTTCATTGCGGCTCTTTCACTGGCCATTGCGATCAAATACTTCGCTCGTGCATTTCCCGAAGCGGGGATTGAATTCCGCGTGAACCGGGACGACTCAGCTCCCTTGGCGCAGAAGTTTCTTGCCGATCGGGGCTTCAAGCTGGACGGCTATCGACATGCTGCCAGATTCGATTACGACGACAATGAAAAGGTCTACCTGGAGCGTACGCAGGGACTGGAACGGATGAACGGGCTGACCCGCGGGCCCATTCACCTCTGGCGTTGGTCGCATCGCTGGTTCATACCACAACAGCAGGAAGAGTTCCGCGCGGACGTCACCCCCGCCGGCGAGGTGGTGGGGTTTAATCACGAAATCCCTGAAGCCACGCCAGGCGCCGCCCTTGATCAGCCTGCTGCCCGCACCATCGCAGAGACTTTTCTTGTCCAGGTGATGCGGCGGAATCTTGCCGACCTCGAGTTCGTGGAGGCCGAGACAGAGAAGCGCCCGGCGCGCACCGACCATGACTTTACCTGGAAGCAGAAAAGCGTCGAACTGGGCGATGGGAGCCTGCGCGTGGAAGTGCTGGTCAATGGCGACCAGGTGGCAGGGTACCGCGAGTTCGTCAAGGT
>JBEKLY010000520.1:0-3944 GCA_050010015.1 Terriglobia bacterium
TTTGCGTAAACGGGTCATAGGGAACCTCCTCATGACCCGACAATAGCCTGATTAGAGCAGCCCTGTGGGCAACACGCACGCGCAGCGTCCGCCGCACGGGCGGCTTCGTTCAAGTCGGCTTCACGTCAAATGAGTATCGCGCCTTGGCATGAACCGCCAACTACAATCCCTGGCCCTCCCGAAATCCCGCAGGCGAAGTTTGTGGTGGCGGAGCACTCGAACGGATTGATCGTGGAGTAGGGAGGGCGAAGTCGTTCAACTTCCGTATTGTCACACGGAAACTATCGAGGTCGTGCAAGGTCGTAGGCAGCATGCGAGTGCATGCAGAGAGGAGCAGAAGAATAATAGGCTCGTAGATCTCTCGACGCCAGAGCGCCTCTGACAACAGCCACAAACCCACGACACGAAGGCGAAAATCCACCCCCAATGTATGTAAACTCGTGATTCTAAGAGCTTAAGTTGGAGGCGGGGGAAGTCGGAACACTAATGGGTATTGAAAACAGGTAACTTATTGAAAATGCGGCAATCACAAAGCGCTCAAACCGGCGAAAACGCGCCAAACTGGAACGTAACTGGAACACGCTTCTTAAGAGGGATTACCTTAGTACCTTACTTCAGTACTGTTGGGTGCATTTAACTTTATGGATAGAATCCAGGTATGTGCTCGCTGAGAATCGGACGCCAGCACTGTCAGTGCCATCACGGCAAGGGGAGAAGGAGATGCCTTGGCTAGGTTGGATAATCATTGCGTCATTTGTCCTGTTGGCTGGAGCCGTTTTCGGCCTCAAGAGGCAACCGGAGCCTTGCATCAACGAACTTGACCTGCAGGCGCGCGCGATGAGGTTGCCGGAGGGTTACAACGAACCTGAGTCGGCTGAAGCGCCGCACAAGGCGATGGCCGGGGAGCAACCTGTAGAGGAGGTCACCACCCAGGTTCAGACGGGCCTCATGGCCCATCCTTGCTTCATGGAGGCAGTGAACCGGGAATGGCGGCGGTCAGCCCGCACCGGGGCTCGGTCCTCGCTGGTTCTGACGCACCTCAACGGGCTCAAGCGGGTCATTGGCCGCAAGGGTCGGCTGGGAGGTGATAAAGCGGAGACGGCAGTGGCCGCCCTGGTCGATGCTGGATCGAGGCCACCCAATATCGTGGCGCGGTACAAGGACGATGAGTTCGCCATTCTGATACCCGAGGCAGACGCACAACAGGCAAAGACTCTGGCGGAGGGGTTGCGCGCCGCCGTGGAGGCGAACTACTTCCTGCGCACTTACGAGGTGACGGCATGCTTTGGGATCGCGAACTTCCCGGACCATGGTCGAACCCTGGAAGAGATTCTCAGGGCGGCGGATTTCGAAATGTGCCTTGCCAAACACCGTAACGGGAACTGCATGGAGGTGGGTTCTCCGAGCTCCGAGCCAAGGGATTCGGAACACACTGAGAGACCGGTGGGAACGCCTTCGGAAGCGGTGGTGAAAGGGACTGCTTCCACCGCTACCGACAACTGCACCTACTACCAGCGCCAGTTCGAACGGGAGAAGCCGCGTCTTGGTTTGACCCCCACCTTCAGTTTCTCAGTTGACGCCGATGGCCCCTATCCGAAGGGCCATTCTCAGGCTGTGTCCTGGCTGGCAATCCAGATCGCAAGGCAGATGGGATTACCCCAGGAAGAAGTCGACGAAATCCATCTGGGCGGCCTACTTCATGATATCGGCAAGTTCGACCTGCCAGAGCGCGTGTTCACGAAACCCACGCGACTGACAGAGGAAGAATACGAGATCATGAAGGGCCACGCGGCCAGGGGCGCAAAGATGTTGGAGCCTCTAGAAGTGAAAGCTATCGAGCGCATCGTCCGTCACCACCACGAGCGCTATGACGGCGCGGGTTACCCGGACAGATTAGCTGGGGACAAGATTCCACTGGGAGCGCGCATCGTGGTTGTGGCGGAGTGTTTCGAAGATATGGTTTCCGACCTGGGTTACAAGAGATCCCGCACTTTCGAGGACGCTCTTGCCGAATTACGCCGTTGCTCCAGTACGCAGTTTGACCCCGAAGTCGTAACGGCCTTTCTCGAATGGGTCAACATCCACGGTGATCCCCGCGAGCAACAGTGAGAGGGGGAAGAACGGTTTTCGGCGCAATCAACGAGGGCTAGCGATGTTATGCGTTGCCCTCACTGGCGTCCGCGGCTATAATTCTGCCTCCTTCTGTGAGCCAGCGATGGATATGGGCAATCGGCTGCGGGAACCCGCCCCCTCCGCAGGCTTCTTTCGCAAGGTCTTGGCCGACCGGTAGCGGACTCTACCCTGCCGCAAGAGCAGCTAATAATACCGTGCGTGTTTCACCAGCCGGCCGCCGGTCTTCACCAACCCCTGCTGCAGGCTCGTCAGCGACCAGTTGCCAATCCGCCGCGGTAGCACCAGCCGCCGCCACAGGTTCCCCAGGTTGTAGGCGATCACGCTCAGCCACAGCCGCACCTCGTTAGATCGGAACCGGTGGCAACTCAGCAGCGTCGTCTTCGCTCACAACCTTGGCAATTGTGCACGGCGTACTCAGAAGCGATCCGCTTGGTTGTGTAACTTGCATGCGAAAACGTGCTGCTACTCCGATAACTGTTGCCAAGTCCCTATCCCATCAATGATTTTCACGTGATCGGTTGCATCGCGGTCGGATTCGGAATGAGAACTCGGCTTCCTGTCAAATGAGTACCGCGCCTTGGCATGAACCGCCAACTACATTCCCTTGTCCTTCCGAAACCCTGATCGAGGAAGTTTGTGGTGGCATAGCAATCGCCGGGGTAGATCGCGAACGCCGTAGGGAAGCGGGGCTGTTTTTCGGGCCTTGGGATGCCGCGCACGGGCGAAGGCTTACAGCAAGGTCCAGCTCCGGGCCTGGGGCGAACAGGGCGGACGGCCGGTGGCCCTGGACAGGAAGGCGCTTGCCCGCCTACAAAAGCTCCTGAGTGCTGGCAAGAGCCAAACCGAGCGTGCGGCTATTTTGGGGGTTTCGGTCCGTACCGTCGAGCGAGTCGTCGCGCGGTTCAAAGCGAGTGACGACCAGTTCTAACCCGCGTGATTTGTTTTCGCCGCCCCGCCGACTTCTCAGAACCCCGTTTATGGACTGTGATGCTGAAGCCCCGCGGCCTGCCAGCGTCTGCGGCAAACTTCCCGCCCGCTGGACGCATCGGGTCCGGCGGCCGACTGGCCCACCGCCGAAGCGCCGGCGGATAGCGCGGGAACTCACCTAGAGCTAGCAGATCGCCGGCACTGCGATGAGCGGCAACGTGCGCAAAATGCGGCGCAGGCCGCGATTCGCGCCGAGTGGGTCTCCTTGCTCCGCAACGCTTGCGAGCGCCGTACCCGCTGCGGCGGGCCTTCTGTCGCAATGACCCACTGGAAAGACATCCCTCGTCGGCGGGATCGCATCATCACGGCCTCACCAACCGACGAAAACGGATGACCCGGAAATGGGCACGTCGAAACCCGAGAGTGAAATCGAACTTACTACATATCGCCTGTACCCACTCCGAGACCGGAAGGTCGGAAAAAGAATCAGCCGTTGTGCGAGTGCACCTCTACAGGTTTGACACCCTCACACGCTTAGTTTAGATTGGGTCTTCAACCTTTACGAGCCTGTTGAACGATGTGCGGCCACGGAACCCAGGGCTCACTTAAGCGCTCACGAGGCGTCCGAGGGGCGCCAATGCACGAAAGAACGCCTCGCCCTTCACGCGGCTAACTTGATAAACTGAAAGGAGTAACTCATACAGTTTCTGGAGAGGGCACAGCGAGTTTTGGGGGCAGGAAGGTGTGAATGCAACTCAACTCGTATCAGACGAATGGTTTTTATGACGAAGTGTTCGACGCTGACTGCAAGGGACGGCCGGAGGCTCGCCTGCTGCTTGAAACCATCGAATCGCTGGAAGAAGGTGAGCTTTTGCGGTGCCAGC
>JBEKLY010000521.1:0-3920 GCA_050010015.1 Terriglobia bacterium
CGCGCCTGGAACCGCCAGGTCAATCGGCATCGGGTCAAAATTAATTGGCAGTTCACCCGTAAGAGAGCACGCGCAAAGTTCGGCTATAAAAGGAATCTATTTAGGCGGTCAAAGACCTAGGTGCACCGTGATTATTCTATGCTTTCGATCCGCTTCGTAAATCACTCGATAATCTCCTACTCGCAATTTACTCAGACCGGCGAGAGGACCCACCAGGCCTTGCGGCCGTATTGAGTCAAAGTTCTCCGCCAGCCAACGGAGCTTCGTGATAATTCGCTGCGCGACTGTTTTGTGCAGGCGTCGCAGGTCGTCAATGGCAGTTGGCAGGAGATTAAGTTGGTACATTTACCAGTTCAAACCTAGATCGCAGGCAACTTCCTGGGCGGAGACGGTACGGCGAGATTCTTTCGGTTGGTTCAGACTTTTGACCAGTCGTTCCTCAACCTCTGGACGCAACGATAGTCCTTCGTCAGGATCTCGTAGCATCTCTTGCAGTTTTTCCTCTACAACCTCTTCGATGAGGGCCTTGAGTTCGTCGATCGAAAGCTCATTGACGGTAGGCATCGGCTTCAACTCCTGCTCTATTCTACACTAATCTCAATTTGTGCAAAACCTGAATCCCTACTGCATCAACCCCACCAGCGCTCGCGTCACCGCGCCGGCCACTTCTTCGCCCGCAGAGTTAACCTCGCCGTACCAACGATCCTTCTTATTTAGCAGCCAGGGCGGTTGGTTATCCCACTCGGCTTTGGGAATTATGTAGCCGAGTTCGTCGTTGGCGAGTCCAAAGATGAATTGATAGCGGCTGTGCAGATGGGCGCGCAGGGTAGGTTCGAACGGCGCGCCGGGGAAGTCTGCCCCGGGATAGCGCGCGAAGCCGCCGTTAACGAGTTCAGGGTAGATTTCGCCGGGAACGGTGGTGATTTCCGCCAGCACCTCGCCGTGGCCGAGCAGTTGGATGTAGTCGACTTCTGTCTGAAGGTCGTGTCCGGCGTTGCACTGGAACTTGCCGATGCCCGGCAACTCCTTCTCGGCGGTCGAGGTATCAATTCTGCCGTCCGTGTAGAGCGGCTTGCGGTCTTTGTAGATATGCAGTGCGCCGGCGGCGCGAAAGCGGTCGTTATCGAGCGGCGCGTAGATTACCGCCTTGCGAATTACGAGAGTATCCACGGGCGTCTCCTGGCCATTCTTCAGCGCGCGCGTGGCGAGTTCACCAACCAGGTTACCGAAGAGCTCAGCTTTTTTCCAAGTCCCATCTTTGGCCACCCGGCCTGTTTCCGGATCTTGCAAGGCTACGTCATCACCGAGCGTCGAGAGCAGGCCCCCGATCGAGCCCTGAAAGTAAACCGCCGTGCCGCCCTCGTGGCTCTCGATGTACTGGCAGAGCCAATGCGGGTAGTCCGCGGTGACCAGCGTGTTGCGGCCGCCCAGCGTTTCCGGATGGTCGCTCCAGTTCACGAGCGTGGCAATCATCTGGTTGTCAGCCGCCGCTTTCAACTGCATAACGAAGAGATACGGGTCTTTGACGTAAGGGGGGCGCGAGTCGCTTTGCAGCAAGGCGAGGAGCGGATGGTCGTCGCGTGCCAGCGTCATGCTTGCGTCTCGCATGGCGTGAACGGCCGCGAGGGCGGTGGAAGAGATGCGGTCGTCCAGCCAGTCCATGTATTTGTCGTCCATGCCGCTTTGGAACGGCGTGGGCCCCCAAAGGCCCATGGTGTCCGGCCCCTCGTGGTCGTGCGAAGAGCCCACAATCACCTGCGTCACCTCCGGGGCATGGGCCTTCACCTTCTCGCGGACCTTGAGCACGTCGTCATAAAAGAGCCCGATCACGTCCGCCTCGCACAGGACCAGCGTCTGGTGGCCGGCGCGAAGCGCGAGGCAGCGCACGTAAAGATCATCGTGCACGCTAGTGGCGACGCGATTGTTGTCGAAACCGGCCATGTAGACTTTGGCGGCTTTCACGTCCGGCGTGATCGTCGCCTTGGCGGCGCCTGCCTCGAGGGCCGCGGCGCGCGACGCGCCGGCCCCCAAATATGAGAATGCCAGAACAATCAATGCAGAAGTGCAGAGGAATGAGCGCATGACGGGCGCCTCGAAAAGATGAATTGAATTCCGCTCCAAACGATGACAAACGCTAGCACGCTCTGGAGGCGATTTTCAAGCCGCAAAAAGTGGTTGACAAGCTATGCTAATATGATAGCCTACCGTGAGCGCAGGAAACTTCTGTCATGCCAGGACCAGGCTGCTCTGAGAATAACTCCCCTCCTCAGTTGAGGAGGGAGTGGGGGTGGTGAGCCGAGCGGTTAACCTCCCCTCACCCCTCCCTAAAAAGGAGGGGAATCACTTTCATGGTTTCTGGTCGCTCGTGGAGGCACGGGCATGAGCGACGGAGAGAGGAAGGACTGATGAAACGAGCATGCTTGTTGCTCTCGATTTTTGTTCTTTTGGGCGGCGTCTGCTGGGCCCAGAACCCGGGGCCGTTGCTGCTCCAGAGTCCAACCCTGAGCAAGACCCAGATCGCCTTTGCCTACGGCGGCGACATCTGGATTGTGGATCGCAACGGCGGCGAAGCTCAGCGACTGGTGACCGGAACGGGCCTCGAAAGCCGTCCGCTTTTCTCGCCCGATGGCGCGTGGGTCGCGTACACCGGAGACTATGACGGTAACGAAGACGTATACGTGGTTCCGGCGGCGGGCGGCGAACCGCGCCGCTTGACTTACCACCCCGGCACGGACGTCGCTGTGGGATGGACCCCGGACGGCAAGAACGTTGTGATCCGCTCCACGCGCAGCAGCTACTCACGCTTCGAGAAGCTCTTCACCGTGCCGGTCGAGGGCGGGTTCCCAACCGAGTTGCCTTTGCCCATGGGAGTGCAAGGCTCGTATTCGGCGGACGGCTCGCGGATCGCTTATGTACCCGCTTGGAACCGCCGCTTGGGAGCGGGCCCGGCTTACATCGCCATCAAACATTATCGCGGCGGGCATACGGCGGCCATCTTGATTGCCAACCTGTCGGACTCGAGCATTGTGAAAGTGCCTCGCGAAGTCTCGAATGACTTCAATCCCATGTGGGTCGGCGACAAGATTTATTTCCTCTCCGATCGCAGCGGCCCGGCGACCCTCTTCGCGTACGACACCCGCACGAAAGAAGTGAAGGAGATACTGAAGAACGACGGCTTCGATTTCAAGTCGGCGGGGGCGGGGCCTGGCGCCATTGTCTACGAACAACTCGGATCGTTGCACCTTTACGACCTGGCTACAGGCAAAACGAAAAGGGTCGAAATTAGCGTGGCAGGCGACATGCCCCAAGTGCTGCCGCATTTTGAGAAGGTGGAAAAGGGTATTCTCTCGGCCAACATCTCGCCCACGGGGCAACGCGCCGTGTTCGAGGCGCACGGTGAAATCCTGACGGTGCCTGCAGAGAAGGGCGACATCCGCAATCTCACCCACAGTCCCGGGGTCGCTGAGCGCGACCCGGCGTGGTCGCCGGATGGCAAATTCGTGGCCTACTTTTCAGATGAACCCGGTGAATACGCGCTTCACACCATCGGCCAGGACGGCCTGGGTGTGGTGCGCAAGATCGATCTGGGCCAGCCGCCCTCCTACTTCTACTCGCCAACCTGGTCGCCCGACAGCAAGAAAATCGCCTACAGCGACAAGCGGCTGAATCTCTGGTATGTGGACCTGGATCACCCGGCGCCGGTGAGAGTGGATACTGACCTTTTCGATTCTCCGCTGCACGAGTTTGATACGGTGTGGTCGCCCGACAATCGTTGGCTGGCATACACCCGGCAGCTACCTAATATTACTATGTTAAGTCGTGTCGTTCCAAATTTGCTTGAACTTCGTTCCGCAGCAGGGACAGAGTCCGCTCCATCTCACCAGCCAAGGCTGGATCGTGCGGAGAATCTGTTCCCACGT
>JBEKLY010000522.1:0-3873 GCA_050010015.1 Terriglobia bacterium
GCCGACGAGGCCGGAAAGGCCGCGGTGAGCAAAGCTACGCCGCTGTCAAAGAACACCTACAAAGTCCAACTGGCCCGAGTGGCGGTGAAGCGCGCCTTGTTGCGCGCTGTGAAAGGAGAGGTCTGATTATGCCTGAACCCACTCCCCAGCCTGAATATTCCCCTGAGCGCTGCCGCCTGCTGCGCTCCAAGTGGATGTTCATCGAATCTGAGCCTGACCCGACGGTTCCCCGGTCCGACAGCGGCATCTGCTGGTGTGTGCATACGCAGAATTGCCTGGGACCGGATCGCGGAATCGTCAATATGGAAAACTGTAGACCGGGCCGTGAGTGCTTCCGCTCGTTGTAGGAGCACGGTGCGTCGTGTCTTCATTTATCCGCCTCTTTTTACCGCAGAGGCGCAGAGGCGCTGAGGCCTGAGAACAAAAGGACTTCGCTCCGCGTCTCAGCGACTCTGCGGTGAATGCCTTCGCCATCTCACCTTTCAAACAGGTAACTTCCGACCTCCACTTACATCAAAGTATATGGGCGCTTTAGGCGTGTTTTGTCGACAGGAGGATATATGAGAAATAGATTGATTGTTTCGGCAATCGTAGGGATAGGTTTGGCTGCGTTGCTGGCCGTTCCCGGCAAGGCAGCGATTAAGGGAGAATACATCGAGGCTCGCAGCGCGGACGTTTACACGGGGCCATGCTTCGCCAACGGCGAAGTCGGACTGGTCGGCGACGAAGCCATCCTGGCTTGGAAGATCGACCAAGGCGACTGGAACGGAACCAGTTTGAACGGCCTGATGGTTGTGGCGGTGGTGAAAGCCCACGCTACGCTGGGTGACCCTTACCATAGTCCTTATCCAGCAGTATCCGTGCTGATCGTTGACCAAAAGGCCAGTGCCGGGCAACGTTTGGCGCTTCAGGAATTCGCGGCCTCAATGGCCGGCAAGCTTTTGAGCCACGTGGTGCGTGTGGAAGCGGCGCCCATTCAGTTGACGCTTGCTACGGGAGAACAGCACGGCGCAGCCCAGTTGGTGGCGGGAGACCTGGTGAGTATTAAGACGCGCAGCCTGTGCCAAGGCGACGACAAATGCGGGAACGAAATTGTGTATTATCCTCCCCTCGTCCACCTGGCTCACGCCATGCCCGCCTTCACGATCGAGGATACCTTCCACGGGCAGGGTCTGAATGTTGTGTGGAATCACATTGGCAAACGCAGCGCATTTGTGGGAAGCTTTTCACTTGCTAGCGTTTCCTAAACCAAATTACGTGTTGGCTGCCCTGACGCTCTTTTGTTCTCACAGCGCATCCAACCCATGAGGGCCATTTATGAGACTGCATCGCGCACATGCGGTATTACTTGCGGCACAACTTCTCTTGGCAAGCCTGGCGTTCGGGCAGACGTACAAAGTCGAAACTGCCGGAGCGCCTGCCGCGGGCCAGGTTCCTCCGGCTGTTCAAAATGCGCTTGAATCCCAGGGAGCGAAGGTGGAGAACGGCCAGGGTGGAACGTTGCTGGAAGTGTGGTTCGCAAAAACCGTAGCTACGAATTCCAGCGCCAGTCCGTCTTCCGACTATCTGTATCCCTCGCTGACCGAGGGCGAATTCCTCGGTGTGCTGCACTTCGCCAGCGCCGGCGCGGATTTTCGAGGTCAAGCGATCAAACCCGGTTTTTATACCTTGCGCTACGGGCTCATTCCCCAGGACGGTAACCACATGGGGGTGAATCCAACCCGTGACGTGTTGGTCCTCTGCCCCGCCGCTGTGGACACTGATCTCAGCGCCAACCTCAAGTTCGATGACCTTGTTAAGTTGAGCCGGCAGGCGGCCGGCACTCCGCATCCCGCTTTCCTTGTGGGGGCGCCCGTGAACGGAAGCAGTTTTCCGGCCGTGGCCAAAGACGATCAAGACCACTGGAATCTCCAAGTGAAGCTGCACGGTTCGAGCGGCGATCTTCCGTTTGCGTTTACCGTGGTCGGTAAGTGGCAGGGCTGAGGAATTGATTCACTGTTCGGGCAGATCTGATGCGTAGCTTCAAAACACGACCGAATGAAATGAGGGCAAGCTCTCTATTGAAAGCGATTGCGGCGGCGCTGTTCGCGTGCGTGGTTCTGACAGTCTCCCCGCTGACCGCCGCCCAGGCCGCGCCCCCGCACTTGGCAGTCCTGGAGGGAATGCTGCTTTCCACCCCGGCGGACTGTCCCGTGCTGCGAAATCACGGCAAGGACCAGCCGCTCTCCGGCTACACCACTTACCTCCACCATACCCTGCAGGACAAGCGCCTGGCGAACCGCGAAGTGCGGCTCGAGGGGACGATGAAAGCCGATGGAACATTCCAGGTCGAGCGCCTCTACACCGTCAAGGACGGAAGGCTCTACCGGGTGCGTTATTTCTGCAAAATCTGCAACATTGAAGCCCTCGAGCCCGGAAATTGCGTCTGCTGCCAGCAACCCACCGAGCTCCAGGAAATCCCTGTCACTGGAGACGCCAAGTAACTCCACCGCTTGACGGTAGTGTCCTATTTTGACTGGTAGCGCCGGCCTTTAGAGCCTGCCCTGAGCAAAGCGAAGGGTCGGCAGATGCTGGCCTAAAGGCCAGCGCTACGCCGAAACTAGGCACCTACCCGCTTGACTGAATTCCCTCCGCCAATTATCGTAGCGAATCATCATGCTAAGACGCGCCTTCCTCGGCTCCCTGGCTTCGACTGTGAGTATCGCCGCAGCGCGCTCTCGCCAACCTGGCACAACCAATGGCACCAGCCGCGGCTGGCGCAAATATGCGCACAACCCCGTTCTGGGCGGCAGCCTCGGCGTCTGCTTCGACGTATCTCTGCTGAACGAAAATGGCAAGTACCGTATGTGGTTTTCGTGGAGAAACAAAAAAAGCGTCGCGTTGGTGGAAAGCCCGGACGGCATTCACTGGGGTCCGCCGACGATCGTTCTCAGCCCGAATCCCGCCACGCATTGGGAAGATGACATTAACCGCCCAGTTGTGATCCGACGAGACGATACCTACTTCATGTGGTACACAGGCCAGGCTCGGGACCATTCCTGGATTGGCCTGGCGACCGGCAGCGACGGAAGGCATTGGGAGCGTGCGGGGCCGCATCCGTTGTTGTCCCCCGATCAGCCCTGGGAGAAAGCCGCCGTCATGTGTCCGTCGGTCGTGTGGGATGACGTGGCTCGGATCTATCGCATGTGGTATTCAGGCGGCGAACAGTATGAGCCGGACGCCATCGGTTATGCCACCAGCCCCGACGGGCGCCGTTGGACGAAGTTAACGGCCAATCCAATCTTCAAGGCCGACCCCGAAGTCGCTTGGGAGCGTTACAAGGTGACGGGCTGTCAAGTGCTGCGCCGCGGAGCCTGGCATTACATGTTCTACATCGGCTTCCGGGATATCGACCACGCTCAGATCGGTTTGGCTCGTTCTTCGGATGGAATCACATGTTGGCAGCGACTTGCCGCCAACCCGATCATCAGTCCCGGTATCAACCAGTGGGACCACGACGCTTGCTATAAGCCCTACGCGATCCTCGATGGCCGCCGCTGGCTGCTTTGGTACAACGGCCGGCACGGGAATGTGGAGCAAATCGGCTTGGCTGTTCACGAGGGAGAAGACTTGGGTTTCTGATCGCCTCCTCCTGCCCGGATCAGGCGACGCTCAATTGGGGCGCATCGAAGCCCCCGCCTTAATCTCCATACCCAAGTCGTCCAAACGGTCGAGCGCGACGCGGGCAGCTTCAACCTGAATTCCGAAGTTGCTAGACCGAAGTTCCCCTGACAATTAGGCCGAACCTCCGGGTCAACCCTTGATTACGCACGGCTTGGCAGGATCGTGATTTTTATTATGTTCCCATGTAATTGCAAATATTATGCTTGACAG
>JBEKLY010000523.1:0-3862 GCA_050010015.1 Terriglobia bacterium
CGTTTGCAGTTTGTTGTTGTAATTCCGACGAGGTTCGCAAGATCTTCAAGGGTGGCTACCCTTCGACCTTGCGGCTAGTGGTGTTACAGCGGATCGTCGGGCGTACCCGCCGTTGCCGTCTCCACAAATTGCAATCTCAATCCAACAAGGAAAAATAGCAGCATGAAGGAACAAGGTACAGTGAAGTGGTTTAACGCCGCCAAAGGTTACGGGTTCATCCAGCGTGAAAGCGGAGAGGATGTATTCGTTCATTTCTCGTCTATCGTGGGGAACGGATACCGGTCATTAGAGGAAGGCGCAAGAGTCAGCTTCGAAGTGAAGACCGGTCCTAAAGGGTTGCAAGCCGCGAACGTCGAGCGCGTGTAACTCAACCGGAACGCCGCCCCCGCCGGCGCCACATAGCGGGGAAACATTCTCAGCTGCCGACCCGGGCAGAAAAAATGCCCGGCGAGTAAAAAGACTCCCCATCTTAAGGCAGTAGTGTGCGGGTTTGTCTCGTAACGGAAGGCCCTTGTGGCTGCCTCGGGCACCCCACAAGCGGGGCCCTCCGTCTGGGGCGGCCACGAGGGCGCTCTTGTTTACACACCCTCACCGGATTTTCGAGCTCCCGAGGCGCGGTGTGCCTTGGGCTTTCGAGCCAGCGTCTCGTAGGCCCGCTTGAACTGAGAGTTGTCGGGACTGAGGGTATGGGCGGTGCGGTATTCGCCCAGCGCTTCGTTGCGATCACCCTGTTTTTCCAGCCAATAAGCCAACGAATAATGGAGTTGCGGATTGTTTGGGTCAAGCCGCAGAGCCGCGCGTGTTTCGCTGATGGCCCCGCCCAGGGTGCCCGTAGTCCCCAGGGCGACGCCGAGGTTGTAATGAGCAGAGTCATTCTGCGGGTTCAAGCGCAAGACTTCCTGGTACTCGGCAATCGCCCCATCCATGTTCCCCTTCTTAAATAGCGCGGACCCAAGGCTTACGTGGGCGTTCTCATTTCCCGGCTTCAGGAGCACGGCTTCGCGGTACTCCGCAATGGCGCCGTCCAGGTCGCCCTTATCGTTGAGCGCCAGGCCCAGGTCGAAGTGGGCAAGATCATTATTCGGATTGACGCGCAGGGCCGCGCGATATTCCCCAATCGCAGCGTCCAGGCTGCCTTTCATGTCCAACTCGAGGCCTCGGCTGACGAGCGCGTTGTCATTATTGGGGTTGGCGAGAAAGGTCTGGCGCGAGGCATCGATCGCGGGCAAAGCATTCTCGGCGCCCTCGTGGACCTCCACATCGAACAGTCGGAATTTGGAAAAGACGTGTTCATTGCGCAGGCGTTTGCAGCCCCAGTCCACACTCACGGTGACGCGATTCGGAAGCAGGAAGGCAGTGGGGGAGCTCAGGAAGTGATAAGGGCGATAGTCAATCTCCGAGGTCTCGCGATTCAAGTTGATGTTGGAGATGGGATGAAGAAGATCCGTGCGCAGCCTCAGGACTCGGTGATCGGCCGAGATCCAGGCGATTCCCTGAAGGTAAAGCGGCGTGACCTTCCCTAAAGAGAGGATGAATCTGCCCAAGGGGCTCGGGCTGTCGGGCTTCTGAGCAAAGCCGATCACGTAGGTCGGCTGACCCGTCAGGGACTGCGTGCCCAGAAAACGGAAAGTGGTTTGGGATTGAAACTCCGGATGAAGAACCATCAGCGTGCTCACAAACCCGGAAGTAACCATGAAACCCCCTTGGGTGGTTCCCGGGCTTAATTGATGGCCTTCCTTATTGCCACGATATTCGTCGATCTGGATGTGCCCATTCACTGTGCGGTGCACAAAGATGTAACTGCACTCCAAGGAGCGCGCCGTGCGCGGTTTTCCGTTGCCGGCCAGTTGAGTTTGGCGGATTAATTCTGAGCCCATGGTGTTCGAGAAACCGCGCAAGGTCTCTTCGACGCTGCTTCCCACCTGTTTCAAGAACTCCGCCAACCCGCCGGGCGGGGCAGGGCTGGAAGGATCCAGATCCTTGAGTTCGCCTGCAGCCTCTTTCAGTTCGGCCACCGGCTGATTTATTACGTCCTCGATGGGCCGGATGGAACGTTCCTGCAATCGCCTCTGGAGATCGTTCACGAACGCCTGAGCGTCAGGCGGCAGACGTTTTGTCCGCAAGTCCTGTGCAAGAAAGTTCGCCTCGAGCGAGGCGCTTTCAAAATCGCCCAGCGCGATCATCGCCCGGGCCCGCAGGTAGTGCGCCTGGGGAGCCAGAGCGCGCTTGCGCAAAGGCGGATCGAGCATTGCTGCGGCGGCAGGCCAGTCCTCCGCCTGGACCGCCACGCGCCCCAATTCGAGCTCGGTGAAAGCGTCGCGTGGGTCCATAGACCGCGCCTGTTCGAGGTCTCGACGTGCCTCCTCGGTTCTGTGGAGGAGGCTCCAGCGCACACCTCGAACGACCAACTCTTCTTCAGAGATGCGGGATGACGGCGGGTTCGAAGCCAGCACTTTTCCGGCTCCCTGCCAGCTTCCCATTTGCATCAGCGCCAGGGCTGCCAAGGGTCGAAACTGAGGAAGACCGGATTGCCGCGCCGCCTCCAGAATCTGTTGCAACGTGGCCCAATCCATCTGCCGCTTCCGGAAGCGGGTGAGCGTCTCGCGCAAAGTCCGGCATGATGACGCGGATTGTGCGCGGCAGTCGCGCGAGTGCGCCAGGCGCGGAAGGAGCCAGGCCTCGACCAAATACAGGTCAGGCCCGTCAAGCTTCTCATCCAGCCTTGGCAAGAGGAGGCTCGATTTGACGACCTGCCCCGGTCTACCGGCATCGAGCAGTTCTCTCGCCTCAATGCACTCCGGATGATTGGCGCCCAAAATGATCGAGCTGGCTGCCGCTTGAAGGGGCGGCTCAACCTTGAGCGAGTAATCCCCCTCGCCGTCGGTTTGAGTTGAAGCTAATAGATGCGTTGGCGATGCGGAAGATGCCACCCAGACAGTGGCGCCGGTTAGAGGGTCTCCCTCAACCGAAGTGATCTTCCCTTCGACCTCGAATGTTCGTGGAGTTGATTCTCCCGATCCCACCAGGAGATTGGAAACGGCTGGGTTCGCACGCGACGCGGGGAGATTCGTCTGCCCCGTCAGCGGGAAATTGTGAGAGAGCAGTCCAACCACGATGGCGATCTTGGTTGCTGCCCGAACCATCCTACCCTCCTGCCGGGCACACTTGCCTGCGGTGCGCCATGGCGAAAACGCGGAGAGATTACACTCGCAAGGTATCGATGTCAACATGCAAACTGCTCACGCGAGCTGCTCCGTCAACGCCTGAACTCCTCGCTGGCTGGCGGCTGCAGCGGGCTGCTCTCTGTTTTCATCGACATTCCCGGTTCGTTCGTTGAATTTCCCTGACGTAGGACAGGCACTCTTGCCTGTCTCCCAGCCCTCTTCAGAGGTCTTGCCGGCACGGGCGGGAGTGATCGTGCTACTTGCGGCGGGTACGTTGTAGCGGCCGGCCCTGGTGGCCTCCCCATAAGCTTTAGCCTAAAGGCGCGAGGGCTACGAGCCGCGGAGCGGCGCCAGAAGGTAGCCCACGGCGTAAGCCGTGGGACCCCGTACGCCGTTCATATCCGCAGCCCCGGAGGGGCGACAGAGACACTGCCGGGGGGATATGTCGCCCCTACGGGGCTAAGACAACCCGGGGCCGCTCCTCGATCCCACGGCTTACGCCATGGGCTACTCTCTGACGGCCCTCCGGGCCTCAGGAAGCGGTCAGTGGGTGCTACGTAGCGTGAGCTGAGCCATTAGGCCGAAGTTCCAACAGCCTTCGAGGGATATCCTACTGATTCCTTGAGGGATACTGCCATGCTCAGTTTCCGGTTACTGGGAACGCACGGATCAGTTCGTACGCCCGCGCCTGGAGGGGC
>JBEKLY010000524.1:0-8277 GCA_050010015.1 Terriglobia bacterium
GCAGAGAGAACTCCTGGGGAGTTAGTTGGAGGGCGCGATCACCTCGCTTTGCTTCGCGCCCGATCAAATCAACCTGGAGATCAGCAACTTCCAACCGCGACGGTTCCTTTTGTGAAGCGGAGGATCTGCGCAGCAAATTCCGTATCCTTGCTAATAGTTCCGCAAGCGCAAACGGCTTGGTGAGATAGTCATCGCCACCTTGTTCGAGACCCTTCACGCGCTCATCGACCGAGCGCCGAGCTGACAAGATCAAGACCGGAGCGGCGTTGCCCTGCGCCCGGCAGCGCGCAATCAAATCGAGTCCATCCATGTCTGGCAGCCCTAGATCAACGATAAACGCGTCATGAACGCGTTCTAGAGCCAGGGCCTCAGCACTCTTTGCGTCAGCGGTTGCATCCACCCGATACCCTGCTTCGACCAGCGCCCTCTCCACAAATCGTTGTATGGATAAATCGTCTTCCACGAGCAGCAGCCGCATAGGTAATGTCAACTCCTGGGTTAGGCGTTACGCCCCTACGTTCTACGATGCACTTCGGCACGAGAACGTTACCGCAGTTCGCTTGAGCGAGACGCTGAAATACGCTCACCGTCGGTGCACCCAACGCGCGGCCGTGGCTGCAAGTAACAGGTGAGCCAAAGCGAATCAGTCGGCAAGCTGCACCGGCATGACACAATGTCCATCACATGCCGCGTAAATGAAGATTTCGTCATTTACAACACTTGCTCCAACCGGGGCGCAAACTCTCGCATCTCACGAATCGTTACAGGGCTTTCAAGCTCGTTTCTGTTTGCGGTATTAATCGAAAGGGACATGCCAAGTGTAAGTACAGCTGACAAACAATATGCCAAGTGTGTAAACGAGCAGAAACCGACAGAAAGGGCAGTCTGAAGAGGAGAGAAACCAAACCATGACCATGAGGAACATTTTCATCACCATTGCGATGTCGATCACCTTGTCGTTGCCCGTGGCGCAGGCAGGTGTCGGGATGCCCGGCACTATCACGGTTGCCGAGTTGGCTAGAGAAACTGCGGCCAGGAAGACTCTAACGCGGGCCCAGGCGTCCGCCTGTGCTGCGGCGGATGAGGCCGACCAATTGAGAAGGATCGCCGACCCGATGTTTAGTCCGGACTCGCATCGCGACAAACTGACGGCATTGAAGGGCAAAGTCAACCGGATGGGCCAGGAGATCAGCAGCCTGCGGGCAGAGCGCGAGTCGCTGGCACCGTGGGAACAGCAAGCGATTGACGAAATCCTGCCGCTGCTTCAGGCGACTGCCGAGAACACCGAAAGCGCAATCGAGTACTTCAATGCACACGGGGACCGTTTGTGGATGGGGACTTATCGCGATTACGCCGACCACATCTGGCAGGGCTCCGATCAGATTGCAAAGATCCTCAAGAACTACCTTAAGTATGACACGCTGCGCGATCAGGAGGTATACGCAGAGGAACGCCTTCGGGCAGCTTCGCAGCGCTTCGACGAGCAGTCGCAATGGGGAGGACAGTAAATGAAACATGCAACAGTTCTATTGGTTTTCGAAGAGCTTCAGGAACTTGAAAGTTACGGATCGATACTTTGTACTTTGGGATACAACATCCGGATGTGTAACTCCGCGGCCGAAGGAATCAAAGCCCTCGAGACCGAAAACTTTTCGTTAGTGATAGTTGGCCAAGGCACCCCTGCGTTTGAGGGCCGGCAGGTGCTGGAAAGGTCGCTTCAACTCGACCCCAGCGTGCCGGTATTAATCATTGCCAGGGCGCTGAACGTCCACTGCTACCTCGACGCCATGGACCTTGGAGCGATCGATTACCTCGAAAGGCCTGAACCAGAAGATATGGCGTGGGTAGTGAATGCACAGATTCATCGGGTGTCCGTTGCCTGATTTCGCGGGGAGTGCGTTGCAAATCCCGTTTTTGGAAATTTTCTTTCTGTGCCGCGGCGGGCCTGCAATTGAACGACGGAGGCTTATGGCGTCGCGAAAACCGATTCCGGAGGTGGAAGGACCTATGAAAAAGTTCTTGCTCGCAGTTCTCTCGGTTATGGCACTGGCTGTTTGGACGACGTTTGGCCAGGCGAAGGAAACGTCAAAGCCGACAAACTTCTCCGGCAACTGGGTTTTAAACTTCGGTCAGACGAAGAATCCCCCCGATGGATTGCAGGGTTACGAACTGGTTGCGAAACAGGATGAACAGCAACTTAAAGTCGAGACAACGCTCGAAGGCGATCTCGAGCGCGCTCCAAGCACGCCTAATCCGGTCGGCTACCCCGGAGGTTCCGGAAGAAGAGCTGGAATGGGAGGCGGCGTCGGCCTTCCTGGGGGTATTGGCATTGGCATGGGTATACCGGTGGCACTGGGAATTCCGCGGGGCGGGGGCGGGAGATCACGCTCCGGTGGATCGTCACGAGGGAATGTCGCGGATTATGAGCTTTATCCACAAAGCGTAGTTTACAAGTTGGATGGAGGCGAAGGAACTGCACAGCTTCGTGACCCGGAACAGACCAACGTCACCTCGAAGGCAGAGCGGGCGAAAGGCGGCGAACTGCTAAAGCTGTCTCTGGTAGGAAAGGGGGACTCCAGCCAAAAACAAAGCAAGGTTCAGATTACTGAGCAGTGGAGACTTTCTGAAGATGGAAAATCTCTGAGAGTTGACCGGACCGTGAAGTCCCCTGAAGGCTCGGGTACGGTTCATCTCGTTTTTCTGAAGAGAGAGTCTGACGCCACCAGCGCCGCTGCCATGTTAGTGAAGCCGTACTAACTCGCGGACCTAACGGGAGGTCGAATCGTCAATGCCAACTCTCACTGCAACAGACAGGCTATACGCCGAATACGTAAACCCGCAATGGGTCCGGCGTTTTGTTCTGTACTCGTACTTCCCAGGTTGAATTAATGGGCTCCAACATTTTGAATACAGATGTGTTTATTGCCGGGGGAGGTCCTGCGGGTCTGGCCACCGGAATCGCGATCCGGCAGCGCGGGTTGCGTGTGGTGCTCGTCGATCCGGCGCAACCGCCGATCGATAAGGCCTGCGGCGAGGGGTTGATGCCGAATACCGCGGCTTCGCTGAAAGCCCTGGGCGTCATGCTCTGTCCCGGGGATGCCATTCCGTTTCGCGGAATTCGTTTCGTTAATAAAGAATTGGTGGCGGAGGGCGCTTTCATTGACAGTTGCGGGTTGGGCATTCGCCGGACGAGCCTGCACAAAGCCTTGGTGGAAAGGGCCGTCGAGGCGGGAGTTCAATGCCTGTGGGGAGAACGGGTGATGGGGATTGCCGGGGGGGAGACCTGGCTGGACTCGCGCCGGGTGCGGTGTCGCTGGATCATTGCTGCAGATGGCCAAAACTCTCAGGTTCGAAAATGGGCGGGTTTGGATCGGGGACAGCCGCAGGAAACCCGCTACGGCTTCCGGCAGCACTTCCGCGTGGCGCCCTGGACAGATTTTGTGGAAGTTCACTGGGGAAGCAACTGCCAGATTGTGGGGGAAGCAACTGCCAGATTGTGATTACACCCGTCAAACAGGATGAAATCTGTCTTGTGGTGACGTCGCGATCACCTAGAATTCGCCTGAAAGAAGCTTTCCTGCAATTCCCAGAGATCGCCCGGAGATTGAAAGGCGCGTCGCCAATCACCAGGGACCTGGGGGCGGTCACGGCTCTGCGCGTCCTGCGCAGGGTTTGTCGAGGCCAGGTCGCGTTGGTAGGGGACGCATCTGGCTCTGTCGATTCACTAACAGGCGAGGGCTTGGGTTTGGCTTTCGGACAGGCAGAGGCTTTGGCCGAGGCCATTGCCGGCGGTGATCTTACTCGTTACCAGGCAGCGCACCGCCGCATCAATCGCGTCCCCGAGATCATGTCGAGGTTTCTTTTGGCCCTGGAGAATCGTCACAGGCTGCGTCGGCGCGCCATCCTCGCGCTGGCGAAGGAGCCCCGTTTGTTTGAGCGGCTTCTCGCGGCTCACACCGGCTCCTTCTCTCCCTTGAATGTTGGTTTTGGCAATCTTCTCAGACTGGGCCGGAGGCTGATTGCCGAGCCCAGTTGAGAAATCTAGTTCACGGAGTTCAAGTCACATGATGAGACTGGACAGCCTGCGTGAAAACCCGTTTCGTAGTGCAGAGCATTCCTTAGGCCGAGTTCAGCGAAGAACACTGTCTGCCCTGTGGCTCGGGCTGTTGCTCCTTTCAACTGTCCGGCACGCACGCGCTCAAGAAACCGTGCTGGAACTCGATCCGGCGCAGACCCAGATTGGTTTCACACTGGGTGATGTACTGCACACCGTGCACGGGATGTTCAAGCTGCGGCAAGGAACGATCAGTTTCAACCCTGCCACAGGTCAAGCCGGCGGCCTGATGGTGGTCGACGCAACCAGTGGCGACAGCGGCAGCCACGCCCGCGATCGCAAGATGCACAAGGACGTGCTCCAGAGCGAACAATACCCTGAGATCACGTTCGTCCCCCAGCGGGTACAAGGCCAGGTTCTGCCGGCGGGGGATTTCAGAGTCCAGGTTGACGGCATCTTCACAATGCACGGAGAAAGCCACCCGCTTACCCTCCTCGTGCAGGCCAATGCGACGGGTTCCCTACGTGAACTGGGGGGTCAAGAATCCGAGCACGCTATTCCTGCGTGTGAATAGTAAGGTTGACATCGCCATTCAGGCGGTGGGGCACATAAGGCTTGTTGCCGCTCACTAAACGGGGTTTCAAAGTCACAAAACAATGAGTAATAAACAGCTTCGCACAACTCTGCTGCCGGCGTTCACGGCTTTTGCGATTAGCCTTTGCGCTAAGGCATTGCCAGTTCAGACCCTGAGGGGCGAGGTGCTGGACGACAACAACGCTCCAATCGCAGGTGCGTCCTGCACGCTCGCCGGTCCGGGCTTGCGCGAAGGGGCGCTAACTCGAGCAACCGGAGAACAGGGCAAGTTTGAATTCACGGGACTCATCCCCGGCAGGTATGATCTGACCTGCACAGCACTGGGATATGAGCCGGTCGTTGAGAAGGACGTATCGATCAGCGAAGCAGAGCCGCCGTTTATCCAAGTTGTTTTGCCCCGCGAGGAGGTCGTGCACCAACAAATCGAGGTAAAGGAGAAATCGCCGGCCGTCTCCTTGGAAACCACCGCACCGCCCGCGGCGATCAACTCAGGGCAGCTTCGCGAGCTCCCTTTGGCGGAGCAGAAATTCCTGGCGGCTTTGCCGCTCGTGCCTGGGGTTATTCGGACCCCCGACGGCAGAATAAACATCAAAGGCGTGACGGAGAATCAGGGCATGTTGCTGATCGATTCTGCGGAGACTGTCGATCCCGTAACAGGCAGTTTTTCAATTCGAGTTCCCATTGATGCCGTGGAATCGGTGGAGGTCCAGAAGACCGCCTACCAAGCACAGTATGGCCGCTTCACTGGAGGGCTGACCAGTGTGCAGACCAAAGCTCCGCTGGACCGCTGGAACTGGGAACTGAATGATTTTCTCCCCAGCCCGCGAATCGAAGGCGGCCACATTGTGGGCATACAGGACGATTCGCCACGCCTCAGTTTCACTGGCCCTATCCTTAAGGACAAACTAACTTTCTCGCAATACACCGTCTACGACATCAATAACCAACCTGTGCGCGGGCTGGCGTGGCCAAACAACGAAATCAAGCAGCGGGGGTTCGAGTCGTTTTCGGATCTTTATTACGTTGCTTCCCCTCAAAATCTTGTGACTGCCAATTTGAAGGTGTTTCCCTTGCGCAGGCAATACGCCAACATCGACTCTTTCATCCAGCAGACGGCGTCGTCCGATTACGGGCAGAGCGGCTTTTCGGTCGGCGCCACGGACCGCTATATGTTTTCGGGCGGCGGAGTGCTGACCTCTCTCTTCCAGTACACCGATTTTGACAGCTACGCGCACGGGAAGGGTTCACAAGACATGATCCTGACGCCGGACAATTGGGATGGAAACTGGTTCAGTGCCTGGACGCGGGCCGGGCGGCAGCAAGAACTTCTCCAGGATTACCAGCCAGGAACCAAGAACTGGGCCGGCCGCCACACACTGAAAGTGGGCGGGGGTCTGATTCATCGCTCCTATAGCGATAACAGCAAATCTCACCCGATACAACTCGTGCGCTCGGACGGTTCGCTGGCGGAGCAGATCACGTTTCAAGGAATTGGTGTCTTGAGAGCGCAAGACTCTGAATTGTCGCTGTTCGCCCAGGACCACTGGACCGTGAACGACCATCTCACCCTTGATTACGGCGGGCGCTTGTCCGAGCAGACCCTGGGCGCGCGTGCGGCGTTTGCCCCGCGCCTCGGCTTGGCTTATTCACCGGGACATAATGGCAAGACGATCATCCGCTCGGGCGTCGGCCTCTTCTACGATCGGCTGCCGCTGCTGGCCGGAGATTTCACCCAGAATTTGACGCGAGTCGTCACCTACTACGATACCCGGGGAATTCCAACCGGCCCACCGACCGTGTTCCAGAACTTCTACCAGAAAAAGGACGACAACGGCACGATTGTGCCCTCGAACAACCGGCTCGACAGCACGCCCTTCAACCTCACCTGGAATGTCGAATTGGACCAGGAAATTCGACCTGTTGTGATCGCTCGCGTGAACTACCTCAGCAGCCGCTCCTACGACGAATTCATCGTCAACCCGCTCTACAATGTCCCCAGCGGCCCGCTTATGCTCCTCAGCAACACCGGCTCGTCGCATTATCACGAACTGGAAACCACCTTGCGCTTCCAGGTCCGTGAGAATGCTGACATCAACGTGTCGTATGTTAGCAGCGTTGCCCGCGGAGACCTGAACACGCTCTCCTCCGTCTTCGTGCCCTTCGAACAACCGGTTATCCGGCCGAATTTCTTTTCCACTTTGCCCAGCAACGTTCCCAACCGGTTAGTGACCTGGGGCCGGCTCAAGCTCCCCTGGGACATTACCGCCGGGCCCGTGCTCGACCTTCACACAGGCTTCCCTTACTCTGCGGTTGACGTTCTCCAGAACTACGCTGGAACGCCCAACAGCCTTCGTTTCCCAACTTATTTTTCGCTCGACCTGCAACTTTCCAAAGACTTTCGCATGCGCTGGATTCCCTGGGCCAAGAATCACAAGTTCCGCGGGGCGATACGAATCTTCAATCTCACTGACCATGGAAATTTCCGCGACGTCCACAACAACGTCACTTCCGCATATTTCGGCCAATTCACGGGCTTTCAGCACCGATTCTATGACGTTTCGTTGGATGTGGTTTACTGAAGAGCCTGCTAGACAGCTTTCCTTCGTGCTTTGCCAGTCCAACCATTAAGGAATCACGGTAGCAGCCTTGGGGTCAGCCCATCTGCTGCTCGCTATTGTTCCGTTCTGCCGACCCCCTCATTTTCCGAACGCAACTGGGACGATACTGCGCACCGACGTGCAGCAGCAATTCTCCTGTGCGCTGCGCATCGAGGACGATCGTCTCAAATCTAGCTGCAGCGGGCGAGAGAAGGGACAGCAACTTCGGAAAGGGCAAATAGTCTTTCACGGCCAGAGCTAAGAACCATGCACTGCCTGGCGTGTCCGGCAAAAATTCCTTTGACATGATTACCGCAGCAGGTCGGTGAAGGGGAACTGGGTGTTCTTCCCGTGGCGGGAGTCCGTCAGATGTTGTTCGATCAATTCTCCGAACCCGAGTCGCTCGTCAAGTTCGCGCACCGGAATCAGGCCGCGGTCCGAAGTCACGCGGGAACCTTGGAAATCGACCTTGAGTGACGTATTGAATGAGAGCTGAAAGGGCTGATTTTGTATCTCACCCATTGGGTATTGACCTCCGGGGGGGTCTTCATCGCGTTCATACCCGCATAAATATTGATGATGGGGACGATCCGAAGGTCTGGAAGTACAGCTCAAAATGGAAATGGGGCTTAGTATGCTTCCTTATGAGATCCGGCCACCTCAATCACTGCCGTCGCACGATCACTTGTCGGTAAGCCGGCTTGTTCAAGTCCAAACTGATAAGTTCGATACAACTGCTCGAACGCTCCATCCCAAGCACGAGAAGCGGCGAACAGCCGAGCCGCGGAACTCATCCTTTGCTGTAAGCCTTCACCCTTCATCAGGCAAAGCACGCTGTTCGTGAAGGAGTTTAAGTCTTCTGCCTGAAATCCGGTGATGCCCTCCCGTACGCCCACGCGAGCCCCGGTCCGCGGGCTCACCACGACGGGCACCCCGGAAGCCATGGCTTCGAGCAGCACCAGCCCGAACGTGTCGGTCTGTGAAGGGAACACAAAGACATCCATGTCGGCAAACGCTTCCGCGAGAGCCTCG
>JBEKLY010000525.1:0-3838 GCA_050010015.1 Terriglobia bacterium
CACGGACGGTAACGGTCGCCTCGGACTCGGAAACCGCGCGCAGCCAACCTGATCATTTTCACTGGGATCATAGGGGCTCTCCCCGTTGGATGCAATCGGTAGCGCCGGCGTTCCCTTACATTAGGTTTTTGTCTGGTAGGTCGTGCCTAACGTGGCGTTCTTATTGACTTCGCCGGCCCAGCGGGGCGGATGGCTCTCACCCTTTAAGGGAACGGCTCCAGCCTCTGCAAGGGCACCTGCTGCGGATGACCGCCGGAAAAACTCGCGCCGACTAAGTCTGAAACCCATACGCCACATTCACCCGGGAGAAAGTCTCACAGATTCCACACTGACCGAAGGGAGTCCTGCGCAAGCCATTCGCCAAATAAGCAGACTGTTAAATAAATAGCAGGGGGCGGCAGAACGTGTCAGTCCAGGGCGCGGCCGAAATGCCCGACCCATAGCCGAATCGATTTGAATCTTTAAACAGTTGCGCAATTCCGAAACTGCTTCAGTGTTATATCGAGTGGAGCAAATTACGCATTGTTGGGCACAATCACGCTGTGCTGCGATCAGCGATTGACACCCTTAAACTGTACCGGCGGTCTCCGACCGCCGGGCACATCTTCCAAATAAGGGAGTCCTGCTGGCCTGACCGCCTCTGCCCATAGGAAATATGTTATAAGATTCTGCTTCCTATTCCTTTCACGAGCCGGGCAAATCGATGCTTGGCGAGGGAGGGTCTGATGCAATATCCGTTCTGGAATTTGCCCGTTGGGTACGGCGTTCTCATGGCTGGGGTTGCTGTGCTTCATGTGTTTATCTCGCACTTCGCAATTGGAGGCGGATTCTTCCTGGTCGTAATGGAGCGATCGGCACGCAAGGTAGCGGACACTGAGCGGCTCGAGTTTCTGGAGAAACTCAGCCGCTTTTTTGTGCTTACTACCCTGGTAATGGGTGCCCTGACGGGCGTCGGCCTCTGGTTTGTCATCGGGCTCCTGAACCCCGCCGCCACCGAGGTCCTCATTCACAATTTCGTGTGGGGCTGGGCAATCGAGTGGACCTTTTTCGTCGTGGAGATCCTGGCAGCCATCTTGTATTACTACGGCTGGAAGCGGATGGCACCCGCGGACCACATGACCCTCGGGTGGATTTATTTTGTTTCCGCTTGGCTCTCGCTCTTTGTCATCAACGGCATTCTTACTTTCATGCTCACCCCCGGCACCTGGCTGGTCAAAGGGGACTTCTGGGATGGATTCTTCAATCCGACCTTCTGGCCATCACTGGTCCTCCGCAGCGCAATCGCGGTGATGCTCGCGGGGCTTTATGCCCTCCTCGTTGCCTCACGTTGCAAACCGGATGCATTCAAAGTCCGGACGGTGCGACAGACAGCTTGGTGGAGCATCGTGGGACTGGCGGCCGCCCTTCCGTCTCTGTATTGGTATTGGAGAGCCATCCCCGCGACGATTACCGCGGCGGCTATCGAGGCTTTGCCGACTCCGATGCGAGCCTTGCACTACTCCCAATGGCTCGCGGGCGCCCTCGCAGTTTTGCTGATCCTGTTTGGATTGATCGTTCCCAGACGCCTGCACCTTTCTTTGGCGATGGTGATTATGGTCGCGGGACTTTGCTGGTTCGGTTCCTTCGAATGGTTCCGCGAATCCATCAGAAAGCCCTACATTATTGTTGGATATATGTACGGCAATGGGGTTGAAGTCCGGGATACCGACACCTACAAAAGGGATGGTTATCTTTCCCAGATCGCGTACCGCTCCGGTGACGATGGCGCCGACCTCTTCCGCCATGCCTGCCGGAGCTGTCACACAATCCAGGGATACAATCCGCTCAAGCCCGCCTTCGACGGCACGGATCGCGCCTTCATCGGTGCAATTGTCCCGAATGCTCATCTCCTCCTGAGGGGCAACATGCCTCCGTTCCTGGGAACGGCAAGCGAAGCAAACGCGATCGCCGCGTACCTTGAGGCGCACCTTGATCGGCGGCCCCTTTCCGCGATTTACGGATTGCAGGGGATCAAGTTGGGGGAAAAGGTGTTCCAGGTCCGTTGCGGCAAATGTCATCCCATGGGCAGTCCGCAGGACAAGACAAAGTCGCTCGCGGGCCTTACCCAGGAGGAGTACCAGAATTTACTAAATAATGCCGCCGGCTACGGCCAGGGGATGCCGGCTTTTACTGGAGACGAAGCTGAGCGCAGCGTGTTGATCGCGTACTTCCGGACTCTCAAGGCAGGAGGGGAAAAATGACGCTTCCCGACTCGAGTTTTCTTCCAGCTCCGCTGTGGGTGATAACGGTTCTGCATGTACTGACTTTGAGCCTGCATTTCGCTGCCATGAATTTTGTGCTGGGGGGCACTCTGATCGTTTTGACGGGAAGGTTCGACCGGCGTTGGGGAAACCCTACGATACGTCGCTTCATCGCCCTGCTCCCAGGCGCCATGGCAGCTACGGTGACGCTAGGCGTGGCCCCTCTTCTTTTCCTGCAGCTGGCGTATCCGCGGCAGATGTACTCGGCGTCAATCGTCAGCGGCTGGTTTTGGTTCCTGGTCATCCCGGCAGTCATTGGTGCCTACTACCTGCTGTATGCTGCTTCCTTCTCCGGGAAGGAAGGTGTTTCCAGCAAAGCTCGATTCCTGTGGCCGGCATTGTTCGCGCTCTTGTACGTGTCGTTGGTTTACAGCTCCGTTTTCTCCATGGCGGAACATCCCGACTTGATTCAGCGACTTTACGCGCAGAACCAAACGGGGTTTCAATGGAATCCCGATGCCGGGAACTACTTGCTTCGATGGCTGCACATGATCCTGGGGGCGGTTGCGGTAGGGGCTTATTTTGTCGGTCTGCTGGGCAAAGACGATCCAGAGACATTCCCAGTTGCCAAGAGGCTGTTAGGTTACGGGATGGCTGGGGCGGCCGCGGCCGGCTTTGGGTACCTTGTTTCCTTAAATGGGATCCTGGCCGGTCTTATGCGAACGCCGGCGATATGGGGGCTAATTGTGGGGATATTGCTATCACTCGGCTCCCTCCATTTCTTCTTCGCGCGCCGCTTCCTTCCCTCGGGCCTGGCTTTATTTGTCTCTCTAGTTCTGATGGTTATTAGCCGGCATCAACTGCGCGTACTTAGACTGCAAGGGCATTTCGATCCTGCCTCGTGGAGGATTGCCCCGCAGTGGTTTCCGTTCCTGCTGTTCCTGATCTGTTTTGCCAGCGCGGCGATGCTCATTGTTTATATGGTGCGTTTGTTTTTCAGCAGCCGTCCTGATTCACTTTGATGTCCAGGCGCGCTTGTACAGTATTGCTTAACAGGCTTTACGCAAGAAACAGTGGGGTATTCAGGGCGGTTTAGGAATCAGGAAACCTAGTTCCTTCGTTGACAAGAGGAAAATAGTCGGGCTAGCAAGGCCAGTGCGTACTGACCAACTTTCGGGTTACGCCTCCTCCGGGCGAACCGTCAGCTTGGCGGTAATCCCAGCCAGCCGACCACCAGTGAAGGGTTGGATTTCTTGCAAGGCGGAGCGAATCTGGCGGTTGGAGCGATACGAGCACGTGTGGATGCGGCAGACACTCCCCAGCCGGGGGAAATCCGCCAGCACAAAGCGCAGGTCTCCACCCGGCTTGCGCTGCCCGTTGGCAAGCTCCGGGCATCCGTTCCCGCCGGTGGTCCAGGGCTGACCGCTAGGCTTCTCAGCCGTGCGTCGGGTCGCCGAGGTCCCGTCGCCCCAGCATTTCCGTTCGATAGCCGTCCACCAGCCGTAGGAACTGGGAAAGACGTTCTCGATGTCATCGTCGATCAACATAATGTGGAGTTCGCGGCACCCTTCTCCGTAGTGCTCGCTCAGTTCCGGATC
>JBEKLY010000526.1:0-3799 GCA_050010015.1 Terriglobia bacterium
CACTTCGCGACGAACCCGTGACATTGCCCAGACCCCCCAGGCTTCACTGCGCTCATCTACACGACGTCCGCATCAACTGGTTTGCCGGGAATCGGCTTGGGAGGCAATGAACCTCAGCGCGCGTTTGCCTTTGAGGTCGGCTCGAATTTCGAGTTTCATCAGGCAAGGGGTTTGGGGTTCATATCCATGATTCCTTGGAACCGCACGGCCCAGTCATGGAAGGGCGAGCAGGATCCATAGCCCTCCCCCCTCCGACCATGGACGCCTTCTGCTGGTATCGTCGCAGGCAGAAGTTATTCTCTGGTTGTTTATCGACGTCTCGCTGCAAGTCGCGGCCGCTCAGATAGTTCCCGTGCTGTTAAGGATTCGGCCTGAAGTCGGCTTCCCATCGAATATCCCAACGCGCGACAGGTTTCCGGCGTTTGAAGGGCGTTTCTCGGGCAGAATCCGCGCTTGGGCTTTGCAGGGGGCTGGTTTCCCTTTCTGCAAGCGCGAAATTGCTCGGCCCGCTAGGCCACCCCCATGCCAGCGCGGCCCAGCTTCTCTACGATCCGGCAGTTTGAAGCCGTCATGCCAATCACTGGAAATTCTTGATCAACACCGCGTCGGTCGGCTCCGTGCCGCGGGAGAGGGCCAGGCGGCCATCGCGGGACCAGTCGTACCAGAAAATCCTGTCCGAAGTGAAATGCGTGACGGGCTTCGGCGGACCGCCCGCCGCCGGCTGTTCCCAGACGTTTTCCACGCCATTCTCACTGTTGATGAAAGAGATGGCGCGGCCATCGGGGGTCCAAACTATTTTGAGAAATCCGGCCGCGGCGGGCGGAGGGAAGACCTTAGCGGGTTGGCCGCCCGCGAAAGGAACTATCGCCAGCGCCGGGCTGGGCTGATCCTTGACGCAAGCGATCCACTTGCCGTCTGGGGAGACGGATGGCAAACCTGAGGTGTAGTCCGTCAACTGGGACGCTGGACCTCCTTTACTCGAAACCTTCATCAGAACATTCTTGCCGCCCTCAGCCCGAGCGAAAATTACCCACAGGCCATCCGGCGATATCGCAGGAGTCACGTCCATCTTACCCTCGGTTAGTCGTTTCAGATTGCCACCGTCCATATCTATGCGCCAGATGCTTAGCTGGCCAGTGCGATCCGCCTCGGTGAAGGCAATGAAGCTGCCACGGAGAGAAACGGCGGGAAAAATGGAAAGCGAGGATGCGTCGTTGCTGGTGAGCCGCTGGGGGCTCGATCCGTCCGCGCCCATCTCCCAAAGATCTGCATGCCCGTTGTGAGCCGAGCCATAAACGATTCTGCCGTCCGGCGTCCATGAAAGAGCCAAATAGCCGTCGCCGTTCTGGTTTCCGGCGCTCAAGGTCCTGGCTTCGGACTCCTTGCCGGGTGTGGCGACCAGGACGGTGGCAAGAGTCTGGTGTTGCAGCGCCAGCAGCGACTTACCGTCCGCGCTCACCCGAACCCCTCTGTACTCCGAAAGGTCGTGCGTGATCTGGCGGGCCTCGCCTCCCTCAAGTGAGACTTCGTAAAGCTGCATACCCGACGCGCCTGCCGGACCGCCCGCGACGACCAAGCGACGGCCTCCAGGGAGCCAGGTGAGCTCCGTGATGGCTTGCCAATGCGGGCCCGCCACCGGCTGCGCCTGACCGCCTTCTGCCGCAATGGTGGTCAAGACCCATTGCGAACTAAAGAGAACGAAGACGAGGGTCTTACCATCCGGAGACCACGCGGCGGGCTCCGGGACGATAAACTCGGGCGCCTTGTCGGATGCCAACACTCGCTCGCCAGAGCCATCCAGCGAGGCGGTCAACAAGCTGCTCTCAACAGTGGTGGCCCGCACAAAAGCGACCCGCTGGCCATCGGGCGAGAATGCGGGTGGGCCGGAGATTTCCTTCAGCACCTTTCTTGGAGTCCCACCCAAGGACGGCACTTGGTAAAGGTCTCCGCTATCCTTTAGGCGCTCCAGACGGACGAAGTAGACGTAGCTGCCATCGGGAGAGAATGCCAGTCCGGGACACTCGTCCTGGCCTAGCGTGGCAATCTGGACGTCACTATCCGTGGCCAGTTGCTTTAGCCAGAGGCTTTGCTTCCCTGCCGTCTCCCGCACGTAGGCGACATACTTGCCATCAGGCGAGATGTCCGCTTGTTTGACGTCGCCGCTGCCCGTGACGCGCGTAAATTCCAAGGCGGTGGGCGGCGCCGGCGCATGGCTGGTGGCTCGGTAGCGCGCATAGATCAGCGCGGCGGCGATCACCATCCCAGCAGCCAGCAAGGCGATGAGGGCTTTCTTGTGGCGCTTCACCAGGCCCGCGATCATCTGCGAATCGGAGTCCTGTAGGGGCGGTTCGCGAACCGCCCCTACGTCGGTCGGCGATGAGGGCAGCGCCGTTACCGCACGCCCCGAATCCGTATCCCGCTTCAGGCGCTTCAGATCGGCGCGCATTTCGGCGGCGGTTTGGCAGCGCAGGTCGCGGTCTTTCTCCAGTGCCTTGGTGATGATCCTGTCCAGCTCGGCCGGCAGTTCTGAATTCACCTGCGACGCTCGGGGCGGCTGGTCGCGCAGAATGGCCGTAAAGATGGTGGCTGTGCTGGCGCCGCTGAACGCCTGCCGGCCCGTCGCCATCTCGTAGAGCACGGCGCCGAAGCTGAACAGGTCCGTGCGCGTGTCCACTTCCTCGCCCCGCGCTTGCTCCGGCGACATATAGGCCACCGTCCCCACAGTGGCGCCCGGGCTGGTGAGGTGATCGGGGTCAAGGGAAAGGGTGGGCGTCTCTTGTAGGGCCGAACGGCGTTCGGCCTTCTCCAACGGGCGAGCGCCGCTCGCCCCTACCGCCAGCTTGGCCAAGCCGAAGTCCAGGACCTTCGCCTGGCCACGTGTCGTGACGAAGATGTTCGCTGGCTTGATGTCCCGATGGACGATGCCCTTCGAGTGCGCAGCGTCGAGCGCGTCCGCAATCTGAATCGCCAGGTCGAGCAGTTCGTCGGTCCGTAGGGGCGGTTCGCGAACCGCCCCTACCGCGATGCGGTGCTTGAGGGTCTGCCCCTCGAGGTACTGCATGGCGATGAAGGGTTCGCCCTCATGCTCTCCGACTTCGTAAATCGTGCAAATATTCGGGTGGTCGAGTGCGGAGGCAGCTTGGGCCTCCCGCTGAAACCGCTCTAGTGCTTGCTGGTCCCTTGCGAGTTGTTCCGGCAGGAACTTGAGCGCAACAAACCTGCGGAGCGTGGTGTCCTCGGCCTTATATACGACACCCATGCCCCCGCCACCGAGCTTCTCAACGATGCGGTAGTGAGAAACGCTCTTGCCAACCATGCGAGGGTCCCGCCTTTGGTAGCCATCTTAGGCTGCGCTCGCAGCTAAGTCAACACGGGTGGCGCATACGTCCCGACGTTCTTTGTCGGGATGTATGCGCCCTAACTGAGCGTATTATCACCCCGTGTCCAATCCAAAGCACTATTACGGTTTGAATCACCTGCATTATTTGACCAAAAGCACCCACCGACGTGCGCGCGCGGGCTGGCGAATCAGAGCGCAGCTCTGCGGTCTCTGTTCATTCCGGATCCACGCAACGCGGGGCTTCGCCCTGCGCTAGCCTCGGTAGGGGCGGTTCGCGAACCGCCCTACAACCTTACGTTTCCGCGGCCAGCCGGACCTGCGTCGACAGCCCTCTCCCTTGGGGAGAGGGAGTGGGACAGGCACTCTTGCCTGTCTCTAGGGCTGGCGCATGGCGCGCCTCCTCGCAGGCAGGAGTGCCTGCGCCACTTCGTCAGCCGGAGCGTGACGGGTGAGGGGTCG
>JBEKLY010000527.1:0-6027 GCA_050010015.1 Terriglobia bacterium
TCGGGGTTGTGGTGGCCTAACAACTCGCCGATCTCACCCAGCGAGGCGCCCTGGCGCAGCATCTCGGTGGCTAATCCATGACGAAACTGATGGGCTCCGTAGGTGGGAGCCTCGACACCGGCGCGCAGGAGGCGGTGCCGAACCAGGGATCCAACCCCGCTGGCTCCTTGAAAGCCGCAAACAGGAGCTTTGACGCGCAAAAATACACGCCGACTGCTACAGGGTGGTCGCCCATGCCGCAGATACGTGGCGATCGCTTTACCAACTTCCGTGGGCAAGGGGAGGTCGCTACGCTGACCACTCTTGCCGCGAACGCTCAACTGTCCTGCCTTCCAGTCGATCTCGTCGAGTTCGAGGAACGCGACTTCGCTCGAGCGTAAACCCAGGCGTGCGAGCAGGAGCAGGATGGCGTAATCGCGACGCCCCATCGCCGTGTTCCGATCGATGCTGGCCAGCAACTGACGGACTTGATCCGGCTCAATGGCTCGGGGGATCGATGACATCGACCAGTTCGGCACGATCGGGACGGCAGCCGCTAGATCCAACTTCACCTCACCGCGATAACGCGCATACCGCAGGAACGAGCGCAACGCGCTGGTGAGGAGTTTCGCTCGCTTCGGGTGCAAGTGCGGTGCCTGATGCTGTACGAAGGCCACAACGTCGCGGGCACACAGGAGCGACAGAGTGGTGGCACCGCCGCCGAAGCGATCCTTCAGAAAACTGCGGATGAACGGAACATAGTTGATGATCGTGGCTCTGGCCAACCCACGCGCTTCCCGTAAGTGCTGCCCGTAGGCCTGGGCGCAGAGCTCAGCGGGGGTTAGCAGGCGCACTGGCGTCTTCTCAGTGGGAATCACGCGCTCCCGGCGCAGAAAATTAAGCAGATGTCGGAGCGCGGCGGCGTCCCCTCGGCACGGCTGCACCCTCCGAGTTCGGTAACGCAAATACTGCTGCGGATGATCGGAGGTGATGCCGCGTAGTGCGACATCCCGTTGTCTAAGCCATTGGCTGAAACACGTAGCGAGCAAAACCTGCCGGTAAAGCGAGTAGCGGGCATATCCCTGCTCGCGCATTACCCTTTCAAAGGGCACGATATATTTCGCGAGCGGCCCTTCCGGCGCTCGCGACAGATTTATTCGATTGTCGATGATGTACTTCACGGTAGACTCCTTTCCCCCCTTATACGGGGCTGAGGAGTCAATACTATGTCGATGCCAGTACACACATTGCGGCGGAAACACTAGGCTGGGGAGCGGTTACAAGACATAGTCAGGAAGGGTAGATAGTGCCTCAGAAGGTGAGCGGAAACGCGTTTCTTGATGCCGGCGCGTCGGGCGGCGAACTGACAGGCGTCCCAGACCACTTTGGGAGTGATGGGTTTATCGGCGCGCCAATTGTGCACGGTGCCTGGAAACAGCCAGGTCTTCGGTTTCATCCAGCGCCCGTACCCCCGCAAGGTCTCCAGCAGCTTGGGACTGAGCGGGACATAGCGGTTACGCCCACCTTTGCCACGCTGAATGTGGTCCTTGACCTGCAGTTGGCGCAGTTCAAAGTTCCGCATGCCTGTGGAGTAGAGCACCATGAGCAAGGTGCGGTCGAAAAGGTTGCGGGCGGAATCGATCAGCCGTGCGACTTCCTCCACCGTCAGGATGGCGGGCAGTCGGCGTGGGTGCTTGGGATAAGGGATGTCGTTCGGCGGAAAGCGGCGCTTCAGAGTCTTGTTGAAGAAGAACCGCAGCGCCGCCACCAGACCCACCACGGTCCCGACAGCCAGCTTGCGGTCGCGCAGCAAGTACGCCTGATAGCTTCGCAGTTCATTCGGCCCCAGCTTGTCCGGTGACCTGCCGAAATGCCGGGCAAAGTCGGCGACAGCCTGCAAGTAGTAGCGAGTCGTCTGCGTTGAGTAATTCCGACGCTGGAGTTCGTCCAGCATCATTTGACATAGTCGGGTCATAAGAACCTCCTTATGACCCAAGACTACTCCGCATGCCAGAGAGTGAGGGTATCACGCTACGCGAAGCGTCCGCCGCGCCAGCGGCTTCGTTGTGTGCTGGGCATGCTCAGCAGCTTGGAGGTGAAAGTCCTCTGGCCAACCTGATGGAGGTGAAGGCCTAGTGATGATGCAAGGGCTACCGCCGCGAGGTGGGGCCAGCCGCCATGAAACGGGCAAGCTCCTCGGGCGTGTAGGTTTCGACGGCTCTCTCCACGTACCGGGGCGCATCCTTCAGGGGCGTGCAGACCTTCCCACCCCGACCGTCGGCAGCGATCCCGTGTGCTTGAGGAATTGCAAGATCAGCAGGAATTTGTTCGCAGCCGTCCGGGCGGACTTGGTGGGACTGTTCTGGATCGCCCACGCCATCTGCCTGGCAATGGTTGCGCCAGTGACATCCTTGAGGCGCTTGATGCCGCTCTCGCTTGCGAACTCCTCAAGCGCGTGCCGGGATGCCGCCAGAGTTTTGGGCTGGCGGTTCTTCCCCGCGACCTTGAGCTCAAGCTCTCCAACGTAAGCGGCGATGGCGTCGGAGAGAAGCTCCCCGTTCGGCTCGGGTTCCGGAAGATTTTCGCCCGTGTCCTTTTCGTACCGCTGGCGTGCGAGCCGCTTCGTCTGCTCTTCTTGCGCCTGGTCGGCGGAGTCTCCGACCTTCCCCCAGTGCCCACCGACTTTGAGGTAGTACGATCCCTCGCGATGGACTTCCTCCTTCCCGGCGACCATGACGGCGTTGGGCTTTATCTTTCGCCTGGGTGCGTATGCAGCCCGGCAGTAACGCCAGCCCTTCAAGGTTCGCACGTACTTGTAGATAGAAAACGTGGCGAGTCCCATGGATTTCCTCGTTTTCGTTTCCTTGCATCCGGCCTTTTCGGGTGTCAAAGTGGGTCGTCGGCCTCATAGAGGTTAACATGGAAAAAAGAGACGACGCCATGCGGGTTCTCATCACGGACCCAGTTTTGCAGAAACGACTAGCAAAGTACCTCGTGCATCGGTGCTTTCGCAATTCCGTTCTCGAGGACTTACACGCGGGTATCGCGCCCGATTCCAGGGAGGGAGATTACTCGGATGTATTAGTAACTACACCATTCGGGGATATTCCTGGCCCACGCTTTCGCGATTGGATGACAAGGAGATCAAGATGCTCATGATCGATGTTGTCCAGAAAACCTACGAACTCATTCAGGAGCTGTTCGACGCAGAGAAGGGCGGACAACTCCTTCTTCTATTGGCCGCGCGCGACCCGCTACCGCGGTGGGAAGACCCGAGATAGCATTCGAAGAGCCGGCCTGCCTCAAGTAACTCCGCGACCTCTTCCGTGCCCAACAGCGGTTAACGACCGCAAATTACCACTATCGTGCTGGACGGGCAACGAACGCGAAGGAGAAATCTCCTTGCGACGGGGTTGATGCTCCCTTCTGCAACTGCCTTGACGGTCATCCGCGCGTTACGTACAGTGGGGACCGAACGACGATTTCAATATGGCAATTCTTACACTCCAACGGAGAAAGGAAGAGCAGAGTAAATGATGACAAAATCTCGGATCGTCGCGCATTTGGCCGAGAAGGCGGAGATCCCAAAGAAGACTGCAGCCGCGGTTCTCGAAGAACTCGTCACTCTGGCCACGAAGGAAGCCAAGAGCAGCGGGCAGTTTGTGGTTCCAGGGATGGGCAAGGCGGTGAAGGCAAATCGCAAGGCCCGAATGGGTCGCAATCCTCAGACCGGCGAGGCCATCAAGATTCCGGCCAAGACGGTAGTGAAATTCCGTCTGGCAAAGGCGTTCAAAGAAGCAGTGGTACCTCCCAAAAAGAAATAGCCTCCATCGAGGTCGACTTTCCTCAAGGGACGGAAGTCATAGAAGCTCGGTCCACACGACTCTAGCGCGAATGTCGAGATGACGACCGGCAGGCATGAAAATGGAAATCCTCAAGGGCAATTGCGGGAAGGTTCGCGGCCAACAGGAATGGCAAGATACTGGACGGCAGGGCGAACTGTGTACCTTGATCAGATTAGCCTGGCGGGAGATCTTGCCGCTACTGGCCAGAAGAAAGGGCCAGAATTGCTACTTTCTGGCATCCTCCCTCGAAGAAGAGGAAGCGGCTCGCTTCACAGAGAACTTCGCCTTCCGCAAGCCGACCTTCTCCCGAATAAGACCCTTTGAGGCAGCGGGCTAAAGAGGATTTGCTCCTTAGGTCAGGTGGGTGGAAAGTCCACTATGACCCGCAATCAGCAAGCCAGACCGTGGGCCGACCAATTTGCCCACTGAGGGCCAGTCAGTCTACCCCTCGGCTCCGACAGATGGCCACCGGTCCCTCCGTTCTCACGATTCGTCGAATTTCGCTCGCGTAGAGGTTTGAGGCAGCGGCCACTGATTCGCGGATCAGTGTCACAAGTGCGGACGGCATCCCGTTTTCTTGAACTTGTAACGAGCCAAGGCTGGATATGTGTCTGCGTTGTGTGCAGGGAACCGTCGGCGCCTGAATGATCGTTCAAATCGCGAGCACTGCCATCCGTCAGCACCTCGGCATCCCGGACGCCCATTTTCCCGGACGCCGACTTTTCAGGCCGAATCCTGAGTTTCCGCGATGGACGCCCACGGCATCTGCGAAGAATACGAGGACATTGCTACCGCCGATCTCATCGAAGTATGGATTGACGAGACGGAGCGGCGTAACTGGCTCGTGTTCGAGGCAGGCCGCCGTAACGATTCTACCGGGCATTGAAACACAGCCGGATTAACGCCAGCGCCGATTGCAAGGTCAGGCGGCAGTATGATGCCGTTACTTTCCCCATCGAAGGTGTGGACTTGGTATAATGTGCTGAAGCCGGGGCTAAAAAAATCGAAATCCCAACCTAGAAGGGGGGCATTCTATGTCGGGAAAAGTTGCAGACCCGTTGTGGGAGATACTCGCGAAGGCGGGAGTCAAACGCTGCTATGGCATTGTTGGAGACGCTCTAAATCCCGTTATCGACGGACTGCGCCGCAACGGGAAGATCGAGTTCGTCCACGTCCGCCACGAAGAGTACGGCGTTTTTGCCGCCGTGGCGGAGGCCTGCCTCGCCGGCCACCCCGTGGCGGTGTGTGGAACGGCCGGCCCCGGGGTCGTCCATCTGTTCAATGGGCTCATGGACGCGCGCAAGGAGGGGGCCCCGATCATCGCCATTGCGGGCGATGTGGAGACGCGCGATTCTCACTGCCGTCGTGGAAAAGGGCCCCACGGTTATCTCCATTCCCGGCGACGTCGCGTCGGCTGATGTTGCCGCGCACCCCCTTGAAATCTGCCTTTCGTGCCCGCCGGTTATTCGCCCTTGCGACGAGGACCTCGATAAGCTCGCGCAGATGATCGACGAGGCGAAAACGGTAGCAATCTTCGGCGGCGATGGCTGTAGGGATGCCAGGGACGAGGTGCTCGAACTGGCGACGAAGCTGAAGGCGCCGGTCGGCTATTCGTTCCGCGGCAAGCAATGGCTGGAGCACGACAATCTCAATGCGGTGGGTATGACCGGCCTGCTCGGGTACGGGGGAGCCTATGACGCCATTCATGACGCCGACCTCCTGCTGCTGCTCGGCACGGACTTTCCTTTCTCAGAGTTCTTCCCTGGCGATGGCGTGAAAAAAGTCCAGATCGACAAAAATCCCAAACACATTGGCCGCCGGACGGCCGTTGATCTGGGGCTTGTCGGTGACATCAAGACGACCGTCGCCGCCTTGCTGACGCGCCTAAGTGACAAGACCGACGGAGGGTTCCTCGAGAAGTACTTGGCGGAAACCGAATCCTTCCACGGCCTTCTCCAGCACTATGTCGAGAAGGGACCCGGCATCAAGCCCATACGCCCGGAATTCCTGGCCGCAACACTCGACGAACTTGCCTCCGACGACGCCATGTTTTTCGCTGACACGGGTACGCCATGCATCTGGTATTACTATGTTAAGTCGTGTCGTTCCAAATTTGCTTGAACTTCGTTCCGCAGCAGGGACAGAGTCCGCTCCATCTCACCAGCCAAGGCTGGATCGTGCGGAGAATCTGTTCCCACGTCGC
>JBEKLY010000528.1:0-3778 GCA_050010015.1 Terriglobia bacterium
GTCGATTTCAACGTGGCTCCCGACCTCCCATTGAAGACGGACAGCGTGGCCAAAATCTCGAGCTTGGGCCCGCTGGGCGACAACTACCTGGAACTTACCACCGGCACCCGCCAGGCCGCCGCCGCAGCGCCGGGCAGCGTAGTTAGGTCGGCCGAGTCGCTGAGCTTCAGTGACATCGGTGACATGGTGGGCGATCTCCAGCCCCAGGTGCGGCAAGTGCTGGACAGTCTTAATCAGCGTCTCAACGAATTGCAGGTGACGGTGGCGCGCGCGAGCGACCTGCTGAGCGACCGGAATCGCGCGAATATCAGCGCCTCACTGGGAAATGTAAATTCCATGTTGACGGAGGATCGGCCCAAGGTCTCGGCAACCTTGACCAATGTTCAAAACGCCAGCGCCCAACTGAGGCCGCTGCTCGAGGATTTGAAAAAGACGATGGCGCAAGCGAATGACGCCTTGGGCCACATTGACGGGGTGGTGCTTGAAAACCGGCAAGACCTGCGGAGTTCCGTGGTGGAATTGCGGCAGACGCTCCTCACCGCCTCGTCCGTGCTCGACCAGTTCGACCGGACTCTGAACTACAATGCGGATGACATCGATCAGATACTCGAGAATCTCCGAGTGACCTCTCAACATGTAAAAGATCTCACCCTGGCTCTCAAGCGGCGGCCTTACACCCTGATTCGTGCGGTCAACCCCCGGGAGCGGAAGCCCGGCGAGCAGTAGAACGGGAAGGGCGATACTCATGCGTCGAACGATCGCGTGCCTTGTGGTCTTGCTCGCAGCCGTGGGCCTCGGCGCCTGCGGTAGTGGACGCCCCGTCCGGTATTACACTGTGGACCTTCCTCCGGCGCCCCAGCCATCCGCGCCCGTCTATCCCGTCGCGCTGCTCATCGGCCGCATCGGCGCTCCTGAGATTCTGCAGGACGAACCTATCGCCTATCGGTTCGGACCGAATGGAATCGGCACCTACGACTATCACCACTGGGTGGAGCCGCCGGTGCGCATGCTGAAGGTGATATTGCTTCGCCAGCTCAGAGCCTCAGGCAGGTATCAGTCGGTGGCTGATCTTGGCAGTTCGGCCCAAGGCGAGTTTATTCTGGCAGGCAGGTTATACGATTTCGAAGAGGTTGATAAAGGTAGTATTGCTGCGCTTGTGACGATGGACTTCGAATTGTTGGACCGGAAGACCGCCCAGATTGTCTGGACTCACTTCTATTCGCGAAGCGAGCCCGTGCACGGCAAGGAAATCCCGGACGTGGTGGCGGCGCTCGATCACAATCTTGTCGAGGGCCTCACCGAGGTTTCTTCCGGGCTGGACCTGTACTTCTCCGCCCACTTCCCTGGGAAGTCCTGAGTTGTCCGATCCCTGGCTGCCGCTGGAGCAGGATGAGGGTTTCGTCGTCCCTCTGGGGGCCGCTTCCTTGAAACCCTTTGAGCCGCGCGACCAGGGCATGGCCGAATGCCACGGGTCCCTCCTCCGGACCTACGGTCAAACTGCAAACCAGCCCCAGCAAGCCTTCATGGCCCAACTCCGCTCCAACTTCGTTTCGGGACTCGGTGATTCCATCCGTATAAAGCAGAAGCGTGTCACCTGGACTGAAGTCAACAACGGTCTGAGCGTATGAGGTCCCACTTATAAGGCCCAGAGGCAGCGCGGCCGCGTCTTTGGCATAAGGGGTGTGATCCTCAAGCCAGTCCCAAACCCCGCTCCCGGCGTGATGCCATAACAGGGGAAGGTGGCCGGCGTTAGTGAAAAGAAGTCCGCCGGTTCCGAGATAGAAACCCAGAACCACGGCCGTGGCGAACAGTACCCCCTTCGCGTCCTGCTTAAATGCCTCATTCAGCTCGCGCATTACGAGATCCCGGTTATCGGAAGTGGCGAATCCGGAAAGCACCTGACGTGGAACATGGCGCAGGCAGGCCACCGCACGGCCGTGGTCGAGCGGAAGTATATCGGCGGAGTACCCCGAGACCAGCGCAAATGGCGGCGAGAAGCAAGCTGGGGCAGACGGGAGGCGTGTTGTGTTTTACGTGCCGTTGGACGCCAACACAAAAGCTGGAATCGCGGCGGGCTGAAGGGAGCAGCGCGGGCGCCACGCCCGCTCTACGGTTCGTACACCTATCGACGTTCAGCAGATTGTTCAAAACCCCTTCTTGGCGAGTTGTTTCGTGGGGCCGTTTTCCTTGCCTGCTGGAAGGGTGGAGTTCGAGTTGACGAAACTGTCGAAGAACGCCGGTGGTTCCAATAGAGGGTGGCCGCGACGATAGCCAAGCCGAGAAAGGCGATGGCCGGTGCCAGTTTCTTCACCGGCACGGAACCCAGCCGCCAAGCTCGCCGCTCCGATTCGACCGCGAGCAGCGCCCGAAGGACGACCAATCGCCGCCGCCGGTCGCCCGTCACAAGGTAATGACGTTCGAAGCGAGCTGTTTCTGTCCGGCTCATGGTGCCCGCGGCGTATTCGTGCATCAACTCGCGCTCGACCTCCTGATAGAGCGCGAACAGGGCGGGCTCGGCCAGGAAGCGGTCCTCGACGGCATCGTTGTCGGCTGGCGGAAGATCTCCGAGCAGGTAGCGCGCGAGGGTGGCGCGCTCGCTCTCGATAGTCCGCTCAGGCGTCATGGGCCCGTCCCTCGTCGGAGACGATATGCTCAAGCATGTCTTTCAGCCACGCCACCAGCCGCTCAGCGGCTCCCTTGGCGGGCTTTGAATCGCACTCGAGGAGAGCTTTGGCCAGTTTATTCAGAGCCCTCGAACAGTCCTGCTTCACTTTGTCCTCAGAAAGATTGCGGCGCTTGGCGATCTCAGCCCATGGGCGTCCGTGAATCTGGTGTTCGATCAGGAGGGCGCGCTCGCTTTCCGGCAAGCGTTTGATGAGGCTCTTGGCAAGAAGGTAGGCGACGCTCTGCCCTTGGTCGCTCCGGGTGGGAGTCTGTTCCGCAGGCAAAGTCCTCCAGGGGAAGCCTGCGAACCCCGAGGTTGGCCTTATGAAGTTCATGGGCGACGTTGCGGGCCACCTGCCCGACAAATCCCATGCGGCTTTTTAGCGACTCGTGGCGCACCGCCCGGACGCAGCAGAAAAACGCCGGTCGCCCGGCGCCGTCGGTCGAAAGCTCCATCAGCGTGTCCTGCTCATGGCCGAGCTGTTGGTAGTAAAGCTTGACCGGCACATGACGGTCTTCCGAGCACGGGAGATTCAGCACCGCGGCGACCTGGCTGTGGTCACGGAAGTCGCGAAATTCGGCGCGGTACTCGCACTGGGGCGCGGGATCGGCGTGATGCCCGACGATGGCGAAGGAATCAGTGCGCAGCAAATGCAAGGCGGTGACCTGAAGGGCGCAAAACTCCTGGACGCCAGCCGTGCTCCCCGGGCCCGGTGTTTCGAGTTCTAACCGGTACGACTGCCCGTGGCGCAAGGAATGGGCGGGCACGTGCACCGCGAACCGTCCAATCGCATCCCGCCCGTGAGCATCGTGATCTACTCGACGCTTCGCCTGAATCCCGAAGATCCGGGCCTGATCACAGGAGAGTAGAGGTCCTACTCTTCGGACTTGTTGTCCTTCATTGTAGTTCTGGTTCACCCGTTGGCAACTCGTTTCCATATGCGCGCAGTCCCTCATGCGCTGATCGCTCCGCAGCCGGTCCTTTGTTTTCTATCGGGTGTTCACCATTGAGTCGGAGTGACGCTTTACGTCCAAGTTGCTGCAAGCTAACGAGGTTTGCGACGCTTGGGCAGTTTCTTGCGCGTGACTACAAGAATCTTCCGATGCGGAAGTG
>JBEKLY010000529.1:0-3761 GCA_050010015.1 Terriglobia bacterium
CCCCTGGAGGGTTGAAGCTATGTTTGTGAAGATCGAGCGACTGCTGCAAATATTTTCGAGACGAATACCGTTTTTCGGGCAATTTCGAACGAAAATAATGAAATTCACGACGGATCCAAGTACAACAAAACCTATCTCGATTCATCTAATCAGCTTCGCCTCTTCGTGGCCGAGGCACCCAGCCAGGCCTATGGAAGTGGACCAGCGAATTGATGCCGCAGGACTGAGGGGTAGCCGGCAAAAAGGGCTCATATACTGCCTTGGCGTGGAACGATAATTCGAACATCCGCACCTTGCCGACAGCAGGTTGGTTGACCAACTTTAATGACCAATTTTAATTTGATTCCAGACACAGAAGATGCTAGACTCCGCCGCAGAGGTCCAGTGGGCCATCAAGATGGCAAAGATATTGATTATCGATGGCTACTATTTAAGGGAGAACGGCACATTCGCACGGTGAAATTGCCTTGGACCGAGTCCGATTCGCGCGGTTGTAGCGGGTCGTCGCCAAATTCCGATTCCTTCTTGTGCCACTGACCCGCCCTTAGCAAGTCAATGGAGGAGCTATGGCAACGAAAAGTCAGCCCGCCGATTGGGAGGCCGCCCTCTCGGGAATCGAGGTCGGGAATACTGCGCTGGAATACGCCCCGAACCGCGATATCTCCACCAAGCAGAAGGAGGGTGTTCTGACGTTACAGAAGAGCCGGCAAAAGGTTATCGGGGCCAACGGCAAAGGCAAGCCTGCACTTGTTACAGCAAACGGGAAGACTCAGCTCATCGATTGGACAGCATTCCTCGCAGCGATCTCGCGCGGGAAAAGCGCTCTGGAATACGGCGCGAACCGCACGATATATGCGCAGGGAGACCTTGCCGATTCCGTGTGGTATCTCCAAAAAGGCGAGGTGAAGCTCGCGGTGACCTCCCAACAAGGCAAGGAAGCGATCGTCAGCGTTCTGGGCCACAACGAGTTTTTCGGTGAGGGATGCCTGGCCGGACAGCCGTTGCGCATCTCCACGGCAGTCACCGTGAGCGATTGCAATCTTTACAGGATCGAGAAGTCACTGATGGTGCGTCTGCTCCACGAGCAGCACGGTATCTCGGAATTGTTCATTACCCACCTGCTTAGCCGCAACACTCGCTTTGAAGAGGATCTGGTCGACCAGCTTTTCAACCCCAGCGAGAAGCGCTTGGCCCGGATTCTCTTGTTGCTGGCGCATTTTGGCAAAGAAAGCAGAGCCGAAACCGTCCATCCCGGAATCAACCAGGAGCATCTGGCCCAAATGGTGGGCACAACCCGGGCGCGCGTCAGTCATTTCATGAACAAGTTCCGGACGCTGGGCTTTATCGATTACGAGGGCAGCGGCGCGTTGACGGTTAACAGTGGCCTTTTGAGCGTTATCCTACGCGACTAGCAACAAAGTCAAGACCCGACAATATAGTTCTCACCGCCCCTCATCAACTTGGTGTGCAATTTTGGACAGACACGGCGCCGGGAATCACTCACACTTACGTCTTGCCGGTCCGGATTTGGAAACTCCGGGAAAACTGTCAGCCACGCTGCAAGGCAAATTCGTGGCGCCGTGATTTCCAGAATCATATTACGAAGGAATGTTGCGGGTAAGGCCGCCTGGCATCTAACCTCGTGGCAAGTGCCGTTGTCGCGGCTATACGGCGATGCGAGACAGTCGCTGGGCAATAGAATCCGATGAAACCCTCCGAGGTACATACCCTGTCCGAGCTGTCCCCAAATGGATACCACTATGATCGATGATTCACGTCCAAGTGTCACGCCCATTTTGCACGGCTACGGAACGAAAATGACGCTTCCCCCGCAGACCCGGGATTTGGCGGAGCGCCTCATTGCTAACGAAGGCGCGGCGGGCAGCACCTCCGAACCCATGGAATTCGCGGCCTTTCGCGTCAGTGAGAGGTTGCGCCGGCCCGTATGTGCACTTGCGGGGGTGCCCGGCTTTCGCTCACTCCTTTCTCGTGCACTCACGCTGGCCGTGGCGGAGGCTCCTTGTCTTAGCGCGGTGCGGGTCGCGGCGGATGGATCCTTAGAGGGTCTGGACGAGCTTCGGAGGCTAATCGACAAGGACAGGGTCAGGGAGGGAGGAGTAATTCTCATTTCCCAGTTACTCGGGCTGCTTCTCACGTTCATTGGCGAAACGATGACGTCGCGGCTGGTGACATCTGAAGTTCTCTCACCCCTTAGGTCCATTCCGCAGATCGGCGTACGCACAGGTTTTGAAGTGATCCTGAACGAAGTTAACCAACTCAATGGCGTCAGTGCGCGTCTGGAGGGACTGGCGGACCAACACCCGCCCTTCACCGAAGCGCTGATGACGGTCGCGGGAAACATTCGCAACACCGCCACCGTGTTGGCAGTGCTGGTGGAGGTTAGAAGCCCCAGGCCGAACTGAGCGCAGCGTCCGCGTCTTGCCCGGGAAAAAAGATAATGAGTCCTATAGTGTCGCGAAATTTAGCCGAGCGCCTTCTTGCTTACGAAGCCGCTGCGGGCAAGAATTCCGAGCCCACGGAGTCAGCGGCCTTTCGCGTCTGTGAGAAGCTGCGGCAGCCCCTTTGTTCCCTCGCGGGAGTTGCGGGGTTTCGCTCGCTCCTTTCTCGTGCTCTGGCGCTGGCCAGGGCGGAAGGACCCGGTCTTAGTGCGGTGCAGGTCGGTGCGGATGGATCCTTGAAGGGTTTAGACGAGCTTGGACCGGAAAGAGACAAGGACATGTCTAACGAGGGAGGAGCCCTTCTCGTTGCCCAGTTACTCGGGCTGCTTCTCCTCTTCATTGGCGAAGGTATAACGTTGCGCATGGTTCAGGATGTGTGGCCGGAGTCCGCCTTCGACGATCGCGATTCTGGGAAGGAGAAGAAAGCTTGAGCACGCAAGATAAAGTGACAATTAACCAACTGCCGACCGGGGTCCCGGGCCTTGATGAAATCCTGGGTGGCGGTCTCCCGGAATTTTCCTTTAACATCATCGCGGGCGCCCCGGGAAGCGGCAAGACCACGCTGGCGCACCAAATCGTATTCGCCAACGCGACGCCAGAGCGCCCCGCGCTCTATTTCACTATCCTCGGCGAACCCGCCATCAAAATGCTGCGATACCAGCAGCAGTACACATTCTTCGACCAGGCCAAGCTGAACAACGCCGTCCGCTTTATCAACCTGAGCCAGATTGTGTTGGAGAAGGAACTGGACGCAGTCCTGGAGGAGATTGCCAATGAGGTTGAGAAGGCAAGCCCCGGCATCGTGGTAGTGGACTCCTTTCGCACGGTGGTGCGGAAAGCGCTCGGCGGCTCAACCGAGGTGGAGCTGCAATCCTTCATTCAGCGGTTGGCGCTGCTCCTGACCAGTTGGCAGGCAACGACTTTTCTCGTCGGGGAATATGTCGAGGGTGAGATCCGCGACAATCCTGTATTCACGGTCTCCGATGGCCTCTTGTGGCTCTACCAGAGTTCCGACCGAAATTCCATTCTGCGGAAGCTCCAGATCGTGAAACTGCGGGGACAGGCGTCGGTGCCTGGGCTGCACACCTTCCGCATTACGAATGGCGGGCTGCAAGCCTTCTCGCGTACTCTTGGGCTGGGCGGGCAGCAAAGGAAAATGGCCAGCACGCGGCGCCTTTCCATCGGCATTCCGAAATTGGATGCGATGCTCGGGGGGGGAATCCCCGAAGGCGATAGTGTCCTGGTGGCAGGGGCTTCGGGGACGGGAAAATCGGTCCTGGCAACCCAATTCATTGCCGAAGG
>JBEKLY010000530.1:0-3733 GCA_050010015.1 Terriglobia bacterium
GCAGGTGTATCTGCGGCGAGCATGGGCAGGCCCCTCGTTTCGAATGCGGAGCAAAGCAGCGCCTCCGCCTCCGTCCCGGCGGACACCAAGTATCCGAAGCTGGCGATTAAGACGCGCTACTCCCCCCAGCGGCTCGCCTTCGCGGCCTCGGCAGGTTATGAAGGCGTAATTGTGGACGTCAACGAATACTTCGATCCCGACAAGCTTACGGACACTCAGATTGATCAGGTCCTGGCCACCGCTCGGGACGCCGGAGTGCGCATCATCAGCATCGAGAGCATGGTGAATCATCTGGCGCCCGATCCTGCCGTACGACGCCAAACGCGCGCCCGCTTCGTTCAGTGCATCGAGTTGGCCCATCGGCTGGGGTGCAAGTTCGTCGGCACGTTCAGCGGTGGTAAACCGGGCGCATCGGTGGACGAGCAGGCGAAGGAAGTGGCGGAAGTGCTCAATGAGCAGTACCTGCCCGTGTGCGAGAAGTTGGACGTGGCGATTGGACCTGAAAACTATCCCTGCGATGAAAACTTCGCCACCGTGCCTGCTTCCTGGGAAAGGGTTTTTGCCCTGGTCCCGAACCATCGCTTCGGGCTGGAATTCGACCCTTCCCATTTGGTCCGGCAGTACATCGATCCCATTCAGACGGCCTGGGACTTTCGCGACAGGATACTCGCCGTGCATGCCAAGGACACGGAAATCATCCAGCCGGTACTCGCTAAAGTCGGCATACACGGCCGAGGCTGGTGGCGCTACCGCATCCCCGGACAGGGGCTGATCGACTGGCCCAAATTCATCACCGTGCTCTTGCAGGCGGGATTCCGCGGCGGCATGGCCGTGGAACACGAAGACAATTTCTGGGACGCCCCCCGCGGCGACCAGGGCCCCGAAATGGCGCAGGAACGCAAGGACGGGTTTATCCTGGCCGCGCGCTTTCTGCGGCAATACCTTCCCGGGCGATTGAGTTAGAATTCTTATGCTTTTGCCTCTGTGGCGCGGCCTTCTCGCGGCGAGCAGACGTGGAATTGATCGCCCTCTCCCTTGGGGAGAGGGTGGACCGCGGCGGCGGATGCACCAACCGTCGCGGGCCGGGTGAGGGGTTGCTTCCGAGGCGATTGGCAAATAGCTCGCCGATTGTTTTTCGAGAACCGTTGTAATACCCTTCCAGGGGGTTATTCCATCAAAGCGAAGGAGGTCACATGCGGCGCAGAACGTTCTTCGGAGGAGTTTTCGCGGGATTGACGGCCTCGGCCTTCGGAGCGAAACCGCCCAAGCCCAAGGCCGGTGTTATCCCCATGCGGACGTTTGGTAAGACCGGTGAAAGACTCACCATCATCGGCCAGGCCGGCGGCCGTTTTCCGCTTATCTCCTTCGAGGAGGCGAAGGCAATCACGTTACGCGCCTATGACCTGGGGATCAACTATTTTGACAATTCCATTGACTACTGGGACGGCCGGTCAGAGCAAGTTTACGGAGCGGTTCTCCCGCCGTTCCGCAAGCATCTATTCATTACGACCAAGGCCAACAAGCGGACTCGAGACGGCGCCGCGGCTGAACTGGATCTCTCTCTGAAGCGCCTGAAGACTGATTACGTGGACCTCTGGCAACTTCACGGGGTGGGCGAGAAAGCCGAGATCGAGCAGATTTTCGGTCCCGGCGGGGCCATTGAAGCTTTCGAAGCCGCTAAGAAAGCAGGGAAGTGCCGCTTCATCGGCTTCACGGGCCACCACGATCCTGACGTTCACGTGGAAATGCTCAAGGCTTACGAGAAATTCGATTCCATATTGATGCCCTTGAACATAGCCGACCCCGGCTATTTCAGCTTCGAAAAACTGACCCTGCCGCTCGCGGCCGAGCGCGGTATGGCCATTCAAGGGATGAAGTCCCTCGCCAACGCCAAGCTCTTGCAGGAATTCAGTGCCAGAGAATGCTTGAGCTATGCCTTAAGCCTGCCCGTCAACTGCGTGACCGTTGGCTGCACTACCATCGGCCAGTTAGAGGATGATGTTCGCATCGCCCAGCAGTTCAAACCCTTCGCGCCCGAGGAAATGGCAGCGCTCCGCAAACGAGCCGAAGCTATCAAAGGGCCAGGCCTTGAAGATTGGAAGAGGAACATCAATGCTCCGGCCACTGCATCTTCGACCCGCTACCGGGACTCACGCCAACGGCATGGATGATTACTTGATAGGTGCTCGAAACACGTTAACCGAACGGAGCATCCCCATGATCCCACAGGGGGCTCCGCAAACCAGTTTCGCGGCGACAAGTATCGGTTAGAAATGCATGACGGTCAGGCCGGGAATCTGCCGAAAGTGCCGGACATTCGAGGTCCCTACGCTGTAGCCAAGCTCAAGCGCGGTCACCCCAATCAAAAGGTCTGCGAGAGGGACTTTCAACCCATGGCTCTGGATTTCACCATCGAGTCGGCCGGCACGCAGAGCGATGGCTACGGTGACTGGGTAGATCGGCATGGCGCCTATTAGCTCTTCAATGAAGCTTTGGCGTCTTAACCGTCGCTGAGGAGTGTCGGCGCGAGCTGCTCCGTGCGCCAACTCAATCAATGTCACTACTGAAATACAGACCTCAGTGTCTCCGGTCAGCCCGCTTATCGCCGTCAAGGACCGACGCGCATTCTCGCCCTCACGTTCCGCTGAGATTAAGACACTGGAGTCGAGGATCAGTCCCATGTTGGCGGGCTAAGCGCTTCGCGGTGCTGTTCGACGCCCGCCGCCACGTCCTTGGCAAAGTCCGGGTCGATCGTGGCGGTCGAGTCCTCAGGAAGCAACGCGATGCATTCTGAGATCATTCGGGGCACAGATTCTGCGGGATCGAGGACGGCCACAGGCCGCGCACCATTTTGGATGACCACCTTAGCCCCAGCGCGCACGTGCGCCAAGAGCGTCTCCACATTGGTGGTGGCGGCTTCCTTTTCCGAGATGTAGATTACATGTCTCCCCATGTGCATATTATACACCCTCAATCGGCGCGGGCGCGGAGTTCGGACCTCCCCCCGTGGTATAATTTGGTTCCAACATTCAAATTGATAGTCATAACCCCCTTGCCGGCCGGGAGGGAGGAGTCCCTTTGATGATTTCCAAAACCTTCGAAGTCAAGATTGTGCGTGAAGGTCAAATGTGCTTCATCCCCTTGACGTTCGATCCCGAAAACGTGTTTGGCAAGGTGCGCGCGCCGGTGAAGGTGACGCTAAACGGGTACACGTACCGCAGCACTGTCGCCGCGATGGGTGGTCCGCCCTTCATTCCGTTGCGGCGAAGCAATCGGGAGGCGGCGGGACTAGAGGGCAACGAAACGCTCGAGGTGCGGCTCGACCTCGATACTGAGAAGCGCGAAGTGAAGCTGCCCGCCGATTTCGTAAAGGCGCTCAAAGCTGCTCCGCCCGCCTGGGAGCGATGGCAAGAGCTCAGCTACACCCACCAGCGCGAATATGTTGAAGCGTTGGCAGAAGCCAAAAAACCTGAGACCCGCGTTCGCCGTCTCGAGGGTGCGATCCAGGCCATCCGGCACCGGCCGGAGCGGAAGTTAGGGAAACTGCCGTCCAGCTAGCCAACGGACACAACCGAAGCACGCAGCGGCGGCCGGAGCGGAGTGCTTACGCTGGGACTTCCACGTAGGTGGAATACGAGTGGGGCTGAGGTACTTGGAACCCTTCGAGGCGCAGGCCCTCCAGGTGGAACTCGATTGCCTCGTGCATGTTCCTTTCGACTTCTTCGCGCGTTCG
>JBEKLY010000531.1:0-3727 GCA_050010015.1 Terriglobia bacterium
GTCTGAAATGTCAGGAATGTCCCCGGCCGTACAGGACCAGGGATTATGGACCAGGGACCAGAAGAGCGGGGACCAAGGGAACAAGGGAACGGAAACAGGAGCCGTGGATCGTGAATCGTGGATCGTGAACCGTGGCCGGAAGCCAGCAGCCAGTTGCCGGTAGCTGGCGGATGTTAACTTTGTGGACCATATCCCCCTCCCCCACGGTATGACCTACCTCCATATTTGGTAACAAAGGCGTTACGGGACGACTCATACCTCGCCCATATCTATCCCATACCTTGCATACCCATTTCCAGGGCCAGCGATTCTGGTTTGCGCCGGTCTTTGGATGGAAGGGGATCATGGAATGAGTATGCGCCGGAAGGCGGGAATGATCGGCAAAGTTGGCGGGGGAAATTTGTTCATGTTTTCAATGGGTTGTGACGCGGTGAAGCGAATCGGCACTTGACAAAAAAGCAGGGACCGAGCCACCCCAGCGACCCCGGCTCTTCGAGCCACCCGTCGCCGGGGGCCCCGGCGGGACCGAGGGGACAGGCGGGACAGCGGGCGGTTCTTTCGCCCCTTTTCAGGGGCTGGGGATCATGAAGAGGGCAGAGTTCCCCAAGGCCGCGCCCGGGGCTATTTTCTTTTGCCCGCTAAAGCGGGCTAGCCGGCGGCGTCTGGCGCTAACAGGAGGATCTTGCCAATGCCGCCTTTCTCCCCCAGCACATGTGCTTCAGCCGCGGCCCGCAACGGCATGCGGCGGCCAATCGGGAGAACGAACTTGCCATCGCGCACGTCATCAGCGAACTCGCGCACCTTGGATGGATCAGGCTTGGCCTGGACACGCGCAGTCTTTACAGTCGGATTCCTGGCCTCCGCGCCGTCGGGCAACATCGTGGTGTAGCCAAGGGAGCCGTTCGACTTGATTCTCGCGATGAGTTTGGCTACAACATCACCGCCAACGGTGTCCGCAATCGCGTCCACTAAGCGGAAGTTCTCAATCGCTTGATCGTCATCAATCGCCAGCACGTCGGAGACGCCGAGGGAGCGGGCCGCCTCCAGCTCTCGACCGCGAACGCCTGCAATTACCTGCGCGCCGATCTTTTTCGCAGTGTGGACGGCCGCGCGCCCAACACTGCCGAGCGCTCCCGTGACGAGAACGACCTGTCCCTTTTGCACGTTGGTGGCGAGGCGCACAAGCTGGTCTCCCGTGAGCGAAATCAACGGGATCGCGGCGGCGTCAGCCAGGTCAACGCCATCCGGCAAATGGGTCACGTCTGAATCTTCGACTGCAACCAACTCGGCATAGGTCTTGTTGGTGAGCGCAAGAACGCGGTCGCCGGCCTTGAAGTGCTTCACATTTGCGCCCACCTGGCGCACGATGCCACTGACATCGCGGCCCAGAATGGCCGGAAGCGGCAAGGGAATATTCTTCTGCAGCATCCCCGAACGCAGCTTCCAGTCGATCGGATTGACGCTGGCGGCGGTGGCCGCGATCAGTACCGTATTTCCGCTGACCTGTGGTTCGGGAACGTTGTCTTCAAATTGCAGCTTCTCGGGACCGCCGTACTCATGCAACACCACTGCCTTCATCGCGTATCTCCCAAAGCTCCATACAGATTCAGTCTCTAAATCAGATGCACGGGAGGGGGCTCGCGTCTCTGCGGGGTGACTTCCGGGTTGCCGGTGATCTGCCCGAAACTCGGGAGGATACACGCCCCACATACTCCCAAACAACAAGATCAAAGGACTTCCATCGTTCTCCGGAACAGCGCACACACAACGTGCGGAGACTGCCATTGTAGCCGAGCGGTTGGTGCTGCCACCTCCCACCGGAAAAGCTGAACTGCCATGCATACCCGTTAGGATGCCCGCGATCATCATTTACCTGACTGCCGTTCCAACCGAATTCGCGATGCAGTCGGACGCGCGAGTCCGAACTCAGGTCGGCAATTACAACTTTCGGGGAAGTTCTTTGCACTCATTGCAGAGGTAAAGTTAGCTTAATTTGTTTGGAATTACAGTAGCGGGCCCACCGCATACGAAAGCAAATCTAACTAGATAATCGCCCCGGATTAGATTCCATTTTTGGATTTGATTGCCTGCAACGATCCGGCTCCGCGACGCCGGATGTTCTCGATTTGTTCAATGGGCGATGGGGTCATCTCGGATAGCTGGAGATTGATCGGTTTTTGAAGCGGGTGTAAGGGGATGCAACACAACCAGTCGATCGAACGAGTGCAAAGATACCAGCCGTGCCTCGCTGGTATTCGGGGATACGGGTTTCTGCTGGTTTTCTGCGGGCACTATTTTATTGCCGGACAACTTGGGCATTCGAACACGATCCGCCTCAAGGCGCTCACTGGACTTTCGTCGATGGCGCTGTTCGCAGTGCCGTCGTTCTTTGTGCTCTCCGGTTATCTGATTGGCGGAATCCTGTATCACACACGCCACCGGGAAGGATATTTCAGGGTCTTCTATACGCGCCGGATTCTTCGCGTGTTTCCAGTCTTCTATATAACGCTATTGACGATAGGATGCTTTGCGCTCTACCGCGGAATTCATCTCAATAGCCGCTTTTACGTGATGCATTTTCTGTACGTTCAGAATCTGGTCCCGGATTTTGTCCACCATAGAGTAGGCGGTCCGATTGGAACGATTCACTTCTGGTCGCTGGCGATGGAGGAACAGTTTTACCTGTTGTGGCCGCTAGTGGTGTGGCTATTCCCGGAACGGCGGAAGCTGATCGCCATTGCCAGCGGGTTGATCGCGGTCAGTTGTGCATTCCGGCTCGCTGCCCCGCTGGGCTCTATGTCTCCATCCGATATCAGGGTTTTCACGCCTACGCAAGTGGACGCCATCCTGGCGGGAGTCCTGCTGGGGCTGCTGCGCGAAGGTCCGGTTTACAACCGAATCAACCCGTTCGCTAAATGGGTTGTCGCTTCCGGGGGCGCTACGGTGATCCTGCTGGCTCTGTGGAAGGGCGAACCGTGGGCGTGGACGTATTGGGGCGATGAGATCTTGATCCCCATTGAACATCTGACGGCGGTCGGAATTGTGATGATGGTGATCGACGAAGGTAGCCTAGTGAACCGTCTGTGCAGCCAACGGTGGGTGTGCGGGCTGGGCGCGTTGAGTTACAGCATGTACGTGTTCCATTTAACGTTTGGGACCTATTTCATGGGAACCCTGACGCCGGAACTTGCCAGGCACATGCGGCAGTCATTTGCGATCCTGCTCTCGGGCGGGCTGGCCTTTGCCACGACCCTGGCGCTGGGGATGCTGAGTTATCTCCTGATCGAACGGCCGGTGATGAGGATGAAACATCACCTGCGTTACGGATCAGTTATCCGGACCGATCTGAAGCTGCGAGTAGGCAAGCCGGTTCTGAGTGAAACAGGTGCCTAAGTCTAAAACCTGTGCCACTGCCTTTCAGCACCGTGTGAGAATACATTTTTTGTACTTCTGACTGACCGTTAGGTCGGGAAATCGGGCGCATGAAAACTAGCAGGTTTCTACTGATTCTCTGCCTAGTCTCTGTGATTGACCGAGCAATGCGAGACTGGCGGAGTATGCCCGAAACGGCACTCTCCCGGATTGGTCCGAGACCAGGCGACCAGAACCTTCTGGCCCTTCCACTCTCCGCTGGAGTGAGTGGACGATTGGGGAAATCCGGAATATGGGGCAATTTTTGTCGGAATCTCGCTTCCGCATTTAGTAGAGGGACCGGAATCGCGTCCGG
>JBEKLY010000532.1:0-3727 GCA_050010015.1 Terriglobia bacterium
GTTGCAAAGTGGACTCCGTCACGGCATTCAAAGCCATTGCAGGTGCGACTCTCGGCATGCCGGTTACAGTAACACAGAGCCGAGAATACTACAAGGAATTTACCGAACGATGTACTAGTCAGTGGTCCGTTGTCCGTCGCCGTATGTTGGCTGTGGAGCGGTTTGTCTTGTCCCTCGCCCCCTTGGGGGAGAAGGTGGCCCGAAACGGCGTTCTCATCAGCCGGTGCGGGCCGGGTGAGGGGGTTTCTCCCTGCTCCGAGCGAAAAGATGAAGCGTGAATATCCAGATCGTCCCATCGTCGGCGTGGGCGGAGTCGTCATCCACCGCAGGCGTGCTCTCCTGATCCGGCGCGGTTGCGAGCCGCTGAAGGGCCAGTGGTCCATCCCCGGCGGCATGCTCGAACTCGGAGAGGACTTGGCGGAAGGGGTGCGGCGTGAGTTGAAGGAAGAAACCGGCCTGGATGTTCAGCCTCTGGAGATAATCGCCGTGTTCGACCGCATTACACGCGAAGGAGAGCGCGTCAAGTACCACTACGTCATCGTGGATTATGTTTGCCGGTTGAAGGGAGGAAAGCTCAAGCCCGCCTCCGACGTCACCGACGCTCGCTGGGTGCGCCGCGAAGAGATGCCCGAGTATAACCTGACTGAGATGGCGACGAAGGTGATCCTGCAATCATTTCAATTCTTCGAGGAAACACAAAAGGCTCGATAAACGAGCAAACCTCCCTTGGCCTTTGGACTTACGACTCTCGGCCTTCAAGTCTCGACACCGCCAAACGAAAAGCCCCTGGCCGTACGCTGACCGCACGACCAGGGGCCCGGGATACTGATTGGGTTTGGCTTTTCTCCCTCCTGCATCGGGGAGAGGCGCCGCACAGCGCCCTTGCCACTAACCCTCTGTCGCTAGCGAGAGGTTCCCACAAGTGGGCACGTGCAAGACGCCTAAGCCTCAGCACCCTCGCTACAGTTACTTTCTATCGACATGGATCACCTCCTTTCTAGCTACCGTGATAATAAAATCCGGTTGAATTCGAGTCAAGAAAAAAACGCACTTACATCAGCCGCCATTCATTTTCGGGCCAGCCGGCCTTTCCGACCAGCGGCACAAACTGGCACGGATCGAGCACGCGCCTTTTCACTTGTCCGGCCTGTTTGTGATAGAGCAGAAGGTCCTGGCGGTGAAGATCTCCGACCGGAATCACCAGGCGTCCTTCTTCCGCAAGCTGCTCGAGTAAGGCAGGGGGTACGGCCGGCGCGGCGGCAGTAACGATGATGACGGCATACGGCGCGGCCGCCGTGTAGCCCTCACTTCCGTCGCCCACGATCACTTCCACCCCGTCGTACCCGAGGCGTGCCAGGCGCTCGCGTGCCGACTCCGCCAGCGCGGCGTTACGGTCCACGGTATAAACCCTCGCGCCCAAATAAGCCAGGATCGCAGCCTGATAGCCGCTCCCGGTCCCCACTTCCAGGACCTTGTCTCCGGCTTCGACGCGGGCTGCTTCCGTCATGGCGGCGACAATGTAAGGTTGGGAAATGGTCTCCGCATCGCCTAGCGGCAATGGCCGATCATCGTAGGCAGCCCTTACCAGAGCTGAAGGAACAAACTCGTGGCGCGGTACGTGCAGCATGGCATCCAGGACCCTTTGATCGCGGATGCCCCGATGCCGCAGTTGGAGTTCGACCATCAATCGGCGTTCTTGTGCAAATGGCGCTGGCTCGGTCATGCCGCAAATCGTTGGGCAGGAGGCCAGGCCCGGACATGGCATCCGGGTAGCATTCCCTGCCGCTGGGCGTTCAGGTCGCCTTAATCATCGCTCCGCACATTGCGCGCGTCCAGAGTTTTTTCTCGGAGTGCGGCCGCGGAGCCGCCGCCTTGGTCGTGGCACGCCATGGTTCACCACCCCCCAACCCCTCCTCATTCGAAGAGGGGAATTGGCGATTCCGAGCGTTGTGTGGGGGGGCTAAGTGTGATCAGGCGGGACTGGAAGCGCCGCGTAACGCGTCTAGGCGAGCTTGCCACTGCTACGCCGGCAAGGTAGACTTTTGCTTTACGGATTGAGCTGAGACGATGAATCGCGAAAAATACTCCCGTCAGATTCTATTCCCGTCTATCGGCGCCGGTGGGCAGGAAAAGCTTCTCGAATCCAAGGCAGTAATTCTGGGCTGCGGAGCGCTCGGCACCGCCCATGCCAACGCACTCGCACGTGCGGGCGTGGGAACGTTGCGTATTGTGGATCGCGACTTCGTCGAAGAGTCGAACCTGCAGCGTCAGATCCTGTTCGACGAGGCGGACGCCCGCGAGCGATTGCCGAAAGCCATCGCCGCAGCACGCAAGCTGAGCCAGATTAATTCCGAAGTCAAGGTCGAGGGTGTGGTCGAAGACGTACACAACCAAAACATCGAAAAACTCGTCAGCGGCTTCCAGGTGATTTTGGACGCCACGGATAATTTCGAGGCACGCTACCTCGTGAACGATGTCGCGGTGAAACTGGGTCTACCTTGGATTTACGGCGCCGTGGTAGCCAGCTACGGCATGACCATGACGATTCTTCCCGGGAGCACGGCCTGCCTCGCCTGCCTGTTTCCCAGTCCGCCCGAGGGCGCGCATGAAACATGTGACACGGTGGGCGTGATCAGCCCGGCGGTTTCCTGGGTTGCGGCCATCCAGGTAACCGAGGCGCTCAAGATTCTGCTGGGACGGCGCCAGGAGTTGCACGGAGCGATGCTAGCCTACGATATCTGGAAAAACCAGCTCCAGGAAATCCGTCCGCGCAAAGACCCGCAATGCCGGGTTTGCGGCGCCAAGGAGTTTGCTCACCTCAACCAGACCGGGCCCACGCATACCAGTCTTTGCGGGCGCGACTCCGTGCAGATTCACGCTGCGGCGCCGCGGCAGTTGGATCTTCGAGAGTTGAAGACCCGCCTCGAGCAGTTCGGCCGCGTGCGCGCCAACGACTTCCTGCTCGTCTTCGCCGTCGATGCCTACGAATTGACGGTTTTCTCCGACGGCCGCGCCATCGTGAAAGGCACGCACGACCCCGCTGTGGCGCGCAGCGTTTACGCCAGGTACATCGGAGCATAGGCCGCCGAGTTCTAGCCGACGTTGTGTCACTGTTCAGACCTCGCCGTTCTACCCCCGACGCTTTACCCCGAATTCCGAAGTTGAATTTGGCACTCCCGGGCCAACTCTTTGAATCTGAATTGCCTGCCTTGATAATCTCGAAAACGGAACGGGTGTTTGGATTTTTCGGAAGCAACCCCTCACCCGGCTCCGTCAGCTGACGGACTGATGATTACGCCGGCTGCGGGCTACCCTCTCCCCAAGGGAGAGGGCCGTTAACGTTGATTGATTTCTGCCCTCTCCCGTGGGGAGAGGGTGCGAGAGTAGCGAGTCAGGTGATGGGTTTCTTTCCGTCGAGCCTCGCAACTTCGGAATTCGGGTTTACTTGGATTTGGACCAATACGCTGATTCTGCCCTTTTCAGGCCTTGTTTTGTGCTGATTCGTGCTCAAAACGGACACAATGTGCAGTGCTCCAAGAAGCGATGTTGCTCTCCGTCAACGCCGGTAGCCTTTGCCGAGCTTGCATCCACCGAACGCCGACTAACCCGAAGTTCCAACAGCCTTCGAGGGATATCCTACTGATTCCTTGAGGGATACTGCCATGCTCAGTTTCCGGTTACTGGGAACGCACAGATCAGTTCGTACGCCCGCGCCTGGAGGGGCGTC
>JBEKLY010000533.1:0-3691 GCA_050010015.1 Terriglobia bacterium
CTCACCCAGAGCCGCAGACGGCCTTCACCTTTCCACGCTGCGTCAATTGTACAATGGCGCCTCGAGCCGATTTTCATCCACTCGGGTGGGCTGCAAGCCCATGGGTACTCCTCGGAATGACAACTGAAACTGGTACCCCATCAGCGGACCGGCATGACAGAAAGGTTGATGTGCGACGGGCGCTCCCGGTCGTGGAAGAGGGTGTTCATCGCCGTGATCTGGTGCGTCTCGTAGCCGGGGCGCTCGCCGGTATTGGGGTTTGCGTCGAAAAAGGGAAAGTTGCTGCTCGAGATGTCCACGCGGATGCGATGGCCGGTTCGGAAGCGGTTGGCCACGCCCACGAGATCAATGGTCACCTTGCGGATTTCGCTGGGTTTCAGCAAGGTCCGTGAGGTGGCGTAATCTCCCGAACTGACCCGAATGATGCGGTCGGCCAGATTCATGGCGTATCCCTGGGGATAGTCACGGTTAGGTGGAGTGACATCGACCAGTTTGGCGGTGAAATCTGTGTCCGGAGCGGAGGAGGAAATCCAGAGTTCGACGCTGACCGGCCCCGCGATCTCCAGGTCAGACGCGAGAGGCGGGGTCCGGAAGACGAGAACGTCGCGGCGTGAAGCCAAAGGGAGGTCATTGTCGCAGCCAAAAATCCTGACATTGCAGCGCTGGTCGCGAGGGCCGGCGGGCGAGAGATCCTTGCCGGAATCAATCTGCCCACCGACAGTGGGAACAGGGTTCCGAGGGTCAAACGAGTAAGTGCTGGGAGCTTCACTCCCGGGCCGTTGCTCGTTCAAACTGCCATCGCGATGCACGTAGTAGGCGTGAGTACTTGCTTCAGGAGGGGGCCATGCCGTTGTGGCGAGCCAGCGGCCGCCATCCTCCATAAACCCGTCCTCGGTTCGCATGCCATCGCCGCCGCCCATAACGAAAAGGCGCACACGCGGCTCGTCGAGGACGCCGGTGTTCTTACCCTTCAGAACCTGATCGAACCAGCGTAGCTGCTCCCCGATCATATCGACTTCAGCGGTCGGTCCGAAGTCGACGTCGCCCGAAGCGCGCGGACCGATTCCGTGCACCCAGGGGCCCATCAGGAGCTTGGTCGCAGACTTGTGGCGGGAGGCCAAACCAACGTAGTTGTGAAGCGTGCCGCGTTCGAACAGGTCATACCAACCGCTCAGGAAATAGACGGGAATATCCGGATATTGGTCGTAGGCGGCCTCAAAGTTGAAGCCATTCTGCTTCCAGTAGTCGTCGTACAAAGCGTGGTCGGCGAAGTCTTGAAACCACCGCTGATTCAACGGATCGAGCAACAGCGGAGAGGCGTTGGGGCGGAAGGGATATGCGCGCAGCCATCCGCCCATCTGCTCGTGCAGGATATCGAGCACGGCGGCCTTCAGGGCCGGATTTCGTTCGGCTTCCTGGCTGGTGGAAGAGAGAACCAGAGGATACACGAGATTGTGCAACAAGGTGAAAGCGCCGCCGCGGTAGGCTCCGTCGTCGAAGTAATTGGAGGTGCCGACCATGACAAACATCGCGGCTAAATGGGGAGGACGCAGGACCGCCAGGGCGTTCTGAACCTGCGCGAGATAGGACCCACCGTACGTTCCCACTTTGCCGTTCGACCAGGATTGCGCCGCGGCCCACTCCACCGTGTCGTAGCCGTCTTTGCCCTCGTTCACGTCAATGTAGAATGCGCCTTGCGATGCGTAGCGCCCGCGGCAATCCTGCACTGCGGCCACATAGCCATGCTCAGCGAAAAGGCGGGCGACGTTCGGCGAACCGGGGCCAGGCTCCTTGCCATAAGGGGTACGCGAGACCAGCACCGGGAATTTGCCCTCGAGCGGCATGCCATCGCGGGCCGGCATGTATACGTCCGTTGAAAGCTTCACGCCGTCTCGCATGGCGACCATAACATTTTTCGCGACGACCACTTCGTATTTGGCGTCCGTCGAATCGCCTTGGGCAGCAGCGAGTCCAGCCGCCGCGAGGGCCCCAATAGCCAGCCCGAGAAGTGTGCAGAATTGCTTCGAGTTCATGGCGCTCCTCCTCCCCTGCGCTCGAGTAGGTTCACCGGCGGCACGGGACAACTAGGTTAGAAGCCGCCGATTTCCGAGTCACGCCGAGCCAGCGTGGTATCTCGGAACTTCGTTGAATATGTCAGCCCGCGGAGCGGGCGGCAGCTTTTAGCCCACGGCGTAAGCCGTGGGTTCGCGAGCCCCTCCCTCGCCCCTCCCCCTCTCCCGCTCGGGCGGGAGAGGGGTGCCGAAGGCGGGGCGAGGGCCGTCTAATCCAGGGCTGACGCCCTGGGCTACCTTATGGCGCCCCTGACGGGGCTGCTGACGCGTGGCCGAATCGCCTCGACTTATGTCGCAAATTATTGAGACACGGCGCTAGTGAAACGCCTGGATCAATTCCAGGCTGACGCCGAGCACATCGGTATCCATGTAGGCGTACCGCCCGGAGTTCGGCTTTCCAACCTCGCCCCAGGCGCCACTTTGTACGGGCGACCAGCCGAGCTTCGCATAGCGCTCGAGCGCGCTCTCCAGGTTATCCACAGGCAATCCCATGTGCTGCACGCCCTGGCCGTGCGCGCGCAGGAAGTCGTCGTAACAATTGGGCGGGTCTTGCGGCGGTATGATCCATTCATACGTCGGGTGCGAGTAATTCTGCCAGCCGACAACGAATGGCAACAGCAGCGGCTTGCCGTGGTAACGCCCGTCCTGGCGCGGAGAGGCATTGGCCAGCGACATCTCGGGAAACCCGAGCTTGTGCCAATAGTCCGAAACGGGCGCGGCGTTGCGAATCACCAGTCCGAGATGCGTTACTTTCGCCGCACCCTCGGCGGCCTCGGCCTGCGGGCGCGATACCAGCCCAAGCACATACTTTCCGGACAGTTCAGTATCGAAAAACGTATAGCGCCCACCGGCCGCGTCCAGCCTGTGCAGCAGCCGGACGCCCAGCCCGCGAAGCCGGGCGGTCTCGCGTTCCACTTGCTCGCTGTCAGGCACCACATATAGCACCGCGAAGACGCCATCGCCGTGGAAGGCGAGAAAACCGTCGAACACCGGATCGCCTGCCGCGGGCTGAAGGATTTCCACTGCGAAGCTGCCCAGCCGGCCGGTGATGAATCGCGCCGCCGGCCGCCCGGAAGCGTTCAAAGTAATCCGGCCGTAATCGTGGATGTCTTCCAGGCCGACGTTTCGCCACGCGGCGACCGGCCCGGACGCGTCTCTTACAACCCATAACGCCCCGCCCATCGTCTTGTAGAAGTCCGGCAACTGCGCCCACGCCGGTGCGCTGGTGGATACCAGCACCCCTGCCAGCACAATCCAGTTGAAAAGATGATTCCGCATAAAGCCCTCCCGGCGACCGATCCGCCTGAGCCTCCCCCGGATTTCTATTTTGGGACTCTCGAGGGACGAAAGTATACATCGAATCGCTGCAGACCGAACTCAGCAACACGAGCAACACAAACCGCCGGAAACATCATAAAATGGAAGCGATCAACGACGCACTGTGTCCTGAGTCAGAAGTTCGCTAAGAAAGTCGTTGCTCATGGCTGGCGTTTCACGCAGGTAGAGTAGGAGAGGAAGTGATACCGTAGGCACGACAGCCTCTCCCCTCGTCGAACCGGACGTGAGGATGTCCCTCATCCGGCTCTCGCAGAAGCGTTCAGCCGAAGGCATGCACAGGC
>JBEKLY010000534.1:0-3612 GCA_050010015.1 Terriglobia bacterium
TTGTCAATTCGTGTGAGGGGCTAAGACGAAGGATTTTGACCTTTTGGAGCGGCGCCAGAGTGTGCCAAAAAGACTGCGCTCAGCCCGCCCGGTATGTGCTGTGGCGTACTCCTTGGCACCCCTAAGTGGAATTTTGAAGGGCTCAAGCGATCCTGGATGAGTGGACCCTCTGCGACCAGCCGGGTAAGGAGGCCACTCCCCAGAACGGGGCTGTTGGTAGCTATTCAAACTGGCACTTGGGTAGTCCTACTGGCCTTCGGGCTACATCTTTAGCTATGAAGCTGTTTACTTGGGAACCCTTTCCCGGGGACGAATAATTCCGGCATTCTGTTCGATTGATACGACGGTGCCGAACGTGGCGGACAGAGATTTGACACGTTCGAGGATGCGTCGAGCCTGATCGGGAGTGGCCGGATGGGGGAAACCATCAGTCGGTGCTGAGCTCGACTCGATCACGGCAGGGTAGAGCTCGATCTCGCTGAGTCGTCCAGCCTTGAAGGTGCATACCGGGATGAGGCTCTCGAACCACTCGTCAGGAAATTTCTTTTTTTGGCCGTTCGGAGCCGTGTAGCTACGATGCCCGCCAAAACTTAGAAACAGGCTACCGAGACCGTAGAAAATTGGCTTGCCTTTATATATTTCGATCCCATTGAACACGTGAGGACCGGTGCGAATAACCACGTCGGCTCCGGCATCGACAGCCTGATGAAACAAGGCGGGCTCAAAATCGGCCGGCCTGGGCTCGTCCGGGCTAGGCGCCTCATTCGCCTTGTGTAGCACCATGGGCTCAAAATCGGCTGGAGGCATGTCGTCCTTATTGTCGGCAGTTTCATGAGCGTGGATCGTAAACACGACAAATTGTGCGTTGCGCCTGGCCTCCCGAATTGCGCTGAGCACAGCGGCCTTATCGCTTGACTCGGCTTCGGTTGTGGTCCCCTCCTTGTTTGAGACGCGGAAGTACTGATCGCTGATGCGAACCTCGCTGCCATTTGCGCCCGCTTTCAAAGTTATGGGACCGGCGATCCTGCGAAGAGCAGCGAGTTCGTCAGCGGTAACGAGGCGGACCTGCCGTATATGCAGAGCACTAATTCCTGGCCTGGGGCGTGACATCACACCTTGTTTTTCCAGCGCAGAACCTGCTACCGCCGCTGGAGGGAAGGTTGAGGCAGTACTGATCAGGGCCGCCCTTCCTTTGGGTGTCTGCACATAGCTGGGAGCGCGTGCCTGCACATCGCTGAGACCGGCACCGGCCTCGACCACGCCTGCCGAGGCGAGCGAGTTTAAGGTCGCGACCAATCCTTCTGGGCCCCAATCAATTGCATGATTGTTGGCCTTCGAGACCAGGGTGATTCCCATGTCCCGAATGTCGCGAGCAACAGTCGCTGGCGACACGGGATAACCGCCGCCATTTTCCGCCGAGGGATATCCGCTGAATGTTGCCAAGTCGAAGATCGCGCCTTCCTGGTTAGCAAAGCCGAGATCAGCCTTTTGAAACAATGCGGCGAGTTGTCTGAAGCCTGGGTCATCGATCCCTTTCAGAGTCCGATAGGGCCCGATCATGTCGCCGCCGGCAACAAAGACGAAATCATCCGGTACCGAGTTGGCTGGTACCGCCTGCGCCCAGAGGGACATCATCAATGCGATCGCCAGCGCGGTTGCGATCTTATGCATTACTCATTCCTCAACAAATGTTTAGGCTTGCCCAAGTACCGAGACGACATATTGAGGAAGGTCGCCAAGCTCCGACGGCCTTCCTCAATTCCTGTCAGACTTTGCTGACATCAGTTTAGAACATGAACTTTGCTGCCAGTTGAATAATGCGCGGATTGATTGACGTCGATGTGATCGTCCCGAAACTAGAGTCGCTAGTAGCGACGTCCGGGTTAGCGAACTGGGGATGATTGAACAGGTTGAAGAGCTCCACCCGGAATAGAAAATTGCGGCTTTCGCGAATCGGGATCACCTTCTGCAGTGAAATGTCGAAATTATTTTGGCCGGGCCCGGTAACGATACCGACGCCGCTATCGCCGAAGGCCGTTCCAATCCCATCAGCACCGATTATCGGCCAGGTAGGAGAGATGCACGACTGATTGAAATAATTCGTCATCTTCTTTTGAATCGAGCCAGGCGTCACCAGTTGGGAGTAGGTACACCCTGCTGCCAGTTGCACGCGGTCTTCGGAGATACCGAAGACGTTATTTGCGTTGGTGCCAATCAGCGTTAAACGCTGGCCCGATTGAATCGTGGTAACGCCCGAAACTGACCAATGGCCCAGAATGTGCGCCTTCCAAGTTGCCTCGTCATGCGGGCCTGGCAAGTTGTAAACGTAGCTGAGCACAAAGCGCTGCTCGCGGTTGAAGAGCGCCGGCCCATAGCGGGCACTCGGGTTGCTGGATTGATCGCCAATATTGGTGCCGGCGGCTGTCGAAGCTTCAGGATCGGTGCCGTCAGTGCTCAGGTCTCTCGACCACGTGTAGGAGGCAAGAAACTGCATACCGTTGCTGAAACGTTTGGTTAAACTGGTCTCGAATGCGTTGTACCAGGCGGCGCCAGCCGATTCGAGCTGCGCAACTCCACCCTCGTCGGAGGCGAATCCCAGGAACGGCAGGCGGTCATTAAGATTCGCAAGTGTATTGCTCGTTTGCCCGCGCACCGGATCACTCGGGCTGGCTGAAAGGGCCTGATTCAAACCCCGCGTGCGGATGACGTCGGTGCTGCGGGCCCCGAAATATTCCGCTTCCAGCAACAGGTTTCTGGCCACTTCCGCCTGCAATCCAAGGCTGTATTGTTGCGTAATCGGAGGCCGATAGTTCTGTGCCAGGTCTATAACGGACGGGGAGGTGGAGGGTGAATACGGCTGGAAAAGAGGTAAACTGGCCGCCGATGGGATGGCGCTTGCGGCGAAAGGCTGCTGGGCTGATGCAGCGGTGTCGCAGGTGGCGGCACAAACTCCTAAGAAACCGTAGGGCGGTTCTGATACCAGTTGAAAGACCGCTTGCCCCACCGGACGAGAGTAATAGATCCCATAGCCGGAGCGGAGGACTAACCGGGACGAGTTCGGCAAGACCTGCCAACTGAGCCCCAGTCGGGGACCCCATGTATTTTGTCCGTCGCCGGCGATGCCCAAATTGTTGCCGGCACGAGTGACGCCGGCGGGTAATGTTCCAGCATAGTTCGACTCGACAATGTATCCCGCCAATGTCCCCGCCGCGGGAGGGTTAGGATTCGCTAAAGCCGGGTTGAAATTACCATCCCGCCCGTATTTATCGGCGAGTTCCCCGATGCGCTCGTAACGCAACCCCGCATTCAGCGTAAGCCGCCGCGTCAGTGTAATGTTGTCTTGGATAAAGCCAAACCCGTTGTCCGTTCGCCAATCGCGATCGGTCAGGCCCCCAACATCTACGGATACGATGATGTTGCTGAAATAATCGGTGCCGTTCTGCGCGCCGCTCAAGCCAAGCAGGAAGTCAGGCCAGCTCAGATATTCGTTAATCCCGTTGAAGCGGAAATTTCGCAGGTCGAGGTAACCGCGCGAGAAGCCACCCCCAACCCGGATGTTCTGCCTTCCATGTGTCCAGGATAAGGAATCACTGACATCCGAGCTCCCTTGAG
>JBEKLY010000535.1:0-4722 GCA_050010015.1 Terriglobia bacterium
TTCATCTCTAATGGCTTACTCACCAGCGCCACCCTACGGAGCGATACAGGAAAACCGTGCAAGGTGCGTTATGGCGACAAGACCATCAATCTTTCGTTGAAACCAGGCGCGCAGGCTCAGATTAATGCCAGGGAATTCCTGGACGAACCGGGGATTTGATCTTCCCGGCTAAAATGACCAAGTCGTCGCGATTTCGATTCATTGCCTCGATCAAGCACTTGAGAGCAGGCTTGAGTAATTAACAATTGGTCCCTCGAGGCGGCGTTACACATGCTCAGATTCAATACGAACAAGGTTTTTGGTATGAACACCCTACTCCGGCACCCAGACCGCGGGCGCGCTGACCGGATTGACTTGACTCAACGTGCCGGCGCCGGCTCGCTGGGTGGGTTTTTGCCGAGCATGTTCAGCGTCGCCGCCGCGCGTGAGGATGGTGTCACGGCCAGCTTCACGACCTGGCTGTGGCGGTAGCTACACTCCACGATGGTTTGTCCCGAGGTGTGCAATTTGAAATCTACATCCCAATCCCTCGGCCACGCTGGAAACAGCAAAATCCTACTCTTGGCTTCGGGTTGGGCCGCCACGAGCATCTCCTGCAACCCGACCATCGCACTGCCGCCCCAATTGTGGTCGGGCAACCAGTCGTGGCCCGGGCCAAAGAATGCTGGAAAGCGAACCTGCGCTTTGCGGTCGGAAAGTTTGTCCACAGCGCGCTGCTGGGCTTCCGCCGGCCAACCCAAGGCGGCCATGTCCACGATCGTGGCCATCCAGGACATATCCTGTTTGCACAAACGCGCGCGGTAGGCCGGAATCGTGTCCCGAGTGTCCCGCGCCAAGGTGAGCTTGTTCGGCTGCGTCACGCCGACCAGCCGAAACGGCCAGGCGGCGTACAACTCGGCACGAGCTTTTCCCCCTTCGACTTCTACCGCAGGGGATGAGACTCTTGGGTTCGCTCTGCACTCCGTCCGCCCACTTGGCATCGCGCGACGGAAGTCCTCCCTCGACCCTTGAACTCAAAGACGCCCCAACCACGACCCCAAGTTCTGCGGGAAAGAGGTGCATCCCGGCTGCGCCAAGTTCTGCCCACGGGAGGCGACAGCGCCAAACTGGGGGAGGGCACAAGGAAGGAAATGGCGAAGCCGCGCACGGCCAGGTCCGCAAGAATCGCGGAACTGAAGCTAGATACTACGCGAATTCCAGAACCGCCCAGTGTCACCATGCCCGGAACCGTCGACAAAATCATCCCGTCTCCGCGCCCGAGCCAACCGGCTCCGCGCCCGAGCCAACCGGAAAAGGCACAGATTGCTGTCCATGGGGCCGACCACCGGGATCAAGATCTCCATATTGAGAATACGTTAACTGACGAACATGGCGATGATGTGAGGCTCAAAAAGGGTACTCACGTGGATGTTACCGTCGCGGCCGAACCAAAGACGTGAACCGCCGCAATTAAAGAAGAGAGCCAACTGACTCGGCTTGAGACAGTCGGTATGGGCTTTGGTCGTCACAATTCATAGTGTCCTCATGGGCGTATCCGTGATTGGCCAGGTTCATCAATCATCATAAGAGAGGTCCACGCCGTATTTTGCATAATCCTGTTCTGATAGCTACTGACATAGGATACCGCAGGCTCCGTCGTAAGGGGATTTCTCGGTGCGGAACATGGTCTCTCCACTTCAAGGCGGAGTCGAACTTCATGACAAAAGGAGAGAAGTGCATTGGCACATGAAAGAATTGGTCGACGCATAAAAAAGAGAGAGAAACTACTAATGGAATCGGCATCATTCTGCGTACCGTGGTTTCCTTTGGACCTTTCTAAAGCATGCGCGTCATATTTGAGCCACTCGTCGGATACGCAAACAGCATGTGCTTTAGATCGGTGGCACGCATCCCGGAGCGGATGGCAATCGCGAAGAGATTGATGACTTCACCGGCCTCGCTCCCCAGAATATGTGCGCCCAAAATACGGTCCGTGCCTTCTTCCACGAGCACTTTGTAGCCGGAATGTGTTTCCGCAACCCGCCGAGAGGAATACCAGGTCGAGGTCATCTCCTTTTGGACCCTGAACTTAAGGTTTTGCTCGCGCGCCCCGCGTTCACTAAAACCGATAGCAGCCAGTTGGGGGATAGTGAAGACGACTGACGGAATGCCGAGGTAATTTGGCCTCTGCTGGTTTCCCTTCAAGAGGTTTGCGGCCACGATCAGTCCTTCATAGCTCGCTACAGGAGCCAGCGGCGGGCCTCCACTGGCAGCGGCGTCTCCCGCCGCATACACGGCTGGATTCGACACACTTTGCAAGAATTCGTTCACTCGTACTCCCCGTTTCTCCCATTCGATCCCGGCAGCATCCAGATTCAGGTCGTTGATCTCAGGCACGCGACCCGCCGCATGCACAACCATCTCCGTCTCAAACGTGCCCGTCTCCCCAGAGACCAATGCTCGGACCATCAACTGAGCGGAGCTCTTTTCGACCCCTATCGCTTCGGTTCCGAGATGAACGTCAATGCCAAGTTCGCGAGTTTGCTCAACAAGCTGATCAACAAGGTCCGGGTCAAAAAGGGCAAGAGGACGCCGGCCACGGTGTAGGATTGTGACCTGCGATCCCACCCGCGCCGCCACATGCGCAAACTCAAAGGCGATATACCCACCTCCGATAAAGAGAATTCTCCGCGGGAGTTCGTCTAACTCCAGGAACTGATCGCTTGTTGTAAGGTGCTCTGCGCCAGGAATCTTCAAATCTGCCGGCGCCTCCCCGGCTGCAATAACGACGTACCGTCCCTCCAATGTGTCTTCCCCAACCTGTATTGTAGTTGGACCGGCAAAGCGCGCCCGACCGTGGAACGCTGCGATGCCGGCTTTCGCGAACCCGTCCTCGCGCCGTTCTGGAACGGGCTGGGTGAAAGAACGCTTGAAACGCATAAGCTCGGGCCAATCAATTTGAAGGTTCGCTGCCTGAATTCCTTTCCCTTTCATTCGACGGGCCCAGTCAACCGCTTCGGCAGCTCCGACGAGTACTTTCTTTGGGTCGCATCCCCGTAGAGCACAGGTCCCTCCGAACGGCCTCGAATCCACGATCGCAACCTGCCATCCTGCCTCGCGACAGCGCGACGCCACCGCCGAGGCGGCTGATCCTGTTCCGATTGCGATCACATCAAATTTTCTAGTCATTGTTCCCTCAAGGCATTTTGCATTTGTTCCGGTATGAACTCGTGAATCGCAGCGATTCACTCCTGACCATGGCATACAGGGATTGAAAGACACGGTGGTGTCTTACCTGGGTGCCCGATATTCCCCATTGGCATACGCACCATGAGCAACGTGAACCTGATTTATTGCAAAGTCCAGCAGGTGTACTCACCGGTATATTCAACTTCTCAGTCCGCTTTTCGAAGCATCGCTCCGCAGGGCTTCGAAAGGAGGTGAACCATACCAAAGCGAGGAAGAAGAATTGGCTCGGACGCGGCGGCCCTCCGAGAGTCGGCGGAAATCATGTCAAGAGGAAGTGAATGGGTCAGTGCTCGCTGGATCTGGGGTTTGGGCAATTCCAGGCGTTGAAGTTTCGAATCGAGCAGGCTGAACGGACGCCTTGGGGTAACTACCCATGACTGTTATTTCGGGACAACGATCCGCCCAGCGGACCACTCAAGACTTCCTCTCCGAAAGCGCGGAATTAACCAGCCAGTCCATCAAACTGGCAGTCTTCTTTTTGACCCGCGATTTCACAATACCGAATCAGCAAGGCAGCGCCGTGGGCAGTCAGTACTGATCCATAATTCTTTACTTCGAATTTCCACTCGGGCACTGCTGTGCCCATTCCGCAATCGTAGCCCGCATGATATTGATCGGATGCAATCAGACCGTTTCGTGAGTTGCGGTTCAGTTAACGAGCCTGCGCACGCTGCGCCAGTTCTTCGATCTTCTTACCCAAGTCAACATCGAGATTGCTGATGCCGTTGTGGGTGTGCGTCCATAAATCAAAAACCACCTTGTTATAAACGTTGGACCATTCCGGATGGTGACTCATGGACTCAGCCACCAGCGCGACGCTGGCCATGAACCCCCATGCCTTTACAAAGTCGTCAAACTCATATTCGCGGTGGAGCTTGTCCTTCTCCGCCTTCCAGCCCCGGAGGCTCTTCAACGCTTCTTGCAGCTCCGCATCAGATAGCTTGTGTCGTGGCAGTTCGCCCATGATTCCCTCCTCCAACCGCTAAAATAGCAGATTCCCCCCTTCGCTCGGAATTACAGCAGAGCGTTTCTACTGAGGCGCGCATAATAACACGCATCTGTGCTGCGTCAGGGCAAGCCTTCAGGCGTGCCGCAACCCACCCGGCAGTAGATGCTGCTGAGCACCGATCACCATACAGCCGCCACCGACTGAAAGGATGCTATCCGCCAACTCCCAATGCCATCGCCGACGGGGTCCCGACCGCCCTCACAAGAAATTCTACCGGCCGAAGAGGCCAAAAGTTACCAGAAGGCCAGCCTTCCCTAGCCTCAGTGGAAAACGCCCAGCAGATAAGCTACAAGGAGAATCAGTAATACGGTGCCGAGCCCAATGCCAGCCCCGCCACCGAAACCCCAGCGGCTATGGCCGTAGTACTTATATCCGTCGTGAAAACTCATGGTGAATGTGGTTTTCTCCTTATTTGACGGGCTTTTTGGAACGTTTTAGATGCTGACTTTAACTTCACTGTTTGCTATGTTGAAGTCAGCATGCGT
>JBEKLY010000536.1:0-5647 GCA_050010015.1 Terriglobia bacterium
TTCTCTCCCTGGAAGAATGCCTCTCCGAAATCGAAGCCGGCGGCCTCTTCACCCCTTAAACATCGTTCCCACTTATCGGCGCCATCGCAATATGTCTCCTGGGTCCACCGGACGGGTACCTCCCTTCCTACGTCCCGGAACTCAACCCCGTGGAGCACGCCTGGTGCTATCTCGAAGCCAATCCCCTCGCTAACCTCGCCCGCTTCGACACCGTATCCCTCCGCCTCCCCGCAAACCGCAATACCCGCCCCCTCGAACCCCCACCTGATCTTCCAGCCTTCTTCCTCCGCCATATAGCAACCCCAACACGGGCGAGACGCCCGTGGCACGCTTTTTGAACCGCACACCCGCTATTCCGGCAAGTCGATCTGGCCTTCAACGCGGAAGTGCCCGGCGACCCCTGGCGCGCCGGTATCAGGCTGACCGCCGCCGATGCTCAGCGTGTAATCACCGCTGGCGATGATCGGATGGCCGTCCTCCGTCACCATGCCCAAGTCTCGGTTCTTCAGCTCAAAATGAACCTTCTGACTTGCGCCGGCGTCGAGATGCACGCGCTGGAATCCACGCAGAGCTAGCCGCGGCGCCCCATTCACGGGCGGGAATTTCAGATAGAGCTCAACGACTTCATCCCCCGCCGCCTTTCCCGTATTGGTCACCGTCACATCCGCTCCAACCGGATCGCCTGCATTCACATTGGTCTTCGGCACGCTCAGGTGGGTGTAACTGAACGATGTGTAACTCAGGCCGTAGCCGAAGGGATAGAGGGGCTTTCCATCGAAATAGCGATAGGTGCGGCCCTGCATTGAGTAGTCTTCGAAGTTCGGAAGTTGGCTGAGGTTTTTGTAGAAGGTGACCGGCAGACGCCCCGCGGGATTGTTTTTGCCGCTCAGCGTTCGAGCGATCGCCGCGCCGCCTTCTTCGCCGGAATACCACGCATCCAGAATCGCGCTCGCGTGCTCGCTGGACCAGTTGACGGCCAGCGCGCTGCCATTCATCAGAACAACCACCAGGGGCTTGCCGGTCTTCGCGACGGCTTCGATGAGAGCTTCTTCCGGCTCGGGCAGATCGATGCTGGTGCGGTCGCCGCCGAGGAAACCGGGTTCGTTAACCGGCATCTCTTCGCCTTCGAGTTGGCTGGTGATCCCGACGACGGCAATCACGGCATCAGCATTCTTCGCAGCGGTGATTGCTTCAGGCGAAGGGGCATTGTTCGCCTTCGCCCAAATCAACTGCGCGCGAGGCTGGGCTCCGCCCCTACTCATGTAGCTGACGGTCAGCGCGACCTTCTGCCCTTTGTTCAGGTGCACGCGTCCGACTTGCGCTTCGACCCCGTGGGTCTCCCACTCCTCCGCGACCGTTCTGCCGTCAACCGTCACGTTGGCAAAGCCTGTGGCGCGCATGCCGATGAGATAGTCGCCGGAATCCGGCGGCGTCAGGAAGCCTGTCCATTGCACGCCAAGGGACTTTATCCCGCCGGCCTCCGCCGGCAGATTGCCTTCGCTGAGGTCAATGTTCGCCTCAACCCGGTTGGTGAGTGGCGCCGGCTTCGCTCCCGAATCCGGCTCTAGTCCTTCCCAGTTGCCGTACTCCGCTTTGAGCCCCGGTTGGCCATCGGCAGTCGTCAGCAGATTGCCCGGCAGCGGATTTCCGTCGTTGCGCAGAAACTGAGTTCCTGGAACGAACGTGATCTTCGCTTGTGGGAACTCTGCCTTGAGGCCCGACAGCACGGAGACGCTATGCGTGGGTATGCCATTGTAGTTACCCAGCAGGACCTTCGTCTGATCCGCCAGCGGGCCGATCACAGCTATCTTGGTGATTCCTGATTTGAGGGGCAGAGTGCCATCGTTCTTCAGCAGCACCATGGACTCATCCGCAAGCTTGCGCGCCATGGCGCGGTGTTCGGGGCTGTCGAGTTCCTTCTCATCGATCTTCGAATAGGGAACCATCTCCGGCGAGTCAAACATGCCCAGCCGGATTCGTGCCGTGAAGAGTCGGATCAGGGCCGTGTCGATCGCACTCTCACTGAGGTAGCCCTGTTGTACGGCTTCGATGTAGGGCTTGTAATCGTGGTCGTCCTTCACCTTCTCAGTAAAATCGATGCACTCATTATCCATGCCGCGCTGGAGCGAGATCGCCGTTGCCTGTGGCTGCGACGGGCGGTAGCGGTGGCCGTCGAAGATATCGTGAACGGCGCCGCAATCCGAGACCACATAGCCCTGGAAGCCCCACTTCCCGCGCAGCTGATCCTGCAGCAGGAACTCGTTCGCGCAGGCCGGCTGTCCGTTGATGGCGTTGTAGGCGCACATTACCGATCCCGCATGGCCCTCCACGACGGTGGCACGGAACGCCGGCTCGTACGTGTCGAGCTCGTCGTGCTTGCTCACATCCACGTCGGCAAAGTGCCGCGTCGGCTCCGGGCCGCTGTGCACGGCGTAGTGCTTGGGCGTCGAAATCACGCGGTAGTACTTCGGGTCGTCGCCCTGCATGCCGGTCACAAAAGCCACGCCCATGCTGGCGGTCAGGAACGGGTCCTCGCCGTAGGTCTCCTGCCCGCGTCCCCAACGCGGATCGCGAAAGATATTGATGTTGGGCGACCAGAAGTCCAAACCCTCAAAGATGTTGCTATGACCGGCCCGCACGTCCTGGACGTGTTTGATCCGCCCTTCGATGCCGATGGCAATTGCCATTTCATGAATCGCCGGGACGTCAAAGGTTGCGGCCAGGCCGATCGGCTCCGGGAACTCGGTGGTCCCGTCCACGGCCACGCCATGCAGCGCCTCGCTCCACCAGTCGTAGGCCGGGACGTTCAGCCGCGGAATCGCGCGCGCCTGGTTCACCAATTGTGAGGCCTTCTCCTCCAGCGTCATGCGGCGTACCAGATCGGCCGCCCGCTGGCCGGCAGACAATGATGGATTCAGATAGCCTGGCGGCGCTCCCTCGCCCGCTTGCTGGGCAGAGAGCGTCCTAACCAGCGCACAACAAGCCATCACAGCGATCACAAGCCGAAATGAAGCCTTACGACTTACCCGTGAACTATTCATGTTTATAACCTCCGCAAACCCGGTCTAACGGCGGACCGGCATAGGCGTTAAGATAAGGCGGACGCGGTGGATAATCAATGCTCGAAGGGCATCACAAAGACGCCTCAGGCCCCAAAGGGGCGATCTATCACAGCCCAGGCCAACGGCCCATAGGCGCTAACTTAAGCCTCCCGCTGCCCGCCAGAGTCGCCTAGTGGTCGCAGGCCCATAGGGCCGAAAGATTGTGGCCCACGGCGCAGCCGTGGGTGAGGCCTGCTCTTTTGATGGATCTTCGAGCCCCCGCCAGGGGCGAAAGACGTTTCCATTTCTTTCGCCCCTCCCGGGGCTTGCTACCTACTCTGCTTCCTGATCCCATGGCTGTGAAGCTGTGAAAAAATCACCGGCCGAGAGGTAGCGGCGGGTTTACCCCGCCATATCTCCAGCGTTTTCAGAACCGCGATGGCGGGATAAACCCGCCGCTACGATTTTTTAGCGCCTAGGGGCCGTTGGCCTGGGCTTCTAACTCAGCTAAGCGCGAGCCGAGCATAGTTCTCATTCTGGCGGCCGTATATTACAACTTTCTCCCCGCGGGAGGGAAGGGTGGGTCAACCTCTGCAACCAGCCACCCGATGCTGCTTCTGGCTCGCGCAGAACGAGAATCGTGATGAGCGGAATAGAAAAATCGAATAGAAAAACAACTTGACAGAAATGGCAACCCCGGACAAAATGTTCTTATCCAGTTAAACTGCACCTGGGCGTCGGGCTTACCCAGGATTGTTTTTTGCGTCAGTAGGGATCTGGGCAGCAAGCACCACAAATTGTCGTGACGGTACAGGTCGCGTACGCATCATGCTGAGGACCGGCAGAGGGTGCGTGTACGCGGCAGTATCAGAATCAAGGGAGGCTACAATGCTGCACCACGCCAGGAATGCCAACCGGCATTCTCTGTGCATGTCTCTTTTCCTTTTTGCCCTCACCGTTTTCCTGGCCGCTTCGTTCAGTTTCGGCCAGACGCTAAACGCCAGCCTTTCCGGGACCGTGACGGACAGTTCCGGCGCCGTGATCCCCGGGGCCTCGGTTATCGTCACCAACACTGCGACAGGGATCGCCACCAAGACCACCAGTGATGCCGCCGGCAACTACACTTTTCCTTCCCTGCCCGCCGGCAACTACGACCTTACCTTTCAAAAAGAGGGGTTTACGGAAACGGTTCAACACGGGGTAATTCTGCAAGTGGACCAGCACGCTACCCTGAACTCCACCCTGAACGTTGGCAGCGTCAGCCAGCAGGTTGAGGTGGTCAGCCAGGTTCCGATTGTCAGCACCGAAACGGCGACGGTCGGAACGGTCATCGACACCCGCCAGGTGGTAGATCTGCCTTTAAACTTGCGGGAATTTGGCTCGCTGGCCGTTCTGGTTCCTGGAGCAATAACGGACAATGGCGGTTTTGCCAGCAGCACCTTTGGGTCGCCTTTCAGCCAGACGAGCTACAACTCGAACGGCAACCGCTCCTCGAGTAATAACTTCCTGATTGATGGTGTCATGTCGAGAAACCTCACTTTCGGCGGCTTTGCCTTATCCCCTCCGCCCGACGCCATCCAGGAATTCAATCTCGAGACGAACATCTACGACGCTTCGTTTGGTATGACGGCCGGTTCGACCATCAATCTTGCCACCAAGTCCGGCTCCAATCAGATTCACGGCGCCGCCTACGATTTCCTGCGGAATAGCGACCTCGACGCCCGAAACTTCTTCGCCTTGAACGGGACAAATCCCGTAACCGGCGCTGAAATTCCGGGTTCCGCGCGGCCCGCTTTCCGCCGCAATCAGTTCGGAGGCGCCTTGGGGGGACCGATCAAGAAAGATAAGAGCTTCTGGTTCGTCAACTACGAAGGCTTGCGCCGTGTCGAAGGCGAGGAGGCACTGAACACAGTACCCACGCCGGAAGAACTGACCGGCAACCTGGGCGCCGCACTCACCGGCAAAATGGTTAACCTCTGCGGCGGTGGCGGCCCGGCGAACCTTAACTTCGACACCGGTCAAATCTTCGATCCGGGAACCATCACGCCTTACGTCTGCCCGGCGGGAAGCGCCAACGCCGGCACCTCCGTTCTGGTGGGCACGCCCGTTCCCGGCAACGTCATCACCAACATCGACCCGGTGGCGGCGCACACACTCTCTCTCAACCCTTTCCCCGCGCCCAATTATCCCACGGTCACGAACTACGATCAGACCGCGCCGCTCACCGAGAGGGACGACCAGTTCCTGGTCCGGTTCGATCAGAATTTCAGCGAGAAGGACCAATTATTCACCCGCTACATGTTCGGGCAATCAACCTGGCTCGATCCCTACTCGGGATACTCTTCCCTCCCGACCTTTGGCGACAAACTGTATTTTCGTGGGCAGAATATAGCTGTCGGCTGGACGCACAGCTTCAGCCCCACGGTGCTCAACGAGGTTCGCCTGGCCTTCCAGCGTGATTGGGACGACAACAATTGTGCTTCTTGCCCGCGCGCTCCGAACTTCATGAGCGCCTTTGGCGTCCAGGGTTTAACGGGATACTCTGCCGGTTCCGTCGGATTCCCGATTTTTGGGTTCAATAACTATGCGACTATCGGGGACTCCGA
>JBEKLY010000537.1:0-3509 GCA_050010015.1 Terriglobia bacterium
GCACCAGACTATGTCGGGTAATATCCCAGGCTTTGCCCCTTACCAACCTGAATTCTTCGGGCCGAATTCGCGCACGGTCTCAATTACCCGACATAGTCAGGAAGGGTAGATAGTGCCTCAAAGAATGTGGCGTAATGGGTTTGGAGATACCGGAGGCTCGATACGCCTCTCGGCACGCCAGTTCCACAGCGTCGGTAGTGATGTGCCGACCTGGGATAACTCCGGGAAAGAGCCAAGGCCTTGGCTTCTCGAGGCGCCACCACTCCCGCAGACTCTAGCAGCTTGGGAGAGAGCATGACATAGCGGTCCCTCTGCCCCTTGCCCTGCTCGACGCGGATGACCATGCGCTGACTGTCAATCTCGGTGGGTTTCAGACAGACGGCCTCGGAGACGCGCAAGCCGGCGGCGTAACAGGTTGTCAGGATGGTCCGGTGCTTGGAGCTGGCCACGCAACTGAGGAAGTGATGAACCTCTTCCGGGCTGAGAACGATGGGCAGTTTCTGGGGCTTCTTGGGGGCGGGAATGATGTCTTCCACGCTCCAATCCTTGTGCAGGGTGACTTTGTAGAGGAAGCGCAGGGCGGCGACGGCGATGAGGATGGAACCGGGAGCCAGCTTCTTTTCATCGGTCAGGTACACTTGGTAGGAACGAATCTCGTCCGGACCCAGTTGGTCGGGTGGCTTGCGGAAATATCGAGCGAACAGAGAGACCTGCAGAGCGTAAGTGGATTGCGTGTGCGGAGAGAAATTGCGCACCCGCATATCCTCCAGCATGCGTTGACGAAGAGACGTCATGGGAAGCTCCTTTGCGAAGTGAAATGTGCTGCGAACAGCACTTCCATGATTTCGCAAAGGCGCTCAAGGAGGAACAGCGGTGAGGTCAAACGGTCGCTTGGCAACACACCGCCGGCTCTATCCGGAAAGTAAGGTTGCAGCTACCGCGTAGCGGTTTAGTAGTGTGCTGGGCATGCTCAGCAGCTTGGAGGTGAAAGTCCTTTACCCAACCTGATGGAGGTGAAGGGTTAGCGAGAACGCAAGGGCTATCGCCGCGAGGCGAGGTCTGAAAGAAGCGTGGAGCAAACGTGCGAGTCGATGGACAAGAACCGGGTATAAGGCGCCAGCGCCGGACGAGCGGGCTACTTACCGCGAAGTCCATATCCATCAAAGGTGCGAAGCGTAGATCCGGCGGCTGTGCACGGAAGGCGGCTGAGCTTACCCCAGGAGATCTGCCCGGCGTCGCTTCGGCGACTGAGGTTGTCGAGAGGCAATCCGACCGCAGGGCAGAAGTCAGCAGAGGGCATATTATCCGGCAACGGAGAAGGCCCGAACCAGAGGAAGGGTAAGTAGGACATGAGTCTCAGGAGCGACCAGCGGCAGAATATCCAGATGAAACTGGACTTCTCTTCCGCGCCCAGGGGTGAAGCCTCGAAAGCGGGAAGGGAAGCGACCGAATCGCTCCCGGCGATGCATGGAACCGAAAGCCCAGCTGGAACGGATCGACTGATGGAGGAGATCTGTGAGCGGGAGAACTTGAGGGAGGCGTTACGGCAGGTGAAGGCCAATAAAGGTAGTCCGGGCGTTGATGGGATGACCGTCGGCGGCATTACGGACTATCTCAAACAGCACTGGCCAGCCATCCGGGAACAACTGTTGAGCGGGACCTACAAACCGCTGCCGGTGAGGCGAGTGGAAATCCCCAAGCCGGACGGAGGGGGAGTGCGAAAGTTGGGCATTCCCTCCGTGCTGGATCGATTTATCCAACAGGCGGTTATGCAGGTTCTCCAAAGACGGTGGGACCGGACGTTCTCTAACCACAGCTACGGTTTTCGACCGGGACGGTCGGCCCATCACGCGGTGGCCCAGGCGCAGCAGTATATCGCCCAGGGCTACGGCTGGTGCGTTGATCTTGATTTGGAGAAATTCTTCGATCGAGTCAATCACGACAAACTGATGGGCCGGATTGCGAAACGGATCGAGGACAAGCGGCTGTTGAAACTCATCCGGGCATTCCTGAATGCTGGGGTGATGGAGAACGGGCTGGTCAGCCCAAGCGTGGAAGGGACTCCGCAAGGGGGACCTCTTTCGCCACTGCTCAGCAACCTCGTGCTCGACGAACTCGACCGAGAACTGGAGCGCCGGGGACACCGCTTCGTTCGTTACGCGGATGATTGCAATATCTACGTTCGCAGCGAGCGTGCGGGTCGCCGGGTGATGGAGAGCATTGCGCGATTCATCATGCAACGGCTCAAGCTCAAGGTAAATGAGGCGAAGAGTGCGGTCGCGCGACCGCAGGAGCGAAAGTTTCTCGGATTCAGCTTTAGTTTCGGCCCGGAGCTCAAGCGTGTTATAGCGCCTAAGGCCTTGGACCGCTTCAAGCGACGAATCCGGGAGGTCACGCGACGGGCCAAGGGGGTTAGCATTGAGGCCACGGCGGAAGAGCTGGCTCGCTACATGGTGGGCTGGCGCAACTACTTCGGCTTCTGTGAGACACCGGAAGTGCTGAGCTCTCTGACCGGCTGGGTCCGGCGGCGACTCCGCTGCGCGCTGTGGCGGCAGTGGCGAACCGCACGCCGACGCCGGGCGGCTCTGACCGCGCTCGGGGTGGGGCCGGTGCTGGCCCGCAATACGGCTGCCAGCTACCGGGGTCCCTGGTCCACGAGTCAGAACAAGGCCTTGCACATTGGCTTGTCAAACGCCTACTTCCGTTCGCTCGGTCTTCCGTCATTGGCCGAGAAGGGATAGCGTAACCGCTCGAACCGCCGTGTACGGACCCGTACGCACGGTGGTGTGGCAGGGGTCCGCGGGCGACTGCGGCCCCTATGCCGATCAAGACACGTAATGGAGATCTCTCCATTACGTGTCGCAATCGGCACTGTCCCAAGTGCCAGGCCCAGGCACGGGAACGCTGGCTGGCGGCCCGCCAGAGCGAACTCCTGCCCACGCACTACTTCCACGTCGTCTTCACGATCCCCCACCAACTCAATTTCCTGGCATAGGATAATGCTCGTGTGTTTTACCACCTGCTGTTCACGGCCAGCGCCGCCGCCCTTCTGAAAGTCGCTGCCGATCCCAAGCACTTGGGCGCGGAGATTGGGATTCTCGCCATTCTCCACACTTGGGGCCAGAACCTGCTCGCCCATCCCCACGTCCACTGCGTCATCCCCGGGGGGAGGGATCTCACCCGATGGCGCTCACTGGCGGCGCCTGCGCTGTCGTTTTTTTCTATCGGTGGAGGTTCTCAAGCGGGTTTTCCGCGGCAAGTTCATTGCCGGTTTGAAGCGTCTTTATCAGCGTAAGAAGTTACTCTGTGCGGGACCCTGTGCCGCGCTGGCGGACGAAAAACAGTTCCGCCAGTTGCTGCGCCGATTGCATCGTCGGCACTGGGTGCTTGCGTTTGGCAACTTCTTTTGGCCCATTTCGGCGGTTTAATTTGGCCCACCTTGGGACGTTGTGGGTTGGGTAAGGCTTTTGCTTTGCCTTCCCGTAAGAATAAGGACCGCCGCCGTAGCT
>JBEKLY010000538.1:0-3493 GCA_050010015.1 Terriglobia bacterium
TTGCCTCCCCACAACGAAGACGGTGTGGGAGGGATGCATCTTTATATGCCCTGGTGGAATTACGAGAAACAATCGCGCCACGAATTGCCTTTTTCGCGGGGCTATCACATCGAGTTTGGCGGCGGCCGGCGGGGCGTGCCCGAACCTGGACTCCTTAGCGGGTCACAGCGCTTTCTGGATGGGGGGTATGGGCTGCAACTCAAACGGGGCTGCCGGAAGTTGTACGGCTCGTTCGTGGACCTCCACGGGCGCGGTGAAATGGTTCCGAATGATGAGAGCTACTGCGAGATTGATAACGGTGTCGTGGATCAGTGGGGCATTCCGGTTTTGAAGTTTCACTTCAAATGGGGCGAGGATGAAATCCACATGGCTCGCCACATGCAAGAAACGTTTCAGGAAATTGTGAGGGCTGCGGGTGGCGAAGTGGTCCAATCCGCCGGGCCGGAAGAGCGGTGGGGAATTTCAAGAGGCGGTGAGTGCATCCATGAGGTGGGCGGAGTTCGCATGGGGAATGATCTAGGAACTTCGGCACTGAATCCCTATTGCCAGGCGTGGGACTGCAAGAATCTCTTCGTCGCCGACGGCGCGCCTTTTGTGAGCAACCCAGACAAGAATCCCACCCTCACCATCATGGCCCTCGCCTGGCGTACTGCGGAATATATTGCGGACCAGGTTCGCAAGCAAAACATTTGATGATCAGCAGGTATCGCCGAGTGGAGGCTCTGTGGAACAGAAGAAGCATTTAGGCCTCAATGCACGCCTGGAGCGGCGCGCGATCCTGAGGTTGATGGCAGCAATGCCCGCAGGCGCGCTGTTTTCTGCGGTCCGGAGTGCAACTGCGACACCGAAAGAATTGGCCGCCGAACTCATTTCTCCGGAAGCCGCGGCGCCTTATCAACCCAGGGTCTTCAATCCCCACGAGTGGAAGACAGTTCATGCTCTCTGTGACCTGATCATTCCCGCCGACGAGCGCTCGGCGAGTGCTACAGCCGCAGGGGTTCCGGAATTCATCGACGACTGGTTGGACCTCCAGCGGGGCGATCTGCTCTCATCAATCCGCGGAGGCCTGACATGGCTGGACATCGAGTGCAACCGCTTGTTCGGGACTGATTTCATCGCTTCCACGCCCGGCCAGCAAGAACAAATCCTCGACCGCATTGCTTATCCGAAAAAGGCAGCACCGGAGGATGCGAGTGCTGTTGCCTTCTTCAACCATTTCCGGGACCTGGTGGTGAGCGGATTCTTCACCAGCGAAACAGGGATAAAAGACCTGCCCTACCTCGGAAACGAACCCCAATCAGAGTGGCAAGGCTGCCCGACACCTGTATTAGCGAAACTCGGCCTAGTGGGTGAGCGCACCGGGTAATTAACGCTCGCTAAAAATAAATCTCCCACAAAACAACTGATCGCAATCTGGTGTTTCTCGGAAGTTAACTTGTCTTGCAGGGCACAGGTCGGAGAAACGGCGGCTTGTATCGCCTCAGCCTTGATTGGACGGAAGGTTCCTTTAGGGGGCAGTTAGAACGGCACTGGCAGTCTCAAGCTCCAAGGGCTTAGTGATGGTCAGGGTCCCGCCATTTACGCGAATTACTCCGCGGTGTTTCCAGTCGCTGAGAATGCGGCTTACGCTTTCGCGAGAGGAGCCGATGTTCTGGGCAATCTCTTCATGCGTCATGAAAAGCGCAATGCGCAGGCCGTCAGGTGCCTGTTGCCCATGCTTCTGTGCCCACTGCAAGAGGAACTGGGTGAGCTTGGCGTAAGTATCCGGAGCGAGGGCGAGCATCCGCGTTTGCTGCCATGCCTTGCCCAGCTCCATGCTGAGATGCTTGGCCACGCGGATCGCTACGTCGGGGTTGGCGCGCATGAACTGCAGAAACTCCAGACGCGGAATGAAACTCACCTGGCTTGCGCTGAGCGTCTCCGCGGTGACCGGGTAAGCTTCGTCTGCCATCAGGGAACTGAGGCCAAGGACTTCCCCATGCTCAACAATGCGGACCGTAAGGCTCTGGCCGTCAGCAGAGTTCAGATAAAGTTTCGCCTCACCTGAGCACATGATGTAGAGCCCTCGAGCTGGCTGGCCCTCCACAAACAGCATAACCCCTTTGTGATAAAAGGAAGTTTGGCGCAGAGAATTCAGAGTAGACAACGCGGCGTGAGGCAGTTGGCAGAAGATTCCTTCTTCCCGCAGGGCGCAACCAAGGCAGCTTTCCACTATTCGTAGGTTATGAGGACCTCTTGGTCCATCGGCAGCCATTTAGGAGCTCCCAGAAACGGCATTTGCTCTCATATTGTACCCCAACGTGGGGGAATATAGCAAAAAGTCCAACACAAAATGGCACTGCATTAGGTCACTATGTCCATAATAGTGCCTTTGTGATGAACGTCACGCAGCCTCTCTACTCCCCCCTGCGGCTTGCTCTCGACTCAAATAAGTTACGGCATTCCGCAGGCGGGTCTGGCAGATGGTTGTCTTTTCACATTCCCGCTCCTTTGACCCGGACACTTAGTCATACCCGGGACGAGCGAACCTTGTGATGAGCGTCACAACGTCGAGGTGCACCCGTCACTGAGGACGGTTCAAGATTAACCTAACTTACGACATGGGCCGATCTTTCCGCAGGGTCAGGGACGGGGAAGCGGCCGCTATCGCGAATCTGAGGTGGAAAAATGAAAACTAGGACTCAAGCGACACTTGCACTCAGCTACCTGATGTTGGGCCTCCTTCTCGCCAGCAGCAGCCAGGCCGGCGAGATTAAGGGCAAAGTCACCGTGCAGAGAATCCGCTCCGCCGGAAATATCGCTGTCTACATCGACGCCATTCCCGGCAAGGATTTCACTGCGCCCGAGAAGCACGTGGTGGAAGATCAGAAGCACATGGCCTTCTCGCCTCATGTCCTGGTGGTCTTGAAAGGGACCACGGTGGATTTCCTTAACAGCGATCCCGTAGGCCACAACGTTTATTGGCCGAACATCAGCGGGAGCAAGAAGCTGGCTCACAATCTGGGGACTTGGCCGCAGGGTCAGACAAAGCCCTTCACCTTCAACGACCTCGGCGCCGCCCCGTTGCTGTGTAACGTGCATCCCGAGATGGCCGGCTACGTCGTCGTAGTTCCCACCCCCTACTTCGCCACCACAAACAGCCAAGGGGAGTTCGAGATCAAAGACGTTCCGCCCGGCAGCTACACGCTGAAGACATGGAGTGAAGAGGGCAAGCCTTCCACCCAGTCCGTGACCGTGTCCGGTGAATCGACTTCCGTGAACATCACGGTTTCCAAGTAGGGCACCGCACCTTTTTCCCTCCTCACTGAAGAGGGGAGCAAAGGGCGGCGAACGGAGAAGCAAGTTGGCCACACTACCTACCAAACTCGTGGACCTGGACTGGCTGGAATCGAACTTTCCCTGCATGCAGGCGTGTCCCGTTCACACGCAGGCGGGACGCTACGTTTCCCTCATCGCGGAGGGGCGTTTTGAAGAAGCCTACCGATACGCCCGC
>JBEKLY010000539.1:0-3973 GCA_050010015.1 Terriglobia bacterium
GGCCTGCAGGCCAAACCCGATGATCCGGCGAGTGTACTGATCCATGACGACCAGTATCCAGTGAGTCCGCAACACAGCTGATTCGCAGCGAAAGAGATCCACGCTCCAGAGACTGTCCTTCAGGTGGCCGAGGAAAGTCAGCCAAGACGGCCCGCCGGCGTCCCGGCTGGGTTGGTAATACCTGGCCAGGACGCGTCGAACGACATCTTTATCGACGGGAACGCCGAACGCCCAGGCAATCTGCTGAGCGATTCGCGGGCAGCCCCAGGAGGGATTGCGTTGCTGGGTGGCGACAATCGCATCCCTGAGTTCTTTGGACGGGCCCTTGGGACCGGGCTTGAGCCTGCCCTTCGAGGAGAAGAGCAGGCGGTACTTGCGCTTGGTAAGGATTTGGTGAAGGTGCAGAAGGGGCGACGGCTTCAGAACGATGGCGGAACGGAGGAGCCGCGACGGCCGTACAAACAGAGCGCACCAACCGGCGACGACGCGATCCGAAAGGCGGAGATTGGGAGCGCGCTGGCGCGAGCGATGGAGGATCAGCAGTTGATGTTTAACCAGGACGGACTCGGCAATTACGGAACGGAGGCCGCCCGGCCTCGCCAGTCGGGCGACAGTCGTGACGAGGTGGATCAAGAAAGTGAAAACTCACGGAATTCCGGGCAAATTAGCAATTCGCCATGGACACGCTAGGCATCACAGCCCAAAGAAAACCTAACTCATTGTAATTAAACAGCTTAATGACGACACCGAGCTGTTGCTTCAAAAGCAGCATGTCCATAGGTGGAGTGTCTCCCCAGATGCCATAAGTACCTGTGAGCGAGAATTTGTAGGAGTGCCGATGCGCGGCTTCTCTGGCTGCACCAGAACTGTACCAAAGGTCTTGGCTGGAGCGTTTTCGGACGTGACGCGGGAGTTTGGGTCGAGCGCGGCAGGCGCCTCAGGATGAATTTCCGAAGGATTCGAGCCGGGTACTACCTCGCTCATGTTGCCGCCGCGCGTCACTGATCGACGACTCAAGGGCCTTTCTCCGGCACAATCTGAAGCAGATAGTGCTGAGAGCTCAGTGCTGTCTTCCCCCGGCTTCTCTTACCCTCCGATTCCGTTTCGTCTTAGACGTTTGAATCGAACTTTGACCAGTACTTGTTCCCTACACCAGACCGGATAATTGTACGAGCGGCGAGGGCCTTAGAGGACGGTGATATATACGGGCGCAATTTCGGCCGTCCTGGATGAGATGCGCTACCGCAACCCACTTCTGCCGACAGCGATCCAAGGTCCCTTGCCGGTTTCCGAACCCGGAAGTCCCCATCAACACAGCAGCATTATACCCGAATCCCGTGCACCACGGCGCCAGCATGGTTGTCGAATCGGGCGGTTCCCCGCGATCGAGTGAAAGGGCATGCCAGTTCAAACCATATCCAAAGCCCGGCTCGCTCTTTGACACCATTTCGATGCGCGGTGTACACTCGCCCGGGTATTTTGCAACCGAGTGACAGGGCGAGCGGGATACCCACGCTCCGTCGCCGGGCCGGACCGCTTCTTTCAGTGTTCCGGGCGCCGCTGCCGGCATGCGCACCTGGTTGAAAAATGCTTGTGCAGAAGCCGCGGCACTCCAAGCCGCTTCGCGCGTGTTCGTGGTTTTGAGATGGAGGCAATAATCCCATGCGAGATTATACAGGTAGCGAGCTGTTGCGGCCGTGCGCCGGCTGGAAGCGAATAGCGAGGCAGCAAGCGCGCTGGTTTGCCGCGCATCGCTGGAAGGCGCTGCCGGCCCTGATGTTAGTAGTAAGCAGCCTGAGATGCACATCCTTGGCGAGCGGGCAGACCGGCACGGGCGTCTTGCTGCCGGATGGCCGCGAGTTCGTTTCCTGGGAGCGGCCCCTGCAGTTCTCCAAGACCTACTACGTGGATAACCGCAACCCCCGCGCCACCGACTCGAATCCGGGCACGAAGGAACTGCCCTTTCTCACCATCAACAGGGCGGCGCAAGTGCTCGAGCCGGGTGAGCGAGTCGTAATCATGACGGGCGTATATCGCGAGCGCGTAGTTCCCCTGCGCGGCGGCAGCGGGCCCGACAAGATGATCAGCTACGAGGCAGCGCCGGGAGCGAACGTTGTGGTGAAAGGCTCGCGCCTGGTGAAAACGGGTTGGGAGCCTTCCACTGGCTTTGCGCTCGAGGGCTTGGCGCCGGCAGCCCGCTCCCAGTTGAAGATCTACGAGCGCCATCTGGACGATCTTGATTTTCAGGGCTATAACCCATTTGCCATGGTCAACATGCAAGAGCACTTTTTCTCGCCCAGGGACGAGGACTGGCGGCCGTTTCTGCTGCGCCGCGGAATGGTGTTTGTGGACGGGCAGCGGCTCGAGCAGGTCGAGTCCTATCAGGAACTCGGCCAGAAAGATGGCGCCTTCTGGTGCGGTGACAACGGGCTCTCCGTCCACCTTCGTCTTGCCCACGATGGCGATCCTGCCCGGCACGAGGTCGAACTGGTAATCCAGGAGCAGGTTTTCGCACCCGTGGCGATGGGACTGAACTACGTTCGAATTAAGGGCATCACCTTCGAGCACGCCGCCAACGGCTTTCCTGTTCCCCAGCGTGGGATGGTTTCCGCCAATCGGGGGAACCATTGGATCATCGAGGATTGCGCCCTGCGGCACGCCAATGGCGTGGCGCTCGACATCGGCGCCCAGCATTGGGACATGGAGCGCCCCGCCGTCACCGGTGTGAGCGTCGTTCGTCGTAATCACATCGATGACGTCGGCATTTGCGGGATCGCCGGGTTAGGGGTGCAGGACACACTGATCGAGGAGAATCTCATCGAGCACGTCGGCTACCAGGACGCCGAACTGCAATTTGAGACCGGCGGCATCAAGCTTCATGAGACCAAGAACTGCCTTCTGCGCCACAACGTCATCCGGCACATGATCCACTCTGAGGCCATCTGGCTGGACTATGCGAATGTCAATACGCGCGTCACCGGGAATGTGATGGGCGACACGCTCGAAACCATACGGGGCGGCATTTATCTCGAAGCCTCGCACGATGCCGACATGCTGGACCACAACATTATCTGGAAGGCGACGGAAGGCAAGGGAAGCACCGAGCCCCACAACCTCGGACCCCTCGGCGGCTGGGGTATCACGCTGGAGGGAACCGACCACGCGGTGATAGCCCATAACTTAATAGGATATTCCCAGGATGCAGGTATTAAGTTTAGGGTTACCGAAGATCGCATCGTGGAAACGCGCGGCGGCACGGCGCGCCGCAACAAGGTCCTCAACAACATTTTCTATCATTGCGGTAAGGGCATTGACTTCGCCAACACGGACAACACGGCGGATGGCAATCTCTATCTCAAGGACTGGAGCGAGGCGAGGGGTGAATATCAGTCGGTGGGACGCGGGCTGAACTGGATCTCGGGACCCGGAATGCCCTCGATTCTGGACCTCGAGGCGTGGCAGGAATTCTTCGGCTTCGACCGTAACGGCGCGTATACGAACATGAACATCGACGTCGACCTGGATTCGCTAACCATGACCTGGTCGTTCGAGGGCGCTACGCCCGAGGTTTCGACGGAGAAACACTTCCAGCATGATTTCCTCGGCCAAGCCGCTGGGGAGAAGCGCAAGCCCGGCCCCCTGCTGAGCTTGCCGGACTTGCCCACCCAGGTGAACATCGATCCTCGAGCGCGGTAAGCGCGCGTTCACGTCGTTGTGGAGTGGCGGCAGGGGCCCGAGTCGAGTGGCCCACCACAAAGGCCTGCCCGAGGCGCTAGCCGGCAATTCCAGGTATCTGGCGAATAGCCCGCCCCTGACCGCCGGGCTCTGCACGGAGCACTGCCTGTCTGATGGACATAACCGGCCAATCTCTGCCCATTCTCAGGCGGCGCGGAGTTTACGGGTTTCTCCGACGATCTTTGTGAGGCGGTTGGAGAGCCGGTCGAGGCAACTGCGTGCAGCGCCTGTGGGCAGC
>JBEKLY010000540.1:0-3471 GCA_050010015.1 Terriglobia bacterium
CTTCGACAAATCCAGAGCCCCGCCGGCCTTCACCGCTCCACGCCGCCCCTACTCTACGCGCACTCGAGCCGATTTTCATCTCTTTGGGTGGGCCCCGGCCCATCCCCACTCAGGATGACAGGTGGTTGATTCTTTCGCACGTTCCAGGTGCGGCGGACTTATTTCGCCCTTGACCTCGCATCGCAATTTCGGGCCAAGGTCCCCAAACTAAAGTATCATTGGGGAAGATTCTGCTCAAGCATTGTGCGCTGGAGTCTCCTCCGTTCACTTGCGACCTTCGCCTTCAGTTGCGCAATGCGGAATCCGCGGGCAGGAACTCGCCAATGTGCGTTTGCGTATTCTCTAATAGAAACACATGGAGGATAATCCAATGAGTACAAGTCCCCAACTCCCACGCCCTCCCATTCCACCCGAAGCTCCTCCTCCCCCGCTGGCGCCTCAGCCTCCGCGGTCTGGGAGCAACATCGTGGCGATTGTCCTATTGGTTCTGGCACTCATCGTTTTAGTCAGCGGCATCGCAGTTTGGACCGGCTTGAGGTTTCTCTCCCACAATCTCAGCGTGCAGGTTAAGGAGCAGGGAGGAAGCCAAAAGGACATCGCAATCAACACGCCGATCGGTTCCATGGAAGTTCACAAGGACGTCAGCCCAGACAACCTCGATTTGCCGATTTACCCGGGGGCGATCCGAATAAAAGACAAGGATACTGCCACTGTGGATTTCGGTTTTGGCGGCGATGCCGGCGTGCACATCATGGCAGCCAGATTCGAAACCACGGATTCTCCGGAAGCCGTCAGGTCGTTTTACAAGGAACACCTGGGTAGCGCTGTCACCAAATTCACCGACCACGGCTTAACCGGAAAGAGCTCGTTCGAGATCAAGGATAAGGACCTCGAAAAGGTGGTGGAGATTGAGACCGAGAGAGGTAAGACGGTAATCAAACTGGTGCGGATTGCAGTTGGCAAGGGCGAGAGCAACTAGTGTTGCCTGCGGGAATTGCGTTTACGTGTAGCGCTGACCTTCAGGTCAGCACTTGCTGACCCTTCGCTCTGCTCAGGGCAGGCTCTGAAGCTCGGCGTTACGCGGACTCGCAAGTCGAGGCAGATCCTTCGTCATCCCAAAACCGCGGGGAGGCTTTGTTTGCAACCGGATGGCCGCCCAGGAAACGTTTTTTGTGTCGCAAGCGTCCAAGTAGAGGGGCGCTAAACGCGGAAGCGAACAGGTGTACTCCTGCACGGGTTCTCGAATTGGAACGAACAACTGCTTATGATTACGCGAAAACTGAGGGCCCGGTCCTTTGCACTGTACTCCATGGCGTTCGGCACGTTGCTGTTCGCCTTCCCGCTACTGGCGCAGCAGAACCCGCCGCCCGCCGATACGACCTCGCAAGAGCAATCCAAACCTGGGGAGAAGAAGGACCCTCCGATCCAGGAGCAGAAGGCTCCCAACCAGGAACAAAGCCCAAAGAACGACCGCCTTTTCTTCCTCTTGCCTAACTACCTCACCGTGGAGAATGCCACCAAGGTGCCGCCTCTCACTACGGGGCAGAAATTCAAGTTGGTGGCCCTGGGAACCTTCGACCCGATCGAGTTCCCATACGTGGCCATTCTCGCCGGCGTCGACCAGGCCGAGAATCAAGACCCCAGCTACGGGCAGGGCTTCAAAGGCTACGCGAAACGCTATGGGGTCGCTTTCGCCGATACCACGGTGGAGAACTTCATGGTGGGCGCCATTATCCCGTCAATACTTCACGAAGACCCGCGATATTTCCAGTCCGGCAAGGGCGGGTTCTGGCACCGCGCCGGCTACGCGGCAACGCGCATGATTATCACGCGCACCGATTCCGGGAAACGCCAGTTTAACTACGCCGAATGGGCGGGCAGCGCAGCGGCGGCGGCCATCTCTGTCACCTATCACCCAGCCCAAGACCGCAACGCCGCGAATGCTGCCAACATTTGGGTGAGCCAGTTATGGGGAGATGCACTCTCCTACGAGATCAAAGAATTCTGGCCCGACATCAAGCGCAAACTTCACCACAAACACTAGCCTCGGCTCTGGAAGTTGGAGCGCGGGCATTCCTTCGCTCCGCTCAGGACAGGCTCTGCCCACGCGCGGGAGCGGGACGCTCCCGCGACAGCGGGCGAGACGCCCGCGCTACATCAGCCTGCCTGCGATCTGCTATCATCGCTTTCATTGAGGCATTAGATACACTCAGGGGGGTGCCATGGAATTTCAACATCGCGTGGCTCTTGTAACGGGTGGAACAGGGGCGCTGGGCAGTTCCGTGGCGCTGGATTTGCTAAACTCCGGCGCCCGCGTTGCGGTCACTCATCGATCTGACAAAGAATGGGCCGCGCTCGAAGCCCGAGCAGGCGAACACCGTTCGAATCTCACCGGCGCGCAGGTGGATTTGGAGCAGCCCGAGGATGTCGAACGCCTGGTCGCAAGCCTTTTGACAAATTGGCAGCGCATCGATTACCTGGTGGCTGTCGCCGGCGGCTTTGCGGCCGGCAAGAGCTTCGAGACCAATGACGAGACTTGGGACCACATGCTCAAACTGAATCTCGGATCCCTCATCTCCTGTTTGCGCTCGATCGTTCCGGTCATGATTCGCCAGAACTTCGGCAGGATCGTGACGGTCTCGAGCGGGTCGATCCTGCGTGGGGGCGGCGCCGGCATTGCTGCGTACGCCGTCTCCAAAGGGGCAGTTCTCCAGCTTAGTGAAATCCTGGCCGATGAGCTGAAGGCCTACGATATTCACGTGCACTGCATCCTGCCGGGAACCATGGATACGGAGGCTAACCGCCTTGCCATGCCCAAGGCGGATTTCTCCAAGTGGGTGAGGACGGAAGAGGTGGCCCGCGTTGTCCGCTTTCTCCTCGGCGACGACGCGCAGCCCGTGCGTTCCGTCGTGGTGCCGGTGCTAGGCTCTACGTAGCGCCGGCCTTCAGAGCCTGCCCTGAGCAGAGCGAAGGGTCGGCAAATGCCGGCTATCGGACACACGACGAGTCAAACCAGTGTAGAGTTCCGCCTGATTCTTTATGACAACCACCCCCAGCCCCTCCTTAACCAAGGAGGGGAGCCAAGCTGGCGACTCCCCTCGTTGCTGAGGAGGGGCCAGGCGTGGTGTAAGCGTGTGGCCCATAAACACTTGCATGGCACGCCCGACGAGCGCAGACCGGGCTTCCCGTTTCAGTTGGAAGTTCGTGCTATACTTCCAATCGGAAGCAACAAGGTACGTTCGGAAGGCAGACCGTGGCGACTACGATGACTCTTCGGAAGCCCAAATCGACGGCCTCACGCCGGCGTCGAGGAGCCTCGCGCCTGCGCCCGCAGAATAAAAAGCTACTGCGATGGCTCGATTCCTGGCTCGCCACTCCCGATAATCGGGGCGAGGCTTGGTGGACTGAGTTCCAAGCGGATATCCAGAGCCACCCCGTCGCGTTCAGGCCTAGCCAAGCGGGATGAGCACC
>JBEKLY010000541.1:0-3449 GCA_050010015.1 Terriglobia bacterium
TGAACCCAGCAACTCGAGAGAAGAATACATTCATCTCAGCTTGGTTTTTTCTTGGGAACCTTGGCGCCCCTTTTGCGAGCTTCGGATAGACCAATCGCAATCGCTTGCTCCCGGCTTTTCACAACCCCCCCTCTTCCATTCTTTCCTGACCGCAGCTCGCCGCGCTTTTCTTGGTGCACTGCATTCTTGACACTCGCGCTTGCCGCTTTGCCGTATCTCGACATTTTTCCTCCTTTGCTCTCTTCCCAACCCACCGCTAACAGGGTTTCCCTGCGATCCACGACTCACCATACCTAGTAGATCAATTGAATGTAGCGAGGATGATTGTGCGTTGCCCGAGTGTTGAGCCAGGATTAGGCGGAGAGGTTTTGGGCGGATGCGCCCAAAACGCTCTGCCCTCGAAGATGACCGGACTCGCGAGACCCCATAGCATGCTAACCCGCATCACACGCCGCGTATTCCTCGTTCGCTGGTCTTCTTAATTCAGTTTCCCTGGCGGTCAATAGGGCTGATTGGAATCCGCGCCCAGCGAGCGAGAAGACCCAAAGTCTCCCATGAGAACTACAATCTGCCCGGTGATTTCCGAAATCTCAACTGATATTCTCGACCGCACCCACCACACGCTGAGCGTAACCCCCGCATTGAAAGGCAGGAGTCACCGCTCAGGTGTGGACAATCGAAATTGTAGTACTCTGTCCCTAATGGGAAAGAACTTTCGGCGGCATTAATCCCAGTACGGCTTATAGCCGTAGTACCCGTAAACCGTGGCTCCCCAAGCCGGGTCTGCCATGTTTGGCCACTTGTCCTTGTCAAATCCCGTCGCCTTTTCCAAAAGCTCCTTCTTGGCATTCAGGATCAGTCTTTTCTGGGCCGTGTCGACAGCAAAGGCCTGCCAGGGAATGGCAAACAGTTTGTCACCCATACCCAGAAACCCGCCGAACGACAATACGGCGTAGGCGATTCGCCCATGATCTAAGTCGAGCATGATCTCCTCGATCTTGCCCAGGTCTTCGCCCTTGTGGTTCACCACCTTGTCACCCTTCAAAGTGCTCGCGGTGAGCACAAGCCCATAAGTCTTTGTTGGTTGTACATGCGCCATGATAATTCTCCTTTTTATTGTATTTAGACGTTGAGTTGCGGCCGTGGCTTGTCGCCAGCGTCTAACCAAAAGAGGCAGTATCGGCTCACCTCTTCACCCAACGGCGTCATGCATAATATTCCCCACGACGATGTGCTGTCTGTTCAGAGTTGACCAAATACATGAGCAAAAAGGCACAGCACCATATGCGGGCGGTAGACGGTAGGCTTATGGCATGATCATGCTGGCGTGGCAATCAAGCCTCCAAATTCCCACAAGCACTATCGTCACCGCAGACGCAACGAAGGCGGGCGTCTGCCCGATTGCCGCCGGGTGTCTTTGCATTTCATGAACATCTTCATTTGAATTAAGGCCATGGTATAGATTACCGCAGTTCGTGAATCATTTTGACCAATGATAAGAGCAAAACAATACAGACAGAGGAGAGAATAACAGGCAGAATGCCGGTGGTGGGGACCTGTCTTGGCGGGCGATGGGTTACATCAAGAGTTCGCAACGAATTGGGAGGGCAAAGACCCTCTATCCAGGAGGAACACTATGCACGAGTTACGCAATAGCATTCAGAGTCGGCACCGAAAGGCCGCTGAACACCACGACCTTGCCGCCCAAGCTCACCGGACGGCTTCCGAGCATAACGAAAGAGGCGACAACGAAACCGGGAATTGGCATCCGGACGTAGCGCGTGAGTACTCGGACCAAGCTTCTGAGATTGCTGAAGAGGTTCATCGTAAATCGGAACGGATGGGGAGTGTGTCATATGAGAAATAGCATGCGCAACTCGCAACAGAAGGCTGCTGAATTTCATAACCTTGCCGCACATACCCACCGCACTGCTGCTGTGCACCAAGGTCAAGAAGATCATCTAACAGGACATGAACACTCTAGGCAAGCCTTGGAGCACTCAAATACGGCATACCAGCATTCATTGGGGATGCATCAGAAGGCCACGACCGACCACGTCGTCACCGTGCGCGCTCAGGAAGCAAGGGAGGAAGACATCCCCATCCTCGCTTATAAACTCTGGCAAGCTAGAGGTTGTCCAGAGGGATCACCGCAGGAAGATTGGTTCCGTGCGGTCGAAGAACTGGAATCTCGCCATTAGTCGAGATGGCCCTTCCGACGTTGTGGATATCATCTGCGGTGTTGCCCGGCGGCACGAAATCTGGAGGTGACGCTCAGGCGCCCCCATCTCCATCCCAATCAGGACGACACGAACATTCCAGCCGCCGCCACCGCCATCACGGCGAAAGTAAACCAGCCAAGACCACGCAGGAGTGGCGGGTTCGTCCGCTCGCCCACCACCTTGGGATCGCTGGTCAATAAAACGACCAGTAGAATCAGCGGCGGCGCCAACACTCCGTTGATCACTGCCGTCCAGAAAAGCATCCTGACCGGTGATAGGGGCTCCATGCCTTCTCTCTTAAGAAATGTGGAGGGTACACAACTAATATCACCTTAAATCGAGGCTTCCCCTGAGTCTGAGCAATTTTGACCACATGTCAGAGCACTATTGGACTGACTAGAAACTCACTTCGGCATATAAAGGTGGTGCAGGTCAACATGAAAAATCAGTTCGACGATTCGCACTGCAACCGCTTTTAGAATTCTCGACAGAAAAGAGGAGAAAACAGATGAAAGAGAGCACGAAGGATCAGGTCAAAGGCAAGCTTCACGAAATGAAGGGTAAAGTTAAGGAGAAAGCGGGACAGGTTACGAACAATCCCAACCTAGCGGCCGAAGGCCAAAACGAAAAACTCGCAGGCAAAGTTCAAAAGAAAGTCGGCCAGATTGAAAAGGTGTTCGAGAAGTAAACGAATCGGTCTCTACGCAGTGCATGTTTCTTCGCCGGGGGAGACTGTCGATGGTCAGAGTGTCCCTCACTGCTAGCTACCGCCGCCGACGGAGGCGCCATGAACAAAACGCTTGGGATAATCCTGATTGCGCTTGGGCTGTTCGGTCTTGCCTGGGGAGGTTTTACGTACACGACCAGGGAAAAGGTCGTTGACATCGGACCGATCCACGCAACTCGTGAAAAGACGCATAATGTGCCACTCCCTCCCATCGCAGGCGCAGTGGCGCTCATCGGCGGCATTGTGCTGTTGGTAGCACGGAGGAAGGAATAGCTTCCCCCCAGTCGGTCGCGAGCTAACGTTCAGAAGAAAGGAAGATCCACAATGTTGATACTCATTATCATTTTGTTGTTAGTTTTAGGCGGCGGTGGGGGCTACTACTTGGATCCGTCGTGAATTTCATTATTTTCGTTCGAAATTGCCCGAAAAACGGTATTCGTCTCGAAAATATTTGCAGCAGTCGCTCGATCTTCACAAACATAGCTTCAACCCTCCAGGGG
>JBEKLY010000542.1:0-3409 GCA_050010015.1 Terriglobia bacterium
GGGGTGAGGGGGCCTCACGAACCCACGGCTTGCGCCGTGGGCTACTCGCTTACGCCCGCTCCGCGGGCTGACATATTCAACGAATTTCTGAGACACGACGCTAGCACAGGCAAGAGCGCGCCGCACTCAGCCATCTCCTCATTTGGCCAAAACAAAACGCCTCCAACTGAGCCTGCCGGGAGTATAATGACGCGGGCGGCAGGAACCGACGCGGAAGTCCCAAGGCAGCTCCGAAGTGTGTTCGCCCCGCATAGAGATGTCGTTCGAAACAACAAGCCGTTACGCTCGAGGCGTCGCTCGAAACAGGACCGCATTCATCCTGCTCATGCTGGGCACAATCGTCGCGGGCGTGTCAACGCGCGGTGACCGTGCGGCCGCTCAGCCGAAGAGCGGCGCAGCGGGGTCGACGGCGCACCTTGCCTCGATCACCATCGACTATCCCCTGGAAGACTCGATTTTCCCTCCTGAGATTATCCCGCCAACATTCATCTGGCGCGACGCCGCGGGAAGCGCCACGCATTGGCGAATTGACATCTCCTTCGCGGACGGCTCAGCCCGCTTGCTCGCCGAATCCGCCGGCAAGCCCCTGCCGATCGGCGAGATTGACCAGCGTTGCGTCTCCGCAACGAACCAGTTGCCGACTCTCACCGCGGAGCAGGCTGCGGCGCACACCTGGATTCCCACTGCTCAGGTCTGGGATGCGATCAAGCAGCACTCAGTGGCAGGCCCCGCAGTTGTAACCATCAGCGGGTTCGGCGCACAAGACTCCAAACATGCCGTGTCAACCGGCCGCGTTACGATCACTACCTCGAGAGATCCCGCCGGTGCGCCCATCTTCTATCGCGACGTGCCGTTAATGCCCTCCGAAACTGAAAAGGGAATCATCAAACCGCTGGCTCCGAATGCTATTCGGCTGATCCAATGGCGGCTGCGCGACATCGGAAAAAACGAGAGCCGCGTGGTTCTGAAGGACATGGTCACCTGCGCGAATTGCCATTCCTTTTCACGCGATGGAAAGACGATGGGCATGGACATGGACGGTCCCGCCAATGACAAAGGGCTCTACGCGATCGTCCCCGTCGAGCGCCAGATGACCATCAACACCAGCGATATGGTTAATTGGAACCCCGCGCAGGACCCGAAGGTGAGCCTGAATCGTGTGGGGTTCATGTCGCAAGTTTCTCCGGATGGGAAGTACGTGGTGACCACCGTGAACACGGCGGATCGGGCTCCCCAGAACAACTATTACGTTGTCAATTTCAAGGACTATCGCTTTCTTCAAGTGTTCTATCCCACGCGCGGAATTCTCGCCTGGTACAGCCGCGAAACCGGCCGCCGGGAACCTTTGCCCGGCGCGGATGATCCTGACTACGTGCAGGCGGACGGCGTCTGGAGCCCCGACGGCAGCTACCTGGTGTTTGCGCGAGCCAAGGCCAAGGAGCCTTATCCTCCCGACGGGAAGATGGCGGCCTACGCCAACGATCCGATCGAGGTGCAAATTCAGTACGACCTCTACCGGGTTCCTTTTAACGGCGGCAAAGGCGGGCAGGCAGTGGCCATCGCGGGCGCGTCTGACAACGGGATGAGCAACACGTTTCCCAAAGTCTCGCCGGACGGGCGCTGGATCGTCTTCGTGAAGTGCCGCAACGCCCAACTGATGCGCCCCGACAGCCAGCTTTGGATCGTGCCGGCCGCAGGCGGGCAAGCGCGGCGCATGCGCTGCAATACGCCGCTCATGAACTCCTGGCACAGTTTCTCACCGAATGGCCGCTGGCTGGTGTTTTCCTCGAAAGCGCGCTCGCCCTACACGCAGATGTACCTCACCCACATCGATGAGCAGGGCAACGACAGTCCCGCCATTCTGGTGGAGAATTCAACTGCCGCAAATCGCGCCGTGAACCTTCCCGAATTCGTGAACATTCCGCAAGACGGCATCGTGGCCATCGCCACGCCCGCTGTCGAAATGTACAAGAAATTCGATCACGCCGCGGAACTGGGCGACAAAGGTCAATTCGAGGCCGCTATCGCCGCGTGGGAAGAACTCCTGTCGACAAACCCGGATGATTCCCGCATTCACAACAACCTGGCTACAGCCCTAACCCGCACCGGCCGATACACGGAGGCGATCCCGGAATTTGAAAAAGCCCTGGAGTTGAATCCCCAATATCACACGATTTACAACAACCTCGGGCGCACCCTGCTGGCGGCAGGAAAGCCGGACGGGGCGATTGTCACTTTCGAGAAAGGCTTAGAGTACTACCCTGAATCCCCGGACCTGCACGACCACCTGGGCCTCGCCCTGGCCAGCAAAGGGCGTTTCGACGAAGCCATGGCGGAGTTCAACAAGGCCTTGGAGATCGATCCCAATTACGCCGACGCCCACCGCAACCTTGGCCGCGCTTTGGCGATGTCGGGCCACCCTGACCAGGCCGTTCCGCACTTTGAACGAGCCCTTGAGATCAATCCGGAGTTCGCGGAGGCCCAAAGCGAACTAGGCCGCCTCCTGGCCGTGGAAGGGCAATTCGACCAAGCTATCCCTCATTTGCAGAAGGCGCTGGCCATCAAACCCGACTTGGTGGAAGCCCACTATTATCTTGGGGCCTCGCTGTATTTTTCCTCAGGACGCACCCAGGAGGCGCTGGCTCAGTGGCGAGCAGCGCTGCGTGTCGATCCAAATTTCGTGCCGGCCATGAACGACGCCGCCCACGCTCTGGCTGCAAGCCCCAACGCTTCGGATCGCAATGGCGAGGAAGCGGTAAAATTGGCCGAGCGCGCGGTGCAGCTTTCGGAGGCGCGGAATCCCGTCTACCTCGATACTCTGGCGGCCGCCTACGCCGAGGTGGGAAGGTTCGCAGACGCTGTGGCCACCGCGCACAAGGCTTTGGAATTGGCCAGTCAGCAGCCCCGAGGACAATTTGTCGAGGGTCTTAACACCCGTATCAAATTGTATGAGTCGCAGCGACCCTATCGAGACACCATGGAAGACGCCCCCTAGTGCTTAGTTGTGTTGATAAGCGCAATTATTCTTAGCCCTGGAAGGGCGGGGCTTTGCAGGCTGCGGAAGAAGTCCCCGGGCTGTCGTCCTGAGCGCAGCGAAGGAACTGCATTTGCTTGTTTTCAACGAGATACTGAGATGCTTCGCTTCGCTCAGCATGACAGAAAAACTCTTTCCGCAGCCCGTTTAGCCCCGCCCTTCCGACGCCAAACGAATTAAGAACGCTAACTTCTGCAACTACGCACTAGGCTGGACCTACGCCGCCCTATAGTTTACATTTACAGGCCCCCTAATCTGCGATTCAGACAGTAAGAAACCAGGCTGGGCAGCTGACCCGCGGTCGGTGTGTCAACCGGTCTGCCCGATCCGTCAACAGCGCTTTTGACGGCCTTTCCGACGCCCAGTTGTCCTCCT
>JBEKLY010000543.1:0-3404 GCA_050010015.1 Terriglobia bacterium
CACCCTGATCCGCGTTTTTCGAAGCTCAATAGCCCGGCCCACCGATACCCCTGTCTACGCTTCGACCGACGCCTCGCGACGCCGTCCGTAAGACTCGGGGCCAAGATGGAGTCGCTTTCTCCTTTCTTGTAGGACTCTTGCATTCCCAACAACATGCCGGTTTATCCCGGCGCACAACGAAAAACGCCCATCAACGCCGGAATCCGGCCAAACGCCAGGATTGTCGATGGGTAGGCGACTTTTCAGGCCGGATCCGCTCGCAGGGCAATCAATCACATGGAAGTCACTGGTGAAATGGGGACTCGCCAGGAATCTGGGAGCAGAAATTCTCGGTAAACACGCCGTTACACAGGATCTATATTGGCCGGCGGCCATCTTCCGGGCAGCGCGGGACCCAGGTGCTACACTTCTGCGCATTGACGGTGATAAGTCAAGGGCTAAATCTAAAGACGGATCTCCACATTCAACAAAAAGGTCGCGAAAGCTCGTCGAGCCACTTCAGCTCGGCGTCGCTGAGTCGGAAGCTCATCGCGCCGGCGTTCTCCTCTGCCTGCGCGACGCTCGTGGCTCCGGGGATAACCACCACCGTGTCCCCGTGAAAATTCGCGAGCCAGTTGAGCGCCACCTGCGAGGGCGTGGCGCCATGCGCACGGGCGATTTCCTCGAGTGCGGCTACGAGCGCCCTCGAGCGCTCCAGGCCGCGGCGCCGAAACGCCGTCATCCACTTCCTGGGACCCGGCCGGGAACGGATAATATCCGGGTCGCGGTGATACTTGCCCGAAAGGATCCCTTGCGCGAGCGGCGAGTAGGCGATGATCGTGATGCCCAGTTCCAGGGCAGTCTTGAGGACCCCGTTCTTCTCGATCCGCCGATACAGGAGGTTGTAGCGCACCTGGTTCGAGACAAGGTGAATTCCCCGCGTGGCCAGGACCTGATGCGCAGCGCGCATTCTTGCCGCTGAAAAGTTGCTCACGCCCACTGTGCGGATTCGCTGATCTGCGACTAGGTCGGCCATAGCGTGCATCAGCGCCGCAGTCGAGGCCAGGGCAAAGGGCTGGTGGATCTGGTAAAGGTCAATACCGAACGGCGCCAGAAACGCCAGACGCGCGTCGATCGTCGCCTTGATGTTCCCGGCGGTTCGCCAGATGGGCCACCACTTCGTGGCCACTACCACGTCCCCGTTCTTCTTGCCGGCAGCCGTCAGGGCCTTGGCGAGCGCCGCCTCCGAGCGCCCACCACCGTAAGCCTCGGCAGTGTCGAACCAATTGATGTCGGCAGCGAGGCTGGCCGCGACGATCTGATTTGCAGTCTCCTGCGGCAAGGCCGGCCAATAGCGGCCGGCGAACCCCTGGCCCTCGGAGAACTGCCAGCAGCCAAGGCCAATGGGCGAGATGGTGATGGGCGAGCGGCCCAGAAAGCGATGGTTGTCCATGACCCGTCCTTCCCGCCAAATGTCGTCGTTACGACAACACAGCATGTTAGCCGGAATTTCCGTTTTCAATTTTCCAACGGTCGATAACTTACACCCAACTGCCACTGAATGCTATTGTAAGTCGCATTTCCAATGTGAGGTGCTCCCACGGGGCACGGATGGTGCCATTTTCGCCTTTCCCTGGAACCCCAAACACCGAAACTGACCCGTTTTCGACCGAAACCGGCGACACTCTGCCGCTCCCCTGCCTCTCTCGTCGCTGAAATCCGATCCGGTCGTCAGCTCGCCTGCCCGGCCGGCAAGGGCAACGCCGTGATCCTGCCCAGCATAGCTCCAAACAGCCGCCGCGTCAGATGGCTCACCTCATGCCATATTCTTCATTCGGATTACGGTGCGCCCGATTGTCCGAACGGACACGCCGAAGACCTTGGCGCATTCAGCCTGACTCTTGCCCTGGTGGAGGAGGGCTTCAAGCCGCGGCAGGGCCTTCCTGCTGAGGGATACCGGGCGGGAAGCCGACTTTTCATTCCCAATCCATTTTGAATGCGCCCCGTGCTGGCTCCGGTTTAATTTCCCGCATATTTAACTCACTGCGGCAGCTCGGTGGGCGCCGGTTTTGTATCAACTTCCGAATTTCGCGATTTCGCCGCAGTGCTGGCTCCGGGCCTCGTCAGGAGGAACAGAACTCGCCCGCTCACTTCGTCATCGTATTCTGTACCGCCTCTCTCAAAAGCCAGCCTTACTCCTTCCGTTGGATGTTCGACAGGCACCTTGCCGAGAGCACAGTTCACTTGCAGTGTCGCGGTTTTCGCTGCCCCCCGCATCGGCAAGAGGTGGATGTGAAGGACGGCCAAGCCGCCGGCTGGCATCGAGGTCGCAAACATACGCGAGCGCGCCGAGCCGAAGGATGCAGGCCCCAGCGCCCCGCCTCCTCGCATCAGCGCACTCGGCGAAGCACCGTAGGGGTCGAAGCTCACGATTTCATCGGCGACCCAGATGCCCGTCTCGAGCGCATTCCCGTCAAGCGACCGATGGGTGAATGTCCCGGTAGCCATCACGGTCTTCTGCTGGGGATTGAATATCCCGGCGCCACTGATTTCAAAAGTGTCACCGCCTTCGGACTTGACCACGGCCGGGCAGGTGCCGGAGTCGCCAGCGTCGCAAAGAGACCCCGAACCTATCAGGAAAACGTAACTGGCGGCGCCGCTCTGAGCCCGCGCCGGAATGGAGCTTAGCAATATGGTCAAAACCGGGATTGCCGCGAATGCCTTAACTGAGTTGCGATGCGTCTTTTCAATGAGCATGTCCACCTCCCACAAAAGAACGCGAATAGAAACGTGACCCCTGACATCTTGAGCCCGCTGGCTGCCAACAAATATAGGGGCACGCCATGGCGTGCCCCTACCCGAACTGAATTACTAGAAATCATTGTGCTCGCCGCCGCGAAGTGCGATCTTGAAAACGACGCCGCACTGGCACGTCGGGTCGCCACCGCCAGACGCCGTGCCGTAGAGGTCGCCCTTCTCATCCAGGAGCAGATTTCCTTCAGGGTACGCCCCGTCCGTGCCTCCGGTGAAGGTGTAGAGGACAGTCTCTTTGCCGGCTGGATCCAGCTTGAAGACCACTCCGCAGCCGATGGGAGCACAGTCGCTGAGGTTGCCTCCGTAGTTAGCGGTACCATAAAAGTTGCCCGCGGCGTCTCGGACCAAACTGGCGAACGTCTCTCCTCCGTCTGCGCCTCCTGTAAAGCTGTAGAGCACGCTCTCCTTGCCTTCCCTGTCCACTTTGAACACCACCCCGCATCCGAGGGGGCTGCCGGTCGTCGTGTAAGTGAACGGCGGGCCAGAGCAATCGCTCAAGTTGCCTCCGTTGCCCGTCATGCCATAAAGGTTGCCCTCATTATCCTGAACCAGCCATGAGTCAGGATATGGACCTCCGTCCGTTCCGTCAAAGGTATGAAGCACTGTGAATT
>JBEKLY010000544.1:0-3380 GCA_050010015.1 Terriglobia bacterium
CTCGGAATGACAGCTCGAAAGGGGTTCCCACACGGGCTCCCCAAGGGAGAGGGCTGTCTCATCCAGTTATCTAGCGTATCATTCTGGGCTTGACAACCTAGCCCTGGTTCTGCTAACCTGTAAGGACTGTGAACGTCTGTCTCACCGTTTGTGGGACGGTTTGCCTGCCGCCCCTGCCCCCGAACTTTTCTGACGATGGAGAATACTATGTCTTTACGCAAAGCTCCCTGTCTTACTCCCCGGCGTGTCGATGCCGGCCGGCACAATTCCGAGCGCTCGACCGGACCTCGCAGCGAGGCCGGAAAAGAGCGCATGAAAATGAATGCCTTGAAGCACGGGTGTGATGCCGCGCCCGAAAACGAGGCTGCCGTCATGCGGGCCCTCGGCGAAGATCCCGAGCGGTTCGCCGCCCTGAAGCGCGAACTTGCAACCGCTTACGGCCCTGGTGACGCGCTCTGGGACCGGCAGATTGACGACTTGTCGAGGCTCTACTGGCGTCGCCAGCGGATCGAGCGCATGGAGACGGGCCTGATGCGGGAGGCTCTCCGGGAGGTCGAGGAGCGGCGGCGCGGGCTCACCCGGGCCCTCGCTGAGGTGACGTTCGAACCCTCACAGTGCGAGGCGGTGGCGCTCGATCTGCCCAAGCCCAACCACCCCTTGGTGCGGCTGCGCATGCTGATTTCGCTTTGGGGGCTGATTCGCGAGCAGGTCCGGCGGCGGGTCTTTACGCCCGCCCAGCAGAACCAGATCGAAAGCTACTACAAGGGAGAGTTGGGGTGGCGGCCCCGGCAGATCGGCCACCTGCTTGGGCTCTTCACGAACTGGGCGTACCTGCGCGAGAAGCAGGACCAGGCAGAGCTAGACAAGTACGTGAAGGAAAGCTTCGGGGACGAGGCGGGGGTGGAGGCGCGCTACCAGGAACTGCTCGGCCTGCTGGAGGAGCAGGCGGTGGCGGTCGAGGCGGCGTTTGCGGACGAGATGCAGGCGCAGGAGGAGAAGGACGCGATTGCGCGGGACTCGTGCCTCGCTCCGGAAGACGAGACGGCGAACATGGTGCTGCGCCTGGAAATGGCGCTCGACCGGGCGATCGATCGCAAAGTGAGAATTCTGCTGACCATGCGCAAAGAACATGCCCAAGAGGCGCATACATCCCGACAAAAACCGTCGGGATGTATGCGCCACCCGTCGGAACAGGAGGCCGGCCCTCCCGACAATGAGTCGAACGACCGGGAAGCCGAGGAACTGAGTAAGCTCGTGGGGCTCGAGGCTAGCACAGACACGCCGTCCAGTGTCTGCGATTCAGGGCAGGGTAGCGAAGCGCCACCTTCCCTTCGGGAAACGCAGACCCCAAACGGCAGGGGTCTGCGCCAGCCAGCGAATCAGGCGTCAGAAAATCCGAAAGAGGAAAACGCTGCCGAAACACCAAAATCACCGGAACAAAGCGAGAATGTTATAGAAAACAAAGGACCGGCGACGGATGGGTCAACGCATGAGGGGCAGCGCGCATCTGGAAAAGAGCTGCCGACGGGTGTGAAGAGTTAGGAGGCTTTATGGTAAACCGGCGAGATTTTCTCGAATCATTCGCCATCGGAACGTTGCTGGCCACGCGCGGCCCGGGCAGTTCCGGCGCCATAACCGGGCGAGACCCAACAGGATGGTACGACCGCCCGATGCGCTGGGCGCAACTCGCCTTCGTCGAGGACGATCCGGGCAACTACGATCCCGGCTTTTGGCTGGATTTTTTCCGCCGCATTCACGCCGACGCCGCATGCCTCAGTGCCGGAGGGTGCGTCGCCTTTTATCCCACCGAGATTCCTCTTCATTACCGAAGCAAATGGCTGGGCAATAGTGATCCTTTCGGCGACATGGTAAAGGGTTGCCGCGATTTGGGCATGAACGTGATTGGCCGGACCGACCCTCATGCCGTGCATCAAGATGTCTACGACGCGCATCCGGACTGGATCATGGTTGACGCCGAGGGTAGAAAGCAGCGGCACAAGTCTGACCCAGACTTCTGGATTACTTGCGCCCTCGGTCCCTACAACTTCGAGTTCATGACCACCGTGACTCAGGAGATCGTGAGGCTCTACCAGATCGACGGAATCTTCTCGAACCGCTGGGACGGTTCGGGCATGTGCTACTGCTCTCACTGTCAGGAGAACTTCCGGGCGTACTCAGGAATGGATCTGCCACGCACCGGCGACCCGCAGGATCCGGCGCGCCGCCAGTACATCGTTTGGCGCGAGAAACGGCTCTTCGAGCTGTGGCGCATCTGGGATTCCGCCATTAAAGCCATCAATCCAGCCGCCAGCTACATCGCGAATGCCGGGGGCGGGGCGCTGAGCGGACTCGACATGAAAACCATCGGCGAGATGGCCCCCACATTGTTCGCCGATCGGCAAGGGCGCAGTGGAGTGATGCCGCCATGGGCCAACGGCAAGAATGGCAAGGAATACCGCGCCACACTGGGGCTCAAGGCGATTGCCGGAATCTTCAATGTCGGCCATACCGAAAAGTACCGGTGGAAGGACTCCGTTCAAAACGGCGACGAGATCCGAACGTGGGTTGCGGACGGCATTGCCCACGGTTTGCGCCCCTGGTGCACCAAGTTCAACGCCAAGCCGATCGACCGGCGGTGGCTTCCCGTCGTCGAAGAACTCTATAACTGGCACTACCGGAATGAGCGGTACCTGCGGAATGAAGCTTCGCTGGCCCGGGTTGCCATGGTGTATTCACAACAGACCGCCGCATTTTATGGAGGCGAGCAGGCGCTGGCCAAGGTGGAAGATCCCGCTCTCGGCTTTTACCAGGCGCTCGTTGAAGCTCGGATTCCCTTCGAGATGATCCATGACGGGTTGCTCGACTCTGAGCACGTGGGGCCTTTCCGTACGCTGATCCTGCCGAACATTGCAGCGCTTTCTACGAAACAATGCGATCAGATCACCGAATACGTGACCAACGGTGGGAGTGTTATCGCCACTTATGAAACGTCGCTCTATGACGAATGGGGCGTCCGCAGAAAGGACTTCGGGCTTGCCTCCCTGTTCGGTGCTTCGTTTGCCGGCAGGGTGGAAGGGCCGATGTTGAACTCCTATCTGACCTTGGAGAAGGACCCGGCGACCGGCCGTTTCCACCCACTGTTGTCCGGGATGGAAGATGCAACACGCATCATCAACGGAGTGAATCGAGTGAACGTGAATCCTGCCGAAGAAGCCGCGTACTGTCCGCTGACGGTTGTTCCCACGTATCCCGATCTTCCCATGGAAGAGGTTTTCCCGCGTCCGGCCACGAGGAATGAAGCGGGGGTTTTCATTCGTGAGATTGGACGCGGACGCGTGGTGTACTTCCCTTGGGATGTGGACCGCACCTTCTGGGAGGTG
>JBEKLY010000545.1:0-3363 GCA_050010015.1 Terriglobia bacterium
GTTGCCCCCGCTTTCTCGTTCGACTTGCATGTGTTAGGCACGCCGCCAGCGTTGATTCTGAGCCAGGATCAAACTCTCGTTTGAAATTTGGCTCGCCCACAGGCCTAGCCTGCGAGCGTATATCTTGTGAGTTTCCCCTCCCGGTTCACTTCCGGAAGGAGATGAACGTTCCACCCCTTGTCCTATGGCGAGATGAACTCGCCTTTAGATCTTCACAGGACTTGCCAAGTGGGCCGAACGTGTCGCTCAGCATTTGGACTTCAGTCCTCGAAAGACTTAGTCCGATTGACGTGGCATGCTCAACTCAATTGTCAAAGAGCTTTTGTCTCCCGCCGATGGCGGGGTCTCCCGATTGGGAAAGGTTGGAAAGGCTTACGCTCGAGGCTTCTCTTATCTGCCTTGCTGGTCTTTCCACCACCTGCTCTGTAGGCTGATTGCCCTGCAGAACAATTCTCAATCTTAGCGAAGGGATAAGCTCTTGTCAAGGGGTTTCAGAAAATATTTTTCCAATGCCCCGTGATGCGCACTCAAAGTCACCACTTCGCGCGCCTGCGCGAAGCAACCTGTAGTGCGTAAACGAAGCTACGGCCCATGAACACTGGGCGCAAAGACGGTCCCTGCCGCGGGCGCACCTTAACCCGGCATCGGCATGGCGGTTCTTCCCGAGTGAATTCGAGCGGCCAGCGAGTCTTTTTGGGGTAAAATGTGAGGCCCGTCTTCGGATGAGCCATGAGGGGGGCAGCCTGTAGTGGGCGGTGATAAAGCGGCAGCTCTATTGCCGGACACGAAATTTACTATGAGCAGAAATCTGATCAAACATTGGCCCTTGTTTGCCAGTTTCGTCATTTTGTGCGTGACGATGGGGGTGCTTTCCACGCTTCTCATCCTGCGGGAGAATGGCCACCTGGTTTTCGCTCTTGATGACCCCTACATTCAAATGGCCATGGCCAAAAACTTCGCGCTGCACGGCGTTTGGGGGATCACGCGCTTCGGATTCACATCGGCTTCCTCTTCGCCTTTGTGGACGTTCCTCATCGCGGTCGCTTACCTGCTTTTGGGGGTCAGCGAGACATCGCCGTTTTACCTCAGCCTGCTTTGCGCCGCACTTATGTTGTGGGCGGCGTACGTTGTTCTGCGCTGGTACAAGCTTTCGCCCAGGCTCACCTTCTGCGTTCTGCTGATTTTGATTTTCTTTACGCCTCTGCCCACTCTCATCTGCATCGGTTCGGAGCACCCGCTTCACGCCGCTTTGACGATTCTCCTCACATTCCTCGCGGCACGGCTGCTTTCTCGCGAGAGCCCAGCCACGGCGCGCCGCGACCTGATCTTCCTGCTGGCGCTCGCGCCCGTGCTTACGGCGGTTCGGTATGAGGGAATGTTTTTGATTCTGGTCATCAGCGCGCTCTTCTTTCTGCGGGGCCGATGGAGGACGGGATTGGCCGCGGGAGCGGCTGGTTTTTCCTCAGTGCTGCTTTACGGCGCGATCGGACTGGCGAAGGGTTGGTCGTGGCTCCCCAGTTCCGTCCTTCTGAAGGGCTATTTTCCGCGCTTCGATAGTTTGGGCAGAGCGCTTGATTCCGTATTCGGCCCGGCCTACGGCAACATCAAAGCGGCGCCCCACCTTGTCACACTGGTAGCGGCCTCTCTGTTTCTCGCCTTCTACGCTTTCGATAAACGCAACAGCTTCTGGGATAGCCGGCATCTGATGGCCGCGATCTTCGTGCCGATCACTCTCGCTCACCTTCAGTTCTGCAGGGTCGCCTTGTTCTTCCGGCACGAGTCTTACCTCGTGGCCCTCGGGATCGTGGTCATTGCCGCCCAGTCCGCCGACCTGCTTCCCGACAAACTTTTTGGAACACCTGGCGATCGCGCCTTGGTCCCCAAGCACGTTGCCGCGTTGGTCCTTGCGGCATTCCTCTTCTACCCCTGTCTCGTGCGGGCCGGCGCGGCGTTGATCTATCTTCCCCAGGCTTCGAAGAATATCTACGAACAACAATATCAAATGGCAAGATTCATCGAGAGGTATTATCAGGATTCGACCATCGCCTTGAACGATATCGGCGCCGTCAATTTCCTGGCGGACGTCCATTGCCTGGATTTGTGGGGGCTGGGTAATTATAAAGTCACCGAGTTGAGGCTCCGCCACGAGTATCACACTCCGGATATCCTGCGCTTGTCACGGGATAACGGAGTTAAGGTCGCAATGGTTTACGACGACTGGTATGCGGGGGAAATCGGCGGCCTGCCGCACGAATGGGTCTGGGTGGGCAGATGGACGCTGCCCGACAACGTTGTGGCGGGCGGCGCTGCGGTTTCCATCTACGCCGTCGATGAATCGGAAACTCTCCCCTTGATGCAAAAGCTTAGGGAGTTTTCCGCGTTCTTGCCCAAGGGGGTTGAGCAGTCGGGGAGATACCTTTACTGAAGGCAGTGACGAGTGACAAGTGACGAGTGACGAGCAGAATGATCAGCCCTCTCCCTTGGGGAGAGGGTGTCGCGCTCCGGCGCTTTCATCAGCCGGAGCGGGACGGGTGAGGGGTTTTTGCTCGACTAGGCGACACCAAGGAGGGAAATTCCAGCCATGAAAACCGATGCCAAACACGACTCACGTCCTAATTTCGACAGGCGAACCTTTCTCGCTACGACGTTCGCCGGCGCCGCGGCCGCAGCCTCGGCGGTAGCGGGGCAGCGCGACTGGAGCGGTAAGAACCCCGTCCATTATCCCGATCCGGACATCATCTCGCTGGACAAACGGTTCAACAAGTACTGGGTCAAGAGCACTCCCATCGAGCGCCTTTACACGGGCTTGCTTTGGGCCGAGGGGCCCGCGTGGAACGGCGGCGGGCGCTACCTGGTTTTCAGCGATATCCCCAACGATCGACACCTGCGATGGCTGGAAGAGGACGGTCACGTCAGCGAATTCCACAAGCCCTCCAACTACGCCAACGGCAATACGTTTGATTTCGAGGGGCGACTGCTGACCTGTGAGCACAACACCCGCCGCGTGGTCCGCTATGAACACGATGGATCGGTCACCATCCTGGCGGACCGCTGGCAGGGGAAGCCCTTCAACGCGCCCAACGATATCGTGGTGCACCCCGACGGTGGCATCTGGTTCACTGATCCAGGCTACGGCATCCTGACGAACTACGAAGGCCACCTCGCGCCTATGGAGCTTAAGGAGGCCGTCTACCGGATTGACGGCAAGACGGGAAAAATGGATATGGTCACGGATGAGGCTTACAAGCCCAACGGCCTCTGCTTTTCACCGGACTACAAATTGCTCTACCTTGTGGACACAGGCTGGACGCATTATCCCCAGGCTCCCAAAATCATTAAAGTCTTCGACGTAGTAGACAGCAA
>JBEKLY010000546.1:0-3347 GCA_050010015.1 Terriglobia bacterium
AACACTTCCCAATCGTCCAACTCCTCAAAGACCGCCAGCGTTTGGCTCATAGACCCGAAGCATAACTGAACCCCAGACCGAAAGCAATCCTTAAGTAAACGCTTATGGGGCAACGCCCCCGGGAGACGTCGCCCCCTCACCACCTTTCCCCTCTCCCCGCCCGCGGGGAGAGGGGTGCCGAAGGCGGGGTGTGGGGTCGGGTCCGGGGGTTTCACCCCCGGCTACTCAAGTTGCTCCCCTCCGGGGAGCACGGCTTCGCGCGTCGTCGACCATCTCCGTCGCAATCGGTGCAGGAGGTTTTGAAACAGCGTCAAGCCCATTGCGTCATATCGCAGCCGAAAGTTATCCTTGACTTGCATGCTCGGTATAATTAGTCGGCGCGATTGGTCGCAACTTGTGAGCGAATTGGAGGACGCGCTGGACCGGGCGGCGGTGGTCGAAAGTCGCAGGCCGGAGCCGCGGCAGGGCAGGCGGGCAGCGCGGACGCATCGTCCGACAACCTTTGACGCGGCACTTGAACGCGAGTTGACCCAGGGCCCTTCGCTCTTTCGAGTAGGGACTATTTGCTGGACTATTTTTTGCTTGACAAAAGCCTAAAGTTTTGCTAGCCTACTTACGTGGGAATGGGGGCGGCCCGAATCCAGGGCCGGGAAGGGCCTTTCTGACGGTTGGGAGAGGAACGGAAGAACGAAACCTAAATCGTGGGAAGTAACTCTGGGCTCTGTGCCGAAGGCGGGCACCCAGAAGGGGGCCCCCACGAGGCGGGGCGGTCCGGCGACAAATCGTCGCCGATGCGTAGAAGAAGCGAGGGTGTTTGATCAAGAACTCGCGGAACAAAGCGAGAATGTCTATGAAAACAAAGGATCGGTTTGAAGAATTTACGGACTGGGGCGCCAGTGCGGGTTGCCGGGTTGCTGCTTTCTTCCCGGAGATCGAGCAAGGCTCGCCAAATCGCGATTCGACGGCGGCAGCTTCGCTGCCGCACTCCAAAAGTCGGGGAACAAAGCGAGAATGTCTATGAAAACAAACGAAGACCTCTGGATTTCACCCCGTCGTGCCTCTATGCCTATGAAAACACCAGACTTACCAGCATATTGCCTTTAATATACTGAAAATAAACGACTTACATCTATCAATCCTCAGGCTCTGGCGGCGGCATCGGGAACGCCGACGCTGGGGCGTAGTCGCGCAACGCCACTGTGGTTGGCGCGGCCAGGGCGGCTAGGTGATCGATATCGAAGTCCTTGAACAGGTCCAGGCAGAAAAGCTCCGGCGCGGCCCGAAAGATGACAGGCGTCTCGAGCAGGAAGCCGAGGCTAGACATCGCCTGGCGGCTCACCTGCTCGGAAAAGAGGGAGGGTTCGAGCGCCGCAGCGACGAGGCCCACGACCTCACTCCGAATCCCGCTGGTTTCGAGGCGCACGGAAGGCTGCCCCGAGATCTGCCGAAGCCACTTCGCAGCCGCAATCACCTGGCCCGCCTCGATTCCGAGCGGCCGGTCGCCGGTGGTCGCGACCAGCAACTCCCAATCCGTCGGGTCGGGTTTCTGGGGAATCGTCTCGCCCATGAAAAGCGGGTCCAGCGCGAGCACCTGTTCCCCGCGATTGACGCGGTCGGAGACCACCATGCCGGCTTCCCTTCTCCCCTTGTCGTTCAGGACCAGGGTGGCGGGCGCGCCGGCGGGCGCAACGAGGGCCTTCAGCCAAACGCCTGTGGCCGTGAGCCGGTTGTCGAAGTCAAAGCGGTAGGAGATGGTCTCGAGTCCTTTGTTCTTGGTGTTCCACATCCTCCAGGCGGTTGCGATCTTCACTGGTTTATACCTCACGTCGGACTCGAGCTTGGAGCGCTCCCTCGCCGCCCAGGCGGCTCGTGCGGAGGAATCCGTGGGGACAGGATCCCGCTCGATTGCCGCCGCCATTTTCCGCGCTAAGCCGAGAATCGTGAGGTTGTCTTTGGCCAGACCCACCACCAGCTCTTCGCGGCTCTTGATTTCGGCGTCGCTGGGGATCTCCGCCGTAGCCACAGGCAGATTGAAGTGAGTGGTGAAGAACTTGTAGGCGGCCTCGCGGTTGTCGAGCTGATAGTTGTGGGTCCCGGGGTCGCGATTCTCATGGAACGCGAAGGCCGTCTCCGCTCCGTAGAGCTTGAAGAAGGGCTGGATATCGGTATAGATGTAGGGTTTCACGAGGTCGGCGCGGAAACAGCAGGTGTCCTCCGCATTGTGGATGAGGAGAGTGGGGCGCGGGGCGCGCAGGGCGGTGAGGAGAGTGTAGTCGAATCCCGCGTCAAAGTCGGTGGGATCTTCTTCGACTTCGTCCGTGTCCACCGGGTGCGTAATGTTCGTTTCGAGAGAGCCGAAGCCGGCCACCTCGACCGCGACCTTGATTCTCGGGTCGAGCCCTGCCAGCACGATGGTTTGCCAGCCGCCGCCGGAAAGACCCGTGACGCCCAGCCGCACGGGGTCCACCTGCGGGAGCGAGGCAAGGTAATCCACGCCTCGACGCATGGCCAGGAAGAACAAGCCCAATTCGTTAGCGCCCATCAGGTCCAAGTGCGCGCCGAAGTCGTGCGCATTCTCCGGCTGGTGGAGTTCGCCGCAACCCATCCACTCCAGGTTGAGGGCCACGATGCCGCGCTTGGCGAAATTGATGGCGCGTTTCTGCTTGTACTCGGCGGCATTCCCCAGCGGGTCGTGTCCGTTCACGTTCAGAATCGCCGGCGCACGTCCCGCCAGCGGTTCGGGTTCGTAGAGAATCGCCGTCGAACTGAACCCCGGCACGATTTCGAACCGAAGCTTGTGCCAGCGATAGCCGTGACCGGTTTCAAAAGCTCCCAGGTCTTCAAACTTCGGCGCCGCATCCACCCATTCGCGCGGCCAGCCGTGATAGGCGACGTCCTTCAGGATATGCTCGCGCCAGCGCTTTTCCTCGGAAGTCCACTGCGCCGCCGACGCAGGAGAAGGCAGCTTGGGAATTCGCGCCGCCAGATACTGACTCAACTGGTAGGCCACAACTGGAACCGGCTGGATCTCCTGCTCCAGCATCGGCTTCAGATCGATGGGCCGAGTTTGAGCCCTGAGGTTCAACGAGCTCACCAAAATAGCGGCCACTGCCAAGAGTTTCGAGCGCATGTTTCCTCCCATTCCGCGGAATGTGGTTGGGCAAGCGGCCAAGCATCACGGAGGCGTCCGCCGTTGTCAAGTGCAATTTTGATGGGAATGGGGGTTTAGCCGAACTTTCGCAGTTGAGGGGTTAGGCGAAGGGTAAGTGCTTTGTTTTTAGCGAAGGGGTCTTAAAGGTCGGCACTACATTTTCAATCTCGGTGGCGGGGTTTGGGCAGCCTCCTGG
>JBEKLY010000547.1:0-3292 GCA_050010015.1 Terriglobia bacterium
GGCCGCAACGACACGTCTGAGCTTCTGGTCGACGGCATTTCCGCGACCAGTTATGAGCCGAATACCGCCATCTACACGCCCCTCTTCCAGCCGAATGTGGACTCCGTGCAAGAATTCAAGATTATGCAGAACAACTACTCGGCGGAGGAAGGCTTTTCAGGCAACACCTACATCAACATGGTGATGCGGTCTGGAACAGACAATTTCCACGGCGACGTTTACGAGTTCTTGCGCAACAAGGATCTGGACTCGCAGAATTTCTTCGCCAACGAGGCGGGCGCCCCGCTTCCTTCCCTGCGGCGCAACCAGTTTGGCGGCAGCGTCGGCGGTCCGATCCGAAAGGATAAGACATTCTTCTTCTTCGACTACGACGGTGTCCGCGAGGCCAGCGGTGACCAGCGCGCGGGCGGTGTTCCTTCCGTCGCCGAAAGAGCTGGCGATTTTGGAGAAATTTGCACCAACCCCAAGCAAGGCGACTCGACCTTTAACGCTCAGGGCATCTGCAACAACTCGAATTACCAACTGTGGGATCCTTATTCGGGTTACTACAGTGCCTCAACCCCTGGGCGCGTACTGCAAGTCCCAATTCCATTCAACAACATGGCCACGTTCAAGAGCGCCGGCAATCCGAATCTGCCCGCACAATATCAAATTCCTGCCGTCGCCGGCAACCTCATTGACCCTGTGGCTTCGAAGATGATGTCATACTACCCCAAGCCCAACGTCAACGTCGGAAACGCGAACTACAACCCTTACAACAACTGGGCCGTTTCGGGCGCCGACACCGACGGCAATAACCAATGGGACCTCCGCATCGACCAGCGCTTCAGCGATAAGGTGAATTTCAATGCCCGCTACTCGATGAGCTCGGGCCCCTATCACGGACTGAACTGCTATGGAAACGCGCTGGATCCCTGCACGCAAGGGCCGGGAGTCGGCGGCTCGCGGCAGGTCGCACTGAACACGAACTACGCGATCAGCCCGGCGACGGTGTTGAGCGTTTCGTTGGGATTCACGCGCGGTTTGTCGGATACGCAAGGAATCGCCAAGGACTTCCCCAGCTTCAGTCCTGTTACGAATCTTGGCCTTCCTTCCTACATCACCACCGATGGAACGATCTCCTCGCCGAACTTCTATATGTACGGTGGATACGTCAGCCCGAACGGAAATGAATCAATCGGCGCCCAGCCCTGGTCCGTGTACAAGAATGGCAACCAGGTCTACCACCTGCTCGCAACTCTCACGCACGTCCGCGGACGGCACGAACTGAAGTTCGGGGGCGAGTGGCGCGTGCAGCAGCAGAACTGGTTCCAGGATGGCGCTCCGGGAGGTGTGCAGATCGAACAGCAGTATGGCACCTCGCAGTACCCGTACTGGGGCGGCGGCGATGCCATGGCTAGCTTCCTTACCGGCGTGCCCGATCCCACCACCTGGGGTGAGTACGAGATATCGCCTCACTTCAGCACCCAGAACTACCGCTGGGGCGGATTCGCGCAGGACAACTTCAAGGCGACCAAGAAGCTCACGGTCAACGTGGGGTTGCGCTATGACCTGGAGATTCCGCGCACCGAGCGGTACAACAAGGAAATCTGGTTCGATCCAACCCTGGCCCAATCCATCAAGCCCAAAGCGATCGACCCTTCGACGTGGCCTAGTGCGCTTGGTGCTCCGCCTGATGTGACCCACCCGGTGGGGGGTCTGGTGTATGCCAGCAATGCGCAGCGCCACGAAGTGAACACGGCCTACCACGATTTCGGCCCTCGCTTGGGCATTGCCTATCGGCTCCGCGAGAAGCTGGTGCTTCGTACCGGCTACGGTCTGTTCTACAATCCCACCACGTTCGGCTCGCAAGGCGCCGGCACGACGGGCAACGAGGGTTTCGAGTCAATCACGAGTCCCATCCTCACGATGAACAATGATGGCTCGACGCCCTGGGGACGCGTCTCGAATCCTTATCCGACCGGTCTCCTCTTCCCCACGGGGTCTTCGCTAGGAGGCGCGACCAACCTGGGCCTCGGCGTCACCGAACCAGTGCGCAACGAAAACGTCCCACCCTATACGCAGACCTGGAGCGCAGGCTTACAATATGAACTTCCCGGAGGCTGGCTGATTGACGCGAACTACCTCGGCACCAAGGGAACCCACCTCTACTTCTACGGCTCGGGTTCGCTGTCGACTCTGGGGCCTTGGGTAGAACAGGAGGCCACCAACCCGGCTTTAGTAACGGCGCTGAGTACGTACGTCCCAAATCCGTATAACGGGGTCATCAACACGACCGGTTGTAGCATATGCGCGCCGACCATTCAGGCTGGCCACCTCATGCAACCCTTCCCCCAGTTTAGTGGCGCCTCCGAGACGCCCTTTCCTATTGCCAACTCTATCTATAACGCCTTCCAGTTGAAGATCGAGAAGCGTATGTCGCACGGACTGAGTGTGCTGGCAAGCTACACGAACTCGAAGTCCATCGACAATGCCTCGGTTTCCACTAGCACCACCTGGATCGGTGGATTCTCGTCGTTGCGCGATCCCAACGACTTCAAACTGGAGCGTTCGCTCTCTGAATGGGACATCCCACAAGTGTTCGCGTTCAGCTACATCTGGCAAGTCCCCTACGGAAGAGGCAAACAGTTTGGCTCCAGGATACCTGCGGTCCTGGATTACGTTTTGGGCGGTTGGCAAACCAGCGGCATGTGGCGCTTTGACGATGGCCAACCCATCAGCATTGGTGTTACGGGCGCCGAGGCTCCGTGGGGGTACGCAGCTTCGTATCCTGACATGAGCGGCCGTCTGCGTGCTAACCCCAAGTCGGAGTGGTTCACCAACGGCTACTTCGCCAATGCTAAGGCAGCACTTTACGTGCCACCCAACTTCACCATCGGCAACGCACCTCGCGAACAACCCAACCTGCGCGTGCCGGGAACCAACAACGCAACTCTGGCTCTGTTCAAAGATATCTCGTTAAGTAAGATGCGAGAGGGCGCGAGACTGCAAATCCGGGCGGAAGCTTTTAATGCACTCAACCACCCGGTCTTTGGCGGCATCCAGACTACTTTCGGAAACGGTAACTTCGGCCAAGTCACCAGCCAGGTGAATACGCCTCGTCAGGTTCAGATGGGTCTCCAACTCTACTTCTAACCCGTCTGGCCGTAAGACTTCTGGGGGAGGGGCTTCGCCCCATAAGCGTTTACTTAAGGCGCCGGGACTTCGAAAGCCGCGGAGCGGCGCCAGAAAGTAGCCCACGGCGTGAGCCGTGGGACGGAACGTGGCGTTAATATTCACAGCCCCGGAAGGG
>JBEKLY010000548.1:0-3284 GCA_050010015.1 Terriglobia bacterium
AAATCTGCCAGCGGCTTATCAACGCGCGCTGAGAAAACTGAGAGGTAGGCCCAATGACCAATCCGGTGCTCGAACAAGTGATCGCGCCGGACAATCTGCCACCCTCGCCCTGCGCGTTCAGGCTGCCCGGCGTGCGCGTGGATGCCTTACAGGTTATCGACGTGGTTGCGGAGATGGAGAGCTGGATCGCGAAGCGCTCGGTGGGACACTTTGTGGCTTTCACGGGGATGCACGGCGTGACCGAGGCGCAGCGCGATGCGTCGTTCAAGCGGATTCTGAACTCGGCGGACTTGGTGGTGGCGGATGGAATGCCGCTGGTATGGCTGGGCCGCTGGCACGGATGCGACATGCGCCGGCGCGTCTATGGGCCGGAACTGCTGGAAAAGTTCTGCTGCAACACCGGACCTTTTTACCGACATTACTTCTACGGCGGCGGGCCGGGCGTGGCGCAGCGCGTGGCGGAGGTTTTGAGGCGGCGCTACGACGTGCGCACCGTCGGAACCTACTCTCCGCCCTTTCGGCCGCTGACGGAGGAAGAAAAGCTGGAAGTCGACCGCCGCATCCGGGCGGCGGCGCCGGACGTCCTCTGGGTGGGGCTGAGCACTCCCAAGCAGGAGCGCTGGATGTACGAGCACCGCGAGCGCCTGGGCGTGCCGGTAATGGCCGGGGTGGGCGCAGCTTTCGACTTCATCGCCGGAACCGTAAAGCAAGCTCCAGCCTGGATGCAGAAAAACGGACTCGAGTGGTTCTTCCGCCTCGTGCAAGAGCCGCGCCGACTGTGGCGGCGCTACCTCGTCCTGGGCTCGAGATTCGCCTCGAACGTGCTCCTGGACCTTCTGGGCGCCAAGAAGTTCGACTGACCTGAGGAGAAAGCGTCCGAACACACGGTGCCAGGTTCCAGGTGTCAGGTTCTATGCACCAGGAATTCTCCTCCGACCGATGACACCCTCCTCTATACGCTTCATGCCATGGCGGCTCTTGTACACAGCGGACCATTCACATGAGAATCAATTGACGTGAAGCAATAAGTCGGATCCTTCCACCCCTCCCTTCCCCCGCCTTTTTCCCTTTCCACCCTAACAAGGCCAGCCCGCTATCCAAAGTGAGTTTCTGTAAATCGAAGCTCGCCCCAGTACGATCTGCCCGCCTGAGAGTTCGTCCACCAACCAAGTGCGGTTCAGATTCTTGTTGCGGACTTCGATATCAGAATCGTCTACCATCCCCTCGCCGTTCGCCACGGGACGTTGCGCCCCGAACGGAATTTCAAACTTGTTTTCAAAGCACGCCTCATTGGGCCTGTCGGCGGGGCGCCCAAAATGATCTGATTCCGGGCAGCGCGATCTGTGCAATCCAGCCACTGAGAATCAACCACTTGCGGCGAGCTGAAGGGGAGGGTTTTTGGGCAAGGGAAATCTAATCAGCGCGAATCGGCGCCCATATGAACTCGACGTTGTCGCCGTTAGGCCAAACGAGGAGATAGTCCCAGCGGCGCGAGGGTATAGCGCATAGGTCGGCGACCCAAATCTCATCGACCTTCTCTAATTTGGGGTGATCCTTTCGATGGGCCGCGACGATTCGTTTGACATCAAACGCATTACCGCGTTCGCGAGTGCTCAATTCCAAAAGCAGAACTCTCTTACAAAGTCTTCCTTCCTTCTCCTTTTCGCCGAGTGCCCTGACCAGCTTGCTAAGCTTACGATCGAGGGATCTTGTGATCACATCTTCAAATGCGGCGGGGACTCCGCAATAGTTGACGTGGACATTCCCTTCGAATCCGGGAATGTGCTGCTTCTCCAAGGTCACACAAAGTGGAAACCCGACGCCTGAGACTGTGCAATGGGAACGACCGTGGGGAAGAGTTTATCTCATACCTATGAATCAAGCCTTCAGCGCTGAACGCGCGAGTTGGCGGTTCACGTCTTTGGGAACGGCCTGGAGAAGCACCTCTGTAACTATGAAGTGCTCAGCGACAAGAAGCGAAGCGTCTGCTGCGAGCGGCTCGAAGATGGCCCCCAGGGGACCCTTAATTCTTTTCCTCTCACCTATGAAAGGTTCGACAAGCGTGTGTTCAATTGCGAGCCAGCCCCTTTCGGGATCGTATGCTAGGGCCTCGACGCGCTCGTCCTGAGCCCGCGCCTTGTCACGGTCGAGCCAGTCTACATGCGTGCTCTCTCTTGTATCTTTGGCTCTGTCGAATGCGTCGAGAAATCGCTGTACTATTTCATCCGCGTGTTTCATCCAGAGCTTCCTTTTTGGCCATCCGACGGCGAAGAGTATTGATCGCATCCATTTACCGGTTGCGGAATACTCAGTTTGTACAAAATCCGGCGCGTTGAACCACCAGATAGGATATGCAATCATACCTTCCGTGGCACGGGTATTGCAGACTATTTGCAGAACGGGGGTTCAATGGAAACCGAGCCGCAGCTTTGAACAGCGGCGTTCTTACATGGTTGACAAGGGCTTTGCAGAGTAGTTCGAATTCCCTTCTCACTCTTTCGTTAGGGGAAGGCGCACGAGATTTGAACAAATTTTTCGCCTCTGGCATTTTGAGGCTTCATTCGGACCGTGTGCGAACTGGCCCGCGTTTTGGCCTGCCAACGCAGTTCCGGAATCTGTTTAGCTCACGCACGGGCAGGATGCACCTGAAGCATCCACGCGGTGACAAATGGTCTCAGCAAGAAGCTGTCCGCTCTGATGACCGCTGCCGGCCTAGTCATGGCGTGGTACAATATCGACCACGAACACCAACCACTGCGCGTCACCCCTGCGATAGAGGCAGCGATCGCCGACCGCCTTTGGGCAGCGCCAGATCTTGTTTTGGCTGGGCGGAGCGAAGAAACAGACCCAGAAGGAGGGCTAGTCGGTCAAGCCTCTTCTTGTCTTTTCGTGAGCGAGAATCGCCTCAAAGACGTCGCTGTCAGGAACCCATATGGCTCGGACGCAACCCTCTAAACGCTTCGGAATTGTCTGGACTGATCCTCCGGGCCATTCTAAGTACACCTCTTTTGCAACACTGGCCATCATGTCAGCCACCTGCAAAGGCGGTACGGTCTTGTCATCCAAATGAGTTAGGCCCTCCATGTTAAGTGCAAGCCCGGGATTTATCCTTTTGAACTCAAGATACACCTTTTCAATCCGTTGAGCGGACTGGCTCTCGTCGACGACGAAAGTCATCCTAAACCCGTTGCCCATGTCGGCTTTCACTGTGTCCGATAATTCCTTAAATAAAAGTTGGAGCGCAAGTTCGAAGGGATCTTCAAAAATCTGTGCGGACGCTGAAC
>JBEKLY010000549.1:0-3249 GCA_050010015.1 Terriglobia bacterium
AACAACATTCTATTTCCACACGAGTGGGAGGGGGGTGCCTCTCGTAGTATCGGCGCTTAGCGGAGAAGTCCAATCCGGCCCGCTAGCAAGCTATTTGTCCTTCCTGACCAACCGCGTGGCAATGAACTCTTTGGGATTGGCCCAACCAATGGCCGGTGATAACAGCCCTTCCCACAAGTAATCGGCGAATGGCTCCTCACGGCGTTGTGTAGATAGAATTCCCTCAAGTCCCGAGCGGTTGTGCACTCGCAAGCTGCCCTCCATGGCACGCAAACACTTCGACGCATCGTTGACAAACCTTTGATGCGGTCCTCGCTGTCATCTTGGGCGGTGGTGGCGTATGACGGCACCCGGAAGCTGTACATAACGATGTTGTCCTTATGGGCCCCCGAGGTCCGCCGGGCGTGTAACTTCAAAGCGGGGTTGAAGAGTTGAGGGAGCCTGACGCCGGCCTTCGCCAATTGAGTTTCGATCACTGGGTTTGCCGGGTACTCAGACGCGGCGTTAATTGTGGCTGAATTGGCATTGCCGAGGCCCGAGTTGCGGATTTACACGCTACCCGCGGCGCCGATTGCCGGTGAGCTTCTGGCTGAAGAAATGATCAGGAATAATCCATCCGGGGAGGCAGACGCAGGGCATTCCGGCCACCACGCCTTAACCTCTCGGAGCCATTGGGCGAGCTTCTGCCGGAAATTCCGCGGTCGACCGTACTCTTTCGATCCCAATTGCTGGCCTAAGCCCGCGTTTCCGAAAAGCGGTACGCGAGCCTGCCGGCCTGGTTGGAGACTCCAACTTCTCCAAACGAGCCAGACATATAGATCAAGCGTGCCGGGAGCATTGGCCAGGGCCGCGACCACTCGGCGCTCGACGGGAATCTTGTGGCGGTTGATTTCGTTGTGGAAGGCCTCGCTCAGCGTGATAATGTTGTCGGATTCCTCGCGGTGGTATTCTACTGGTTGCTCGCGGTTGTACCAGAGCTGCATGTGGTCGAAGAAGTGAAAGCGGGCGGAATTGGACACGACCGCTCTCTGGCGCTGCTCCTCCGTGCCGAAGAAGATCGTGGCGCCAAAGATGCGTTGAAAGCCTTGAACGATTCTCTTATAGTGGTATCCGTTCTTGGGTAGTTCGAAATAGTCGAGGAGCTGAGAGGGACTGGCAAAACGGACCATACGGCTCTTTTGGAGAACGGCGAGGGTCGCAACCCAAACGGGGATCAGGCGATCCTGGCCAAAGGGCAACCCGTAGCGAGGGTGCCCGATGATATCCAGGCTGAAGCTGCCGTTGCGCCGGGTATGGGTGAGTTGGTCCGCGGGCGGTCGCCGCAGAGGAAGGCCACAGAGGATGAAAGGACGAGCATGGTAGGCGAGTTGCTGGTTGCCGATTCTGCGTTCCTCGTGCACCAGGCAAATGGCATCGAGCTTTTTGACTTTGCGTTTGGTGAGACCGATAGAGGGCAGTACGGACTGAAGCGAGTTGAAAGATGAGGTCCCCGCAGCAGGCGGAGTGGCCTGCGTTCGCGTTCGTTGGCTCGAAACGTAATGAAACCGTAACAAAACCCTCTTCTCCCCTATCTATGTGCAAGAAAACAGGTTCCGCTTTTGAGCGAAAGCAGATTCCCAGAATTGATGTAAGTGTATGGAAAGGAGGGGAGAAGATGTAAATTATGGAAGAAGACCAGACTGACTCTTAATCAGTAGGTTGCAGGTTCGATTCCTGTACGGCTCACCAACTCACTGTAAGTAAACGGCTTAACATACATAGGCTGCCTTCCAAGTAGGTCACTTTTCAGCCATTAATCTTGCAAACTTGCGAAAGCATATACTGAAAATGAAGGAGTTATAGGAAGGAGAGAGCAACTGATCGAAAATCAGTAGGTTGGGGTTCTGAAGTTTCAGGGCTTCATTGGGTACTCATTGATTCATAGAGGGTTAGAAGGAGGCGTTGGTCGGCTCATCCTTGGAGAAAACGCACAACGTAGTAGAATGGGCGACACTTGCTGCTGCCGTAGCAGAATTCGGTCGCTCTCTGGCGTTGAAAGCTTGGGAAAATGCTGAGTCGCCTACGTCGTCGATAAAGCGCGTTTTCGGTTGCCAATCTGGCTAGAAAGGCAGACCAAGAGGGACACTACCGCCGGGTGAGCTGCAGTCTGCATTTGCGATCACCTAGAAGGGCAATGGTCAGAATTCGGGTACAACATTAAGAGGCGTCAGGGCAGTGGGCTTGGGCCGGGAAGCGGAGCGTGCTTGCGCTCGGCCTATTCTGGGATGGTGTTGAGGGAATGGTTCCGCACGATGTGATGCACAAATTCCGGGAACGATACCGTCCTAAGTCTTCGGCAGGCTCGGGACTTCTATGATTGGTCGAATCTCAACCGTGCCCCAGCGCCCGGCCGGGATGCCCGCGGCGATATCAATAGCCTCGTCGAGATCCTTAGCTTCGACCAGGAAAAATCCGCCCAGTTGCTCGCGCGTTTCCGCAACGGGTCCGTCGGTCATCGCTCGCTTACCGCCCTGGGTCGAGCGGCGGCCATGGGAGGGCTTACCCTGTCTTCATTGGGTACAAATTCGAGCGCTGCCGCTTTGCCGCCCGGCTTCAGCGCCGCGCGAACTCTCCTGAGCAGCCCGACGCAAGTTGCGAAGTCGAAGTGGTGCGGGAAATTCGTAAGCAGCACGATGTCGTAGGGCCCGCCGTAGTTCACCTCAAACGCGCTTCCCGGCAAGGTCTCGTACCGATCCCCCACTCCCGCCTTTTGGGCGTTACCCTTCGCGACTTTGAGCACCTCCGGCCAATCCTGTGCCACGATGCGGGCACGTGGCGCCTGTTTGGCAACCTCGATACCGAAAAGCCCGTGTCCGGCGGCGATGTCGAGCACGAGCAGATCTCCGGACGTTCCCTCCAGAACGATCTTCCCCAGCGGCCCCGCCATGGGAGCCATCATGGGCGCCATGCTGTGGGCGAACTCGACCCAAACCGGGTTTTCCGGTTCCACGGTGCCCTGGCCCGGCAGACTGGTGCGTCCCGTGCGCACGATATCAGCCAGGTGGTCGAACGGACTGGTGACCATGGGGTTGCCCAGGAACCCCAAAATCGCTGCGAGGCTCGCGGGCGATCGCGGGTCAAGAAATAGGGAACTCATGGCGCTGTGGCGGTACACGCCGCCGTCTTTCTCGAGCACGCCGGTTTAGTCTTGCGCTCTACGATTTAGCGACTTTTTGTACTTGCCCTTTGTTTTCATAGACATTTTCGCTT
>JBEKLY010000550.1:0-3133 GCA_050010015.1 Terriglobia bacterium
GACACATTTCGCGGGCTCGAGGACAGGTTGGTCTCTGATGCTGAGCGGAAACGGGGCATCGGAGTCGGCGAATGGTTCGAGTACCAGGAGTGTTACGACGCGGTGTGTAAGACCTTTGAAGGGTTGCCCGTCGTCATCGTGCGCGGCGTGGTCCCCGAGACGCTCCCCCGGGTGAAAACAGAGAAGGTCTGTTACCTGTCTATTGACATGAACTGCGCGGCACCGGAGATTGCCGCGGCTGAGTACTTCTGGGACAAGTTGGTTCCCGGCGCGGTAATCGTGCTTGACGATTACGGCTGGGAACAACACTACGAGCAGAAAGTGGCGTTTGACCGCTTTGCCGCCCGAAAGGGCGTAACGGTCCTTTCGTTGCCAACCGGCCAGGGTCTGATTTTCAAGCCGTAGGTGCTTGGTGCAGGCAGAACGCTTGGTGATCGCTAGCCTGACCCAATGTGGAGCTAAATGCCGAGAGTCTCTATTGTCATCCCAACTCGCAATCGTGCGCATCTCCTGAGGGTAGCCTTGCAAAGCGCTTTGCGCCAAACCTGGCAGGACCTCGAGATTCTGGTGAGCGACAATTACTGTGGGAATGAAGAAACCAGAAGCGTCTACGAATCATTTCACGATTCCAGACTTCGCTATGTGAGAACGGACAGTCTTCTGGCCATGCCCGACAGTTGGGAATTTGCGCTCTCCCACGCCAAGGGCGAGTACGTCACCTTCTTGACCGACGATTCCTATCTCTTTTCTTTTGCGCTCGAGCGGGCGATGGCGGCCATCGCACAGCACCAAGTGGACCTGGTGGCATGGAACAACTCGGCATATTTCGCACTCGATTGGCTGCAACCCTTTCAGCGAAACCTTCTTTATGTTGACAAGCCGCCCTACCCCACGACTGTTCTCTCGAGCCAGACGGTTCTCCGTGAGCTTTTCGACTTGCAGATTAGCCCTCATATTCCGAGGTTCATGTATTCCGTGTGCCACCAGAGATTGGTAGCGAAGATGCTCGAGGTGCAAGGGCGGATGTTTTTCCCCCCCTGTCCTGATTACAGCGCTGCCGTCAGCCTTCTTCTAAATACAGACAAGTATGTTTTTGTGGGTTGGCCCCTGGCAATTGACGGAGGAACCAACCGATCGATTGGATACGCGGCGATGCTAAAGAACGCTCACGCCTTCCAGGAGTTCCTGGCAGAGTTTAAGGAGGCCGCAAGCTTTCGGGAGTTGATTGATTTGGACCTTGTAACGCTGCCAGTCCTCATAGCTCAGTCGATCGAGAATGTAAGAAGGAGGTTCTACTCGGAGCGTATTCCGTATCAAGTTAACAGGCGGAACCTGCTCTGCCAGAGCATTGAAAGCGTCGCCACTTACGAGCGGTACGGGGCGAACGTGGCCGACGAATGGCGTGTCCTGGATGAGTTCCTGGCGCGCCAGCCTGAGGATATTCGACGTGCGGGGATTGCGCAGAGAAGGCGCTCTAAACTCCGCTCTCTCCTGCTCACCCCGGTTGGACGGATGCTTCACCGCTTCCCCGGGTGGGAGCATTTGGAGAGTTTAAGGGGTCAATACATTATTTACCGCGGGGATAACCACTGTTTTCATAATATGGAGCAGTGCGGAGAAGTTGCTCCGCGACTTATCGCCGAGGTCGCAGGGGCGAACGCAAACGAGACCAGCAAGGGCGTTGGGGAGAGTTATCACGGGCCTGCGGCCCACCCGAGCTAATGAGAATCACCGCTGTCACCCCGCGCAAGCGGGGGCCCATTTGTCGCTCACGGAGTCAAGATGCAGACTGCGGTCGATAGGTTGTGAATGGCACCCGGCAGATACTGGCTAAGCGTGTTAGTCTTGGTCCTGGCGACAGCTGTCGCGTACTCCGTGTTCCTCTCGCCCTACGTGCGATCGTTCCACATAATGGCAGACGACTTTGCTCTGATCCTCAACAGTGCCCGGCAGTATCATCGCGACCCCGCCTTATGGGTTACCCGCGGCTACACCTCGTACTTCGTTGACTTTCCAGATCTGCCGCCGGCCTCGACATTTCCAGGGCACCGTACCGATTTCTGCCGCCCGGTGGTGAATGCAACTTTCTGGCTTGAAAGTCTGCTCCGCCCCGGGACTGGGCCGCTGAATTTGACCACTAACCTTCTGGGGCTAGTGATTACCTTGATTCTCTTCATGCTTTTCGCCCGCCGCGAGATGGGCGGAAGCATCTTACTCCTGTCGTCAGCGTTGATCGTGTATGCCTTCTCACCCATCTGGTACGAAACAGTCATGCTCCCCGCCTTCCGGGGCAGTCTTCTGATGGTACTTTTCGCTCTGGCCGCTTTTCTCCTCCTGCCCCCCGAGGGTGCACCTCGTCAAGGATTGCGCATCGCCCTTTCAATCCTGTGTCAGCTCGCTTCGCTCCTGAGCCACGAGACCGGCATAGCAACCCCTGTCATCGCAGCCCTCCTCTTCGCCCTCAGGCGCGATGGAAGCCTGGCTCGTAGCCGCTTAAAGCTGGCGCCGCTTTTCCTTCTGCCGCTCCTCTGCTTCGGAGCGTTGCGCTGGGCGTTCTATGGTGGACTGGGCCATGCCAACGTTCTACGTGGTTGGCTGAGCATGGGGATCCACGGGGCGCTGGTGCTCCTCGCGAAGCCTTTCTTTCCATGGGACGCGGGCGGGGTTACGAACGGCCAGTTGTCCCCGCGGGTCGTGATCGCCGCGCTGATGAACCTGGGCGGCTATGCGCTGGTGGCTTACGCGTTGGTGCGGCCTGGCAGATCCGGGCGCAAGCCCCTGCTGCGGGTTCTTTTCTCTCTCGGGGCTGCACTCGGTGTTCTTTGGCTGGCGCCTAGGGTCCGATACATGCAACTCGCTGCAGTGTTCGGGGCGCTGGCAGCTATCGTTGCCGTCGAGCAGATCGGCGTGGATGCCAGGCGGCGCTGGGTCCGGAGGGGAGTGCCGCTCGCGCTCGCCGGTCTGGCGTTTGGCCAGTTGCTGATCTATGTGACCAGCTTCCCGCCCATGGTGGCGGAATTCGAAGCTGACAATCGCCGGGCGCGCGTGGAGTTCGAAGGGCTTCAGGAAGCCATCGGCGCTGCGCGCGTGCCCACACTTTTGCTGGTTAACGATGAGGCCGGTTATTGGGGGA
>JBEKLY010000551.1:0-3009 GCA_050010015.1 Terriglobia bacterium
GGCGGCCGCCAACTTCGCTTGGTCCCATTCCGACATGTGTTTGGCGTGGAAGAGATATATACTTTCCTGAATATGTCGCGGATGGCCAGCGACGGTGACGCAGGGCAGCCCCAGGAAATGCTCTGCGGCTACTCGGGAAAATTCCAGGCAGTTGAATCTGCCCCATTTCATGTTGGCAAGGGCCTTCTTAACAGCCCTGCGGGTGGTTTTCTCTGAATCCGAACCGAAGGCCCTCGCATCAACCTCGCTCGCCATGTAGAAAAAGGTCCATCCCGCCTCGCTGAGTTTCCGGTCGATTCCGGAGCTGCCCGGACTTTTGACCAGCCTCCAGCCCTTCAAATACGGGTCGCTTTCTAATTGCAAGCCTTCCGGCAAAAGCGTGCCGTCTTTGATCAGGATGGTACCGGCATTGATTTTCTCAGCCATCGACTTCTCTGCTTAATTTACACTCGTAGTCAGGGGCTGCCCGGCTTGCGGGTTCAGAGTAGCCAGCGTTCCCGGGCGGCGATCATTCGACGAGTTCCAAGAGAGGGGCGCCCGTTCGTCCGCAGCACCTCCGAAGTTAGGGGCGGAGCCATGGATCTCTTTGATCCAAGTCGCAGCTTCTGCACGTTCATCTTCAGTGGGCGGGTAGATTAGAACCAGGCCGTCAGGGCAAGCGTCGGCTCGACGCGTGAACTGATCCTGGTTTATCAGGATGAAGTCAAGGGCTTGAGTCAATTGCTTAGAATCATATCTGTTGCTGAAGTGTACCCCACTTGGGTGAGCCGGAGAAGTCCCGGTCCAGTATTCGCACACCCGATTCTGATGATCCTCGGCATCAACCGACCATACGTTGAGGTAATCCAACGAAGTTCCAGGTTCACATCGGTATTCAACCCGTGCTGAGCACGGGTCGCTGACTTTCTTCAAGTCATCCCAGCCCAGAATCACTGCAAACCCCAGTGCCTTGTCCAATTCCATTTCGATTCTCTCTTCCGAACGATTCATTCGACGCCTTACGAAAAAGATCGGCGACGGGTGAGGAGGTTCCACACCAACCAAATCACTGCAACAACGAGCAATAAGTGGACGAGGCCTCCGCCAACGTGAAGGCTAAAGCCCAGCAGCCACAGGATCATCAGAACCACGAAAATTGTCCAAAGCATATTCATCCCCCCGCCTAACATCCGTCTCCAGGCAGATCCTGGATGGAAGCTTAAGGATTTACTTCTTACACCTGCATCCTTTATACCTTGGGGTAGTTCGAGTGTCAGTCCCGTACTGCTCACTTGCGTGGTCACAATTGCTCACCAAACACCTTTGGAAACACGCCGCTGAAGCGGGCGCGGGGTAGTGGGTTAGTTTGAAGGTCTAGCGGCGAGTGCAACTCGCCCAATGGCGGCGGTAAGCCACCTCTGCCTCAAGCTTACCCACTACCGTTATTTGAATTTAGTTGCACTCCACGTTACGTTGAGATAAAATAGTTTGTGGGGGGACTGGTACAGATATTCAGAGAGAGCTAACCGTATCGCTTGGGGTCTGCCAGGCCCTGTGCGAGAGATCGCCATGCGCAAATCAAGAGACTCCAAGACACACTTTTCGAACAGGTCCCTCCGCGACGCCAGAGTTCGCGCCCCTGCAACGCTACTGAAACTCAAGGATGAAGCATCGGCGTGGCGCAAGCAACAGAGAGAGAGGCCGTTATGACGCCACCGAAACATAAATACCCGCCTAAGGTCGTCAAGCCCAACGGCAACGGCAAGCCGCCAGTTGCTACGGCAAATAGGACCATACCGCCCGTCGATTGGGCGGCATTCCTTGCAGGAATCGCGTACGGGAAAACCGTTCTGGAATACGGCGCGGACCGCACGATCTTCGTGCAGGGCGACCTCGCGGATTCCGTGTGGTATCTCCTCAAAGGGAAGGTGAAACTCGCGGTGACCTCCCAACAAGGCAAGGAAGCGATCGTCACCATTCTGGGCGGCAACGAGTTCTTTGGCGAGGGATGCTTGGCCGGCCAGCTGTTGCGAATCTCTACAGCTATGTCGGTGACGGATTGCACGCTTTACCGGATCGAGAAGTCGCTGATGGTGCGTATGCTCCACGAGCAGCACGGAATTGCGGAATTGTTCATCACACACCTGCTTTCACGCAACATTCGATTTGAAGGGGATCTGGTCGATCAGCTTTTCAACTCCAGTGAGAAGCGCCTGGCCCGGATTCTCCTATTGCTGGCGCATTTTGGTAAGGAAAGCAGAACCGAAACTGTCCATCCCGGAATCAATCAGGAACACCTGGCCCAAATGGTGGGCACAACCCGTTCGCGGGTCAGCCATTTCATGAACAAGTTCCGGATGCTGGGCTTTATTGATTACGCGGGCAGCGGCGCGCTGACGGTCAACAGCGGCCTCTTGAGCGTAGTCCTGAGCGAATAGTGCCGGGTTTCTTCCTCCGCGGGCACAACGCCAGCAGCCACAGCGCACTCTGCGATGCTCCAAGACCGTCAGCGCAAGTTTCACCCACTTCCTTTTTCTGCGACCCGTGGACATCCCGTGGCGGCAGGCGGACAGGCTGGAACGCCGCTAGTCGTGCAGGACGACGCTGAGCAGGCCACGGCGGACGGTAAGCCCGCCGTTGTAATAGATGAAGCCCAGCTTCTTGAACAGAGGCGCTTGCTGACGCAGGCGACAGCCCATTCACCGTGGAATGGGTCAGGCGACTCTCCGAGGGCCTCGAACGAGTGAGCAGGGGAGGAATAGCGGCGGTCCTACTCGATCTGTCGCTGCCCGACAGCCAGGGTATCAGCACGTTGAGCAGGCTGTCCCTGGCGGCGCCTGGCGTCCCCATTTTGGTTTTCGTTGATGTGGGTGATGAGGACGTCGCGAAGGAGGCCGTGGAGCGTGGCGCCCAGGATTATCTTCTGAAGATTCGCCTCGACAATTACTCATTGACGCGGGCTCTACATAGCGTGATCGCGCGCAAGGCGGTGGAAGACGCGTTGTTTCTGGAAAAGGAACGCGCCCAAGT
>JBEKLY010000552.1:0-2964 GCA_050010015.1 Terriglobia bacterium
TTGCTGGCCAAACTTTCCGAGCGGAAGTTCGATCGGACGTCACCGGAACTGCGCGAGAGCATCCTGGAGTTCTATTCGGATCTCTCTGTTTCTATCGAAACGAAGAAGGACACCGTTCGCTGGCAGAGCGTGTTGACGTCGCTTGATCAGTTGAAGGCTGTGACTCTGGTTCCGGCTAGCGCAGGCAACTCTCCACAAGCCTCAGTCTGGATGTCGAACCAACCCTAATTTCGACCGGTCCCACCCTTTAGTTCCCCCATTAGCCAGGATGAGCAATTTCGACCAAACGCGTGAGCGGTAGTGGCCTGACACGCGAATTACTCCAAGGAGAAACCATGATCGCGTATCGATTTAAGGACAACCGACGAAGGTAGCTTTGGGGCCGCCGGGCCAACCCACGCCGGAATGAGTAATTGATGTCAGGGCTGGTTCGGAGCCGGGCCTGGCTGGCCGGTGGTCGGGGTCGTAGACTGCGAAGCGGGTGGATGGTTCTTGGGCGTGCTGGGCAATCTTTGGTCGACATACTCCATCAAACTCTTCTTGAGATTCTGGATAGCCGGCGATAGCAAAACGTCATTCGGGAGATCATGAAAGCGCTTTTCAATCGTCGCTCTGAGGTCACGATTGAACGCCTGCACTTGTTCGTTGAGGAGATCCTGGGTAGCGCTGCTGGAAGCGTTCAGCCGATCCAGAGCTGCGTTCAGCTTCACCAGTTCATCGTGACCGAGCTTCGCATTCAGGGCCATGTAATCGTTGGAGTTGTAAATCGGACCGGTGCATTGGACCATTTCATAGGTCCAGTCCTGGGTATTATCTATCGGAGTGTGCGTGAGCTGACCCTCGCACACGTACCCACCCCGGCCCATTTTTACGGACTCGTTCGGTCCCGCGATGGGCCGGATTTCTTGTGCTCGTAGGGCTCCGGCAGTCAGCAATGAGAGAAGTGCGAGAGACGCTGACCAGAATATCAAACGGGCCGTCTTCCTGACGTTGCTCATAGCGGTTACTCACCTCCCCACTACGCAGCATGACAGAAGCCGAAGACAGATGTCTGCGCACTTTGGAACACTCCCGCGTATAAATTCGCTCATTTGGCGAGTTTCATATCACGGAAGTTCTTTGATCGCCCACGCACGCGAAAGTATGAGACCCTGAAGCACAGCCGTTGCACTCCATGGCCACGGCAATGGTACGTCCTTCCGCTTCCTGCAGCCCCAGCCTGCATTTCCCCGTGGCAATACTTGGGTGAGCAATTTTGACCAAACGTGTGAGCAGTACGAGACTGAAACAAGACTCACACTGGGATATAACCATTGTGTAACGAGGGCTCCGGCTGATTGAAATCGCCGCCTGAAAGCTAGCAGGGAAAAGGACAATGGATCATGAGAGCGCAATGGGTGTCGAGGCGGCGGCAGGGCCTATAGGTTAGTGATTGTTGGTTCAAAATGCAGCGAGCCGGTGGCTTCCCTGAACGAGTCAGACGGGGGGCGAAGTCAATCCGGAGCTGAGAGGAGATTGCCATGTTACTGATTCTGCTGATTGTGCTTTTGGTGCTCGTGTTCGGCGGCGGCGGCGGTTATTACGGATATCGGAGATGGGGTTCGGGTGGAGGCATCGGGATCGTGGGGGTGGTCCTGATCGCTGTGGTGCTCTTGTACTTGTTCGGCGGATTGCATTTGTCCGGGTGAGGTTCGATCCGAAACCGAGAGTTAGAGTGCGGCTACATGGCCGCCAAGCTAACAACTATCGGGCAGATGGGCGGAGGGGGAAAATGGCTCCTGACTATGACTTGTCGAACCGCGAGACCTCTCAGGCCGACCTGTGGATTTGCCTCCAGTTCGATGCCATATTCGGCCAGATCATGACTGGTCAGGCCGAGCGCCTGGGATTCCCCCTCGCTCAAGCAGACGGCATCGTTTCAGCCATAGCAGAGAAGCCGCAGGTGATATTCAACAATCGGAAATGGGGAGCGGACCGCGGGGCCCGCCTCCGCAAGCAGAATTAGGAGGATAAGGTCATGCCTTTAGTACAAGTCGTAATTGCCTTGATCGTGGTTGGGGTTCTTCTCTGGCTCGTCAACAGATTCATTCCGATGGCGGGCTCCATCAAGTCGATCCTGAATGCTGTCGTGGTCATTTGTGTGGTGGTGTGGCTCCTAAACGTATTTGGACTCATGCATTACATCACCAATTTTCACATCAATCGCGCAGGGTGAGGATGGGCTTCGCTTAGGGCGCGAGCGTGATTCGTGGCTGGAGTATCGGCAATTCGCCGGATAAATCTGGACCTTTTGCGGCCGTCGAGTGTATCAGTGAGTCTAAAAGCCGCTTACGCTCTATTCAAAGAGGCAGGTTCTGGATGGGTAGAGGACCATGCCTCCAGCCTGGGCGCAGCGCTGGCCTTTTACACCGTCTTTGCGCTCGCTCCGGTTCTGATTGTCGCGATCGCGGTCGCGGGTCTGGTGTTCGGGCAAAAAGCGGCGGAGGGAGAATTCTCGGGGCAACTCATGGACTAGCAGGACCGTGAGGCGCTACCACCGGGGGTGGGGCGTTGAGTAACAACTGCCGGTAAACGATTCGCAAAGTAGCGAGCACTGGAACCGAAAGAAAGCTGCCGGCAATGCCTGCAATTGAGGCGCCCGCCAGGACTCCGAAGATGACCAGCAAAGGATGCAGTTTCATGCCGGCGCTGAGCAAATGGGGTGACACAATATAATCCTGGAATAAGCGGAAGGCGACAAGGAACGCAAAGGTCGCGAGCAGGTGGTGGGAGCCGCTCAAGCCGACAACGAGCAAGACGATGACGGCTCCAGCCAGAGGACCCACCATGGGAATAAATTCCAGAGGAAAAGCGACAGCCGCCAACAGAATCCCATACGGAACGCCCATCACCGAGAAGAAGAGTCCATAGGCCAAAGATGCCACGAGTCCCAACAACACCAACGCCCGCATGTATTGTGCAAGC
>JBEKLY010000553.1:0-2921 GCA_050010015.1 Terriglobia bacterium
GGCGCGATATCGATACCCTCTGGAAGGAAATCGGGGAGTTGCTCAATACGGTCTCCCCAAGCGAATGCACAAATTACTTCGCCTCCTGTGGATATGTAAATACTTAAATAGAAACCGCTCTAAAGAGAAGCCCGCTCACCGCAGGCGCCGCAATTCATTCTTCGCAATTCACCGTTTACTATTTATAATTTACAATTTCCTGTGCCTGAACTTCCCGAAGTCGAAACGGTTCTGCAAGGTCTCAAGCAGCGCGCCTTGGGCCGACGCATTCTCTCCGTCGAGGTCCGCCATTCGGGAGTGATTGTTGGCTCGCCGGAGGAGTTCGTCGCCGAGGTCGAGGGGCGCAGCATTGTTTCAATTCGCCGCAAAGGCAAGGCGCTGGCCATCGAGCTCGAGGCCGAAGGAGCGCCGCCGCGTTATCTGCTGGTGCGGCTCGGCATGACCGGGCAATTCACGGTTTCCGCGCGCGCAACGCCTCTTGCGCCGCACACCCACGTGCTCCTCGTTCTCGGCGAGCACCACGAGCTGCGCTTTCGCGATGTGCGCCGCTTCGGAAGATTGCGCTGCTGCACTCGAAAGGAACTGGAATCCGTGTTCGACCGCCTCGGCCCGGACGCGCAGGAAGTAACAGAGGAACAGTTCCTGAGCGCCATGAGCGGCCGTCAAGGCGCCATCAAAAGCTGGCTGATGAACCAGCAGTTGCTCGCAGGGCTAGGCAACATCTATGCGGATGAGTCGCTGTTCGTAGCCGGCATTCACCCGCTGGCGCAGCCGGGCAGGGTTTCTGCTGTGAAGGCCCGCCGCCTCTTCAAGGCCGTAAGAAAAGTCCTGGACCAAGCCGTCAAACTCCAGGGCACCAGTTTCCGCGACTACGTCGACATCGAGGGCCGGCCCGGCAACTACGAGCCGCGCCTGCGCGTCTACCAGCGTACCGGCGAACCCTGCCGCCGATGTGGACGGCCGATCCGGCGCCTGGTGATTGCCGGCCGCAGCAGCCACTTCTGCCCCCGCTGTCAGCCCCGCCCTCGCCACGTCGCCCAAATGCGCGGCGCGCGCCATTAGTGGGGCTCGCAGCCTGCCGGCAATTGAGGTCCGTTAAAACCCCATTACAATCTCATTCGGATTTGCGGGAACCCTCAGGTTGATGCCACGCGCCTGGTTGGCGGCGGTCGAGGCTTTGAGATCGAGGTCAGCGACCGGAATGGTGCGCTGCTTTCCGTCGACGGTGAGGCGTAACAAGCCAGCCAGGATGGTGTAGCGGCGGATCTCGATCTTTTCGCCGGTCTTGAGCACGAACACCGTGGGTTGCCGTGGCTTAGTCAGAGGGGTACTTGGTCCTGCGGGAATCTCAATGAGCTTGGCGCTAATGGGATGGCTGGCCTTAGACGCGGACGAGCGCTGCCCGCTGCCCCCCGTCGCGTTCGTGGTTGCCCGGCCAAGTCCGGCGCGTCCTAATACCCATCGCAGCCACTGCTCCCCGCCGCCCGCCGAAGTGGCCGCAACATTTCCCTCTCGGTCGATCAGGACATAGTAAGGAAAGCCGGTGGGGCTAAATGCGCTGACCAGATCGCTGTGGCCTTCCAGCACAATGTGGCACGACCGTTGGTGCGCGGCAAGGTAAGCCTTCACCGTTTGGTCATCCTCATCCACGTCCGCGGCGATGACCACCAGTCCATCACTCGAGAATTCACTTACGATGCTATTGAGCGCAGCCTCCTGGCTGCGGCAGTGCGGTCACCAGGTGGTCCAGAATTGCACCAGCACCATCTGACCCCTGAGCGAATCACTGGTGAAAGTCTCGCCCCCAAGCGTGTGGGCGGTAAACTGGGGCGCGGTGTCCCAAGCTGCCGCCGTCAGTGCGGGAAGTATTAAGAGAACGAGTAATGCCTGCAGTCTTCGCAAGCGCATGAAATCCCCCTTACATTTTGTCTACAGTCCGACGCTTCCCCTCGGACTCGTCGGGGCCGCACAGTATACACCTCTTCACCCTCTTTCGCGGCTGCGATACCCTCGTGCGATACCCTCGTACACCGGACGCCATTGTGCTTGCCGCAAACAATCCGGCAGGAGACCATTGCCATTGCCCACATCCGGCTGACAGGAAGATGGCGCCGATCATTGCCGCTCTGGAGTAAAATGGCTGCAACGCCGCGGACTTGCCATGGATTTCATTGCGTCGTTCCAGCTTGCGGTGAGTCTACGGGCCACCGTGTGGCGAGGATCGTACGCCGTTACTCACGGGTCGAAAATCGCTGCGCAGCTCCAGGAAAATGAAATCAGGCTCGAGAGGGGGCAAGGATGAATCAACGGATACGCTCAGAGGTAAGAAAGAAAACAACCCAACTTATTGCTTTACTCGCAATGCTGATGCTCTTTTCGTTCGAAGGAACGGCTCAATCGTCTCACGACACGCCCGTCGGTCGCTGGCGAACGTTCAGCGATGTTACGGGAAAAGTAAGCGGCGCGGTCGAAATCGTGGAGAATAATGGTGAACTTCTAGGGCGTGTGATCGCGGGGACCAAGCCGAATTTTGAAACCGAATTGTGCGACAAGTGCCCGGGAGAACGCCACAATAAGCCCATGAAAGGCCTCCTGGTCATCTCCGGCGTGCGCCGCAAAGGCGGCGAATGGGGCGGAGGTGAAATCCTCGATCCCGATATCGGGAAGGTGTATCGGGTCAAGCTCAGGTTGGACGATAACGGCAATAAGCTGCTGGTGCGCGGCTACCTGGGAATCTCATTGCTCGGTCGTACTCAGACTTGGGCACGGATCCAATAGAGGTCAATCTGAAAAGGGGTAGGGGTAGGGCTTGCCCCATAAGCGTTCACTTAACGCCTCAACTGGTCAAGTGGTGGCAATTTGGGTCTCGTTCGCCACTAAATTCAGGCCCGGAGGGCCGACAGGGAGTAGCCCACGGCGTG
>JBEKLY010000554.1:0-2918 GCA_050010015.1 Terriglobia bacterium
AGGTTGTCGGTGAGAAACCCCTTCCCCGGACCGAGTTGACGAAAAAGCTCTGGGCCTACATCCGCAAGAACGGTTTGCAGGACGCCAAAAAGAGGACCCTGATCAACGCCGACGAGAACCTGAAAGCGGTGTTCAACGGCAAGAAGCAGGTCAGCATGTTCGAGATGACCAAGCTGGTCTCCGGGCATTTGAAGAAATAGGGGCTGGCCTGTGAGGCGGCATGTCCAGCTTGTGAGGATTTAAGCACTCGCGGCCAGATGTGAAAGAAAACGATGGTGCGAGAGGAAACAGGAAATGTAGCGGGCACATTTATGACCAATGTGATGCCAATTCCTCGCACCACTTCACTCATTACCAGTTACTGGACGAAGGCGGAAATATCGGTGCGAGAAAGTATTCGGCAAAAACATCACGATGCGGACGAGGAATTCATAACCAAACTTTTCCACGGTGAGTTTCGTGAAGTGCTCGAAGCCGGCGCCAAAGATAAGACCGTCGAACGGGCATTCTTGGAGGATTTGCGTCGGCATATCCCTGAATCGCATCTAGCCAGCCAGCTTGTTCAATTGGCTCGTGGCATTTCTGCGACAGTGGCTTTGCATCCACGGCAGATAGAAAAGATGACGGGCGGGGATATTGGTCTCGTTCTTGTTCGACCAAACGTCGGTCGTCAGCGAATCCAAGTCGGAACACTGAACGTAGATAAGTGTTACCGTCGTGGGCTACTTTGTCAGGTAAAGATGAATCGCCGCTCCGGTCGTGGGTGGGGCAGCTTTACTACGAACCAACAGAATGTCCTTGTCGAACGAACTGATTACCTGACTTTGCTTCTTTATGAATACAAGGACAAGAGTCGTAGAGATTTAATGCCGTTCCAATGGCAGGTCTGCGCTGGCAGGACGCTGAGCGACGTGGAGCGATGGCTAAAATCAGGTTCGTTCCCGAACCTTTCAAATTCCACTGATATCATTCAGCAACTTGGGAGCGGTAAAGTCGGCACTGAAAATAGCGACCTCATTGACCAGTTCATTGCTCCACCGAACCGCGAATCTTTGGTCATAAAAATTGGATGGCCACCTGGTGAGGGTCCACCTCCGAATGTTTTTCTAGGGCTGCAAGTGCGCCAACGCCAATTGGAGGCGCTTCAAGAATAAGCGCATCTCCAGAACGCCGCCAATAGTTTCCATGGCCGTCATTTTGTTGGGGGCTCTGTGCCCAGTCCAAGCGCCTTTCGAATAATTTCCGCACACGCCCCCAAAGCTTCCTTGTGACTCACAAACCACTTTTCGCCACGCTCAACCCAGGACGACTTTTTCTCCGGTGGGGCAGTTTTCAATTCGTCCATGATGTCCTCCAGTTCACGCCGGTCCTGTTTGGCGATGTTGTGGTCCATCAGCAATTTGTGAACGGAACGGTAGTCGTTGAAATTGACCTGTGAGTTGCTGACGTTGCCCACGTTGCCTTGAACCGATCCAATGTGGAACACCATGCTGCCAGCCGTTTGCTTCTCTTTGTCGTCGGAATTCATTTCGTCTCCTTTGACGCTGCGCTCTTTTGGATCTTGGGCGCTGGAATTGGGGGTTGCGCTCTTCTTCAGGCGATCCAGGAAAGACCAGCCAGCGGGCGTAATGCATAAGTCACCGCTTGCCAATCCCTTTTCCAGGAAACCATAATTGTCTTGCAACGTCCGTTGGACAACGTAGGCAAGCTCCTGCCCATTCACAATCCACCCGTATGAAAGCCACGGGAGAATATCCTGGAACATTGCGATAAACTTTTCGTCAAAAGTCTCTTCTTTGTTGTCCAGAATTTTCCCTAAGACCATCTCCGCACCCCAATAGTTGATGCTGAAACTGGTTCCTGGACGGGGAAATTCCTTTGCAATCCTTAGGAACAGGCGGAGGGTCTTCTGCTCCAAGGATGGCGTTGGTAGTTCGAAAAGGGAATCCGTGAGGTCCTGGTTGATCACCATTCCGCTGTTCTCGCGGATGAATCCTGAGATGTTGGCAATCTGCTCCAATGTTTTGGGATGATCTCGCAGAATGCCTTCCGCAAAATCGTCAATCTGGAAAATGCCACACCTTGTGCAATCCACGTCCCAAACCCCGCCGTTCGATGTCTGAACACTCGCGGGCGACTGGCACGCTGGACATCGGTTTTCATATTTACTCGCCACTCATGGAGTATGCGCCCACCGCCGTAAAACGCGATATAATTTCGATCAAACCGGGTTGCATAGTTGAGGCTGTGGTGCCCATGTTTCCAATGTCGTGAAGGCGATATGGAGATTCTTATGGCGGCGGTCAGGATTTCGCAGTCAGGATTTCGCAAGTCAGGATTTCGCACTTTCCAATTGGGGATCGGTCCGCTATTCTCCCTGTCAAGGAACACTATGAGCAACAGCAAAACGTCCAATGGAAACGGGCTGGCTGAACTGGAAAAGCGGCTGTGGGCTGCGGCTGATCAACTGTGGGCCAACAGCCCGCTGCGCCCTTCCGATACTCCACACCGGTCCTGGGCTTGATTTTCCTCCGGTTTGGCGACAACGCGTTCACCAAAGTCGAGGCGGAATTGAAGGGCAAGTCGTCTGGCCGGCGCACGATTGGCAAGACCGATTTTCAGGCCAGGAGCGAGCGCGGCGTTTAGAAGTCAGGCTGCGGCGCGCTTGCGCGTAAAACCGTTGTGTCAACTGTCGCTTTTGCCAATCCTCCAACAGATCATCTCCCAAGGCGAACACCAGCCAGAGCGGACGCATCAACTCGATCGATTTGATGAAGCTCACTCGTAAGACTGGCACCTTCCCGGCTGCGGCGCGATCCCGCTCCTGGGCCAGCAGCGCCGCCGCCAGGATCAGAGCGGCGATTTCCTGGGCGGCGGTCTCCATGGTGTGGCTCTGGAGGACCTCGCTTTTGCGCAGA
>JBEKLY010000555.1:0-2874 GCA_050010015.1 Terriglobia bacterium
CCGTGAAACGCGTTCGTCCCCGTCTTCGATACGATGCTGACGATGGCCCCGGCCGACCCGCCCTGATCCGCGGTATAGACCGAGGAACTCACGCGGAACTCCGCGATCGATTCCAGCGAAATCGCGAGGCGCACGCCCACCTTCTGGCTCTGCTCCTGAACGCCCGTGGCATCGACTCCATCGAAGGTGTAGTTGCTGTCGTCGATGCCTCGACCCACGAATCGCAGGTCCCTCTGGCCACCGGCGCCGAGGTTGACCGCGCCCGGGGCCATCGTCATCAGGAGGGACCAGTCGCGCCCGTTAAGGGGGATGTTCTCCACTTGTCCGGTTCGAATGACGGTGGAGATCTCGGCGTCGTTCGAATCGAGCGCCGCAACCGCACTCCGCACCTCGACCTTCGTTGTGGGTGCACCCACCACGAGCTGCACATTGACGGTGCGGGTCTGACCAACGGAAAGCTGGATCCCTGTCGTCGCGGAAGTTTGGAAACCTTTGGCAGAGACCGTAAGATCGTACGTTCCGTTTGGCAGGCTGCCGATGCTGTAAACTCCGCTACTCCCGGTAATCGTCTCCCTTTTGAAACCCGTGTCGGGTGAGACGACCTCGACTTCCGCGTTGGGAATGCTGGCCCCGCTCGGGTCCGTCACGATTCCGTTAAGGTTGCCCCGGTCGATTTGGCTAAAAGCAACACCAACAAACAAGCTGGCGCCCAATAAAGCGAGAAGAGCAACCCAGTGCCACTTCAATTTCATGGAAAACCCTCCGGTTTCTAAGAAATGCTAGAGAGACATAACTTGGCGCCGTGCTCTCTGAGCGGCGTTTGGTGGCGCCCGGAGAGGGCCGCTACGATCAAAAACCGCATTACGTCGAACTTGTGTGCCAGCGATGGTGTGTGAACGGGAGGAAATGGCGCATGAACAATCAGTCTGAGGCCACCTGATGAACTGAATGTGAAGCTACTGTAAAGATGGTGTGAAACCGGAAGAGGTCCTCTTGTCCCGGGTCAGTAGATGGGACATGCAATGTCAGATGACGGCGGGGAAGAACCGATATAAGAAACTGACCTCCTGCGGGTGGGAGCTAGCGCTTTTTACAGAAAGATGACCGCTCGCAGACAATTGCGTGACAGGGGCCGCGGCCCCCTCCGTAATACTGGAATTAGCGCATCGGCAGGCCGAACCACCGGCTCGTGCGACAGACTCGAGAAATCCAGAAGGAGACGAAAATGAAAGTGATTCTGCGAGCGGGGTTGGCAGCCTTGATGATCGCGGCCGCAACCCTTGGCTCGGAATCAGCATTTGGCCAGGCAGGCACGCTGGATCCCACCTTTGGTGACAACGGCACGACGATTACCAGCTTTGGCGCCACCGGGGTGGGAGTTGTCGACGCGCTCGAGTTGCAGGGTGCCAAAATCCTTGTGCTTGTCGTGTCAGGCGTCAGCGAGGTGGTGCGCTATACGGCATCGGGCGCGCTCGACACTACGTTCGGCGACGACGGAATCGCATCCCTGCTGAACGGGTCAGCCGTCAGCATGATGCAGCAATCGAACGGCCAGATCGTGCTGGCGGGAGTGCTCTCGAACTCGAGCGGCAGCTTCCTGGCCGCGCAACGCCTCAACGCCAACGGCACGCAAGACACCTCTTTCGGAAAGGCCGGCCTGGCGCTGGCGAGCCTGGGCGGCCGCGGACTGGGAGTGGGTGAGGTCGTCCTGGTCCAGCCCAATGGCAGCATCCTGGTCGGCGCGCAACTCGAACCCACCGGCCGGCGCCAGCCTTTCCAGGTTATGCTGGCGCGCTTCACCTCAACGGGTGCGCTGGATACGACATTCGGCAGCGGGGGAATCTCCATCGCAACCGCGTCCGGGGGCTGCACTGCGCTGGCGTTGCTAGCGAATGGCGACTACTTGGTAGTGAGCGCGCAGGCGGTGGCAGAATTCTCGCCTAGCGGCAGCGCCTTGTCGACCATAACGTCCAGTACATTGGTTGCCAGCAACGGGAGCAACGAACCGAACAGCTCCGGGAGCGTCTTCCAACCGAACGGTGACTATCTTGAAAACACCCAACTCTTCGTTGGCGAAGAGTCGCGCGCCCACAATTCCTCCGTCCAGGTGTTTCGTTTCACTGAAACCGGCGCGGCGGATACAACCTTCGCAGATCCGTCTTTCCACTACGTCGGCGTCGGAGGCGCCGACATCCAGGCCGCCCCGGCCGCGGTCGCCGTGGCGCCCAACGGGGACATCGTGGTCGCGGGCAACCAGGAAATGTTCGCGCGAAGTGGCGACACCATCCTCAACGGCTTGGCGCGCTTGACGCCCAGTGGCGAGCTGGACACCACTTTCGGCGGCGGAGGGACTGTGGCCAATAGTGATCCTCCCTCTTTCGGGTTCGACGCGGTCGTCGTCCAGCCGAACGGCAACATCGTGGTCGCCGGCGTGACGGCTAATAACGAGTTCTTTCTGAGCCGCTATTTGGGGCAGTAGCGTTGGAAGGGCGGGGCTTCAGTAGTCTTGTAAAAACTTGCTTAATCTGTCATTCCGAGGAACCGCAGGCCTACGCCTACCGAAGGGCTTCGGCCCGCAGGCAGGCGACGAGGAATCTCGCTCTGCCCATGAAAACATTCAGAGCGAGATCCTTCGCTTCGCTCAGGATGACAGCGAATAGGCGTGGGATGACGGCGAACGGGGCGGGTGGCGCATACGGTCCCGGCGGTTTATGCCGGGATGTAGGCGCCACGGTTCGGTTCTCGTCAGCAGCCCGCGGCCTGATGGTGATAGGTGTCCCAGCCTTTGTAATTGCTCAGGGCTTCGGCAACGGCAGCGCCGTAGTGGCTGCGGTTGACGGCCACGTGGTGCTCGTAACCGTGTTGGCAGATGTG
>JBEKLY010000556.1:0-2870 GCA_050010015.1 Terriglobia bacterium
CGAGCCCTTCTGTTTCCCTGGGCCTTCCTCGTACTGATGATTCCCATTCCAGCCATCGTCTTCAACCAGATCACGTTCCCGCTGCAACTGCTGGCCTCGAAAATAGCCAGCACCATCCTGCCTTGGTTGGGCGTACCAGTGCTGCGAGAGGGCAATGTAATCATTCTTCCGGCCATGACTTTGGAGGTAGCTGACGCTTGTAGCGGAATTCGGTCCCTGATGTCACTCGCAACGCTCGCCGTGATCTACGGTTATCTTATGGAGCGCAACAACTCTGTACGCATCCTGTTGGCGGTCGCCTCACTTCCCATCGCCGTGGCTGCCAACAGCCTGCGCGTCGTGGTCACGGGCCTGCTGGTTCAATATTGGGACCCTGATAAAGCACAGGGTTTCTTTCACGAATTCCAGGGTTGGCTCATGTTTGTCGCGTCGCTAGCCATGCTGTATCTTCTGCATCGTACGGTCCGTGTTTTCTGGCCGGAGAAAGGAAGTCCATCATGAAGCCCTTTGGCGGGCTGCGCTTGGCTCTTGCTGCCGGCCTAATCGCGCTGACGGCAATCCTGCTGCAGGCACGCACCCAAACCGAAATCTTCCCACCGCGCCTACCGCTTCAGTCGTTTCCGATGCGGCTGGGACCGTGGAAGGGCGTCGACCGCCCCCTCGACAAAGAAGTCCTCGACGTGCTGGGACCAGGTGATTTCATGGTTCGCGACTATTACACGGCAGATAACCCTGAGCCGACAAATCTCTACATCGCCTACTTCCCAAGCCAGCGCATGGGCGACACCATCCATTCCCCCAAAAACTGTCTGCCCGGAGCCGGTTGGGCTCCAGTGGAGAACGGACAAATCACGCTTGCTTTACCCGGCCATGGCCCCTTCCCGGCGAACCGCTATGTCATCTCCAGAGCGGGCGCGCGCAAACTGGTGCTGTACTGGTACTGGGCTCATGATCGCGGAGTGGCCAGTGAATATTGGGCCAAGTTCTACCTGGTTAAAGACGCGATTCGGTTGAACCGTAGCGACGGCGCCCTGGTTCGTATCACGACTGATATGTTGCCGGGCGAGACGCTGGATGCCGCCGAGCAACGCCTTCTTCCCTTTGCTTCTACTGTGTTCCCGCTGCTCGACGACTACATTCCGCGGTGATCATGTACCTTCTGGGGACCGAAAAAGGTCTCTTGTCTTGCCGACAGGGCTGTTTTCCCGCCAAACCTAATCGAAATTCTCGAATCCAATCACATGCGCGCAAGTAAGCGGTGTATTTATGTGTGGAAAAAGTTCGCCTGCGAAAATCCTTACCACCGGAAGCCTCGCGCTCATCCATAATCAATCGGTTCGAGCCTTGCACTCCGTCGAGTCCGGGTGGCGTGGTCTCGTCGCAAGTTCCTCCGGTTCTTTCCCGGTGGGTTTCGCGATCCCACCTACCTCGATTGGGAGCACAACTATTAAGAGGAATGCGCCCCAGCGATGGAACGAATTGTTGGGATTCACCGAATATCGCGAGCTACTTCAGAAAAGAAAATTCACAGAAATTGCTACCTGGGCCTTGAAAATCGAGGCGCGCACTAACCTTTTATTCGCGTTCGAGAAGATGGCAATCGCGATGCCGTGAAGTCGCCGACTGGAGCTCGTTCGTTCGCAAGCGACCTTTACGATTTCCTTATGGAGCGGGAAGCGCGGAGAGCAGGTTCCAACGCTGGGTCGACGTAGTGGCCGCGCTTCCGCGAAAGCAAACCCGAGTCCTGACCTGGCCCGTGCTGACTGTGTTTGGATTTATTGCCCAGCCGGAAACTCATATCTTTCTCAAGCCAAATGTGACTCGCATCGCCGCTCAGGAATACGGCTTCGATTTCCAATATCAGTCCCACCCTTCCTGGAAGACTTATGCAAACTTTCTCAGATTAGCCGAAACTATGCGCCGTGACCTCCGTGAACTCCAGCCACGGGACATGATCGACCTCCAATCATTCATTTGGGTCTTGGGATCCGACGAGTATGAAGAAAGATAGGAATACTCAAACAACGCAACTGCTGTCTCTGGCCGGTTGAACCAGATCAGAGATCGAATCCGCCTTTCGCAGAGGGGGTAGTGTATGGCGACGGCAAAATGCTCCCTCCTACCTTCCGAGTTACCCCCTATATACTAAGTAGTTAACTCTGCACGCTGGGCCGCGTGCGCGCGAGAAGCGAGCGGATCGGAGGGATGTGTGACCGGGGCGCGGGGCAGGCGTGTGGGGCGTAGGGGCGGGCGGGGACGGAGTGCGGGGGGGCGCGGGCACTCGGGAGATCATCTCGGTGTGCTTGCGGGATCCACTGGAAAGGGTAACGCGCAGGTCCGCCCCGCTTTGCGGACAAACAAGAACACCCCGGTGGCACGGGTTGGCTTGGATTTGGCGGGTTTCTGGGGTAGACATTGGGGGGTTTCGGAACGATCTCCGTTGTCCGCCCCACAGAAGGGATCCACTTTTCTGTCCCAAACTTGATATCTGCTTTCTAAAGCCTGCTCATGTCTGCTAAAATCGACGCTGTTGAGCGGGTTGCCGCCAACAGCCTGGCCGGTACAACCTCCCCTTCGGTACTACCAAGAGCAGCCCCAAATTTGCAGAGGATGCTATGACCTCGCGTCGAGTCGGTGCGCTAATCCGTGCTGTGCTACTGGTATGTCTAGGTGCTGCCGGTGCAAGAGCCGCAGGGGCACAGTCAGTCATCACCTATCACTACGATAACTACCGAACGGGATGGAATCCGAACGAGACAATTCTGACTCCGGCTAATGTGAACAGTTTGACTTTTGGGTTGGTTCACTCCGTAGCATTAGATGATCAGGTGGACGGCCAACCGCTTTACATGCCGGGGGTGAATATAACT
>JBEKLY010000557.1:0-2680 GCA_050010015.1 Terriglobia bacterium
GAATATTAACGCCACGTTCCGTCCCACGGCTCACGCCGTGGGCTACTTTCTGGCGCCGCTCCGCGGCTTTCGAAGTCCCGGCGCCTTAAGTAAACGCTTATGGGGCAAGCCCTACCCCTACACCGCCTGGCTCCAGCCGCGTGCGGCGTAGATGCGGAGGGGCATGGGCCCTACCGTCCTCGACCTCCGTTATCGACGGATTGGGGTGACGATTTCCTGGCTGGCGCGCAGGCAGCGAAACGACTATGATGAGTGCGCCATATTTCTGGATCGATCATTTGATAAGGAGACGTCTTTATGAAACCGAGCACTTCTCGCCGTAATTTCTTACAAGCAGGGTTGGCGTTGCCGGTGGCAGGGCTTGCTGCCCACGCTAGTGTGGGCAAAGCGACCATTGGATCAGCGTCGACAGCCGCCTTACCTTCTCAGGATTCTTCACCGCAGCTAAGTTACCGCATCCTTGGCAAGACAGGGCTGAAGGTCACTTCCGTGGGGTTTGGTTGCATGATCACTTCCGACGCCAGCGTGATCGAGCGCGGAGCCGATATCGGCATCACCTATTTCGATACGGCGCGCAGCTACCAGCATGGCAACAACGAGCGCATGGTCGGCGCGGCGCTCAAGCGAAAGCGCAAGAACCTTGTTCTCTCCAGCAAGTCGGACGGCCTCGATAAGAACAGCCTCTTGAGCGACCTGGATACGAGCTTGCGCGAATTGGGCACCGATTACCTCGACATCTGGTACCTGCACGGGCGTGATGAGGCCTCGGGTGTTTCGGATGAAATGTTTGAGGCTCAGCAGGCGGCTAAGCAACAGGGAAAAATCCGCTTCACCGGCGTTAGCACGCACAAAGCGAAAGACATGATCCCATTGCTGGTCAAGAAGAACGCCGTGGATGTTGTCCTGATCACCTATAACTTCACCATGGACGCAGGTATGGGCGAAGTGATTGAGCAGGCGAGCGGTGCGGGAATGGGCGTGGTGGCAATGAAGGTGATGGCGGGAGGCTACCGCGCCGGGAATCCACGCCGGGCATTTTACCCGCAACTCGCTAAAGAGGGCGCGCTGCTGGCGGCGCTGAAATGGGTGCTGAAGAATCCGAAAGTGAACACCACCATCCCCAGCATGACCGACATGGACCAGCTCGAGGTAAACTTGAAGGCCATGGCGGGGCCCTTCACGGAGGTCGAGGAGAAACTGCTGGCGCAGCAACTCGAACGCATCGCTCCGGTCTATTGCCGAATGTGCGGGAAGTGCGACGGGACTTGCGTGCAAGGTCTGCCCGTGGCCGACATGCTGCGTTATCTCACCTACGCCGAGGGTTATGGGCAATTCTCTCTCGGCCGCGAACATTTCCTGGCTTTGCCTTCGCACGTCTCGAGCGTTCGCTGTCGGGATTGCGCTGAGTGTACGGTGAATTGCCCGTACGGTGTGCAGGTCGAGAGCCGGATGGCGCGCGCGCAGGAGTTGTTTGCGTGAAACTCCGCGTGGCTTGGTTGACGAAAGTGTGGACGATCAATCGGGAGAGAACCCCCTCACCCGGCCCGGCTCGCCTCGAGAAAACGCCGGTTCCGGGTCACCCTCTCCCCCAAGGGGGCGAGGGAATGGTGAGTGGGTGGTTGCGGGGTCATAGGCTACGGCTATTGCTTCTCGTGCTGGCCGTAGCTTGCGGTGCGCGGGCGGCGGAGGTGGCGGACTGTCATCTCGTGGCGGGATGGGAACAGCGAGGCGCCACGCGGCATTACACTCCGGATAACCTCTTCGAGTACCTGGACGGGAGCGCCGAAGGCTATATTCTGTACGGCTTAGTCGAGATGCAGGGCTTGACCTGCCGCTCCAAGGGCGGATCCATCACCTTCGACGTTTTCGAAATGAACGACGCGGACTCCGCCTACGGCGTGTTTACCTCAAATCTCGATCCGCAGATGCCCATCGAGAGGATTGGCATGGGCGGCCAAGTCTTGCCGCGCCGCGCGCTCTTCTCGAAGGGAAAGTACTACGTTGAGCTCGCTGCAAATCCCACAAAGGGGGGAACGGCGGCCTTGCGTGCGTTCGCAACTGGGGCCGAGAAGCGAATAACGGGCCGCACGACGCCCCCCGCCGCGCTCTCCTGGTTTCCCACGGCGAAGCTGGCCTCGGTGCGCTTGATCCCGGAAAGTGTCCTGGGTTTGCGCCTGCTTAAGCGCGGCTTCGTAGCGCACTATGAGCAAGGGCAGGCTTTCGTGGTGATGGAGGCCTCGCCCGCGTCCGCGGCCGCCGTCTTTAGCCAGTTGCGGCAACGATTCGCCGAGGCCGCGCCCGCCCACCTTGCCGATGAATCTTTCCAGGCCGACGACCAATACCTGGGCGGACTCTGCATGTTTCGCAAAGGCCGCTACATCGGCGGATTCGCAAATACGCCGGACGCCAAGGCCGCTACCGCACAAGCCGCATCCCTTGCAGAACATATCCCCGGAATGTAGGGGCAGGGGTCAGGTGCCAGGCGCCTTTCATCCTGATGCCGCGAGCCTGACTGGCGCTCGCATCGTTGCTGCTCCGTCCTTTCATGCCGGTTCGCTCTAGTCCGAAGTTCCAACAGCCTTCGAGGGATATCCTACTGATTCCTTGAGGGATACTGCCATGCTCAGTTTCCGGTTACTGGGAACGCACGGATCAGTTCGTACGCCCGCGCCTGGAGGGG
>JBEKLY010000558.1:0-4537 GCA_050010015.1 Terriglobia bacterium
CGGCCAGGAATTGTTCCAAACGTGTTCGACATTTCGCGATTTTGCTCTCGGTCATGAACCGGAGCTTAACACCTCCCGTCTGGGAGGTCAATCTAACTTAACGTAGTAGTACTAGCAGGCTGAGGAAAAACGTTGAATGTCATGCTGAGCGAAGCGAAGCATCTGCAGTATCTACTTTAAAACAGGCAAATGCAGATCCTTCGCTTTGCTCAGGATGGCACCCCAGGGGACTTTTTCCGCAGCCTGCTTGAAACCGTGCCGCCTTTGAACCTACTGAGGATTGCAGAATCAAGTGACATACCCCCTCACTCCCCGGCCCCTCTCCCCCGAAAGGGCGAGGGGAGGAACAACCCGAGTTTATGCCCTCGCCCCCTTGGGGGAGAGGGTGTCCGTCAGCCGACGGACAGGTGAGGGGGTTGGCCCGTCGCTATATTATGTAACCCTCAGTAGGTGTTCACGCCATCTTCCTTTACAGGGATTGAGGCTCCCAGCCCTTGCGGTATTCGCGGCACAAGTATTTGTTCGCTTCCGGGACATTGGTGATCTTCCGGTTCCCGCTGTCGTACAGGAGTTTCCGGCCCGTGCGCAAGGCGATGGCGTACAGGTTGACGGCCTCGGTAATCGGCCACGCGTTCAAGAAGCTTCCCGGTGATTGGGGTCCGCCTCGGGTGGCCGCCATCCATTGGCGCAAGCTCGGCGTTACCTCGCCCGGTTCAGGTAACTGCCGAGCGGGCGGGAGCCCGTGCATCCTTTTTTCGGGAATAAGTCGCGGATTCTCAAGGAAAAAGCCCGCCAGTGCTTTCCCCCTGTCGCCGACAAACATCATGCCTTCGATAGGAAGCTCTTTGTCATCCTCTGCCAATTCCGGCGGCGTGGGCGGTCGCACCCCGCCGTCATACCAGACCAGATCCACCGCCGCCCTGCTCCCCTGCGCCGGATACTTGAAGCGGACAACGCTGGCCGTCGGGAAGGAAAACTCATTTTTCACCCTCGCCGAGACGTTGTCTTTGAATTCACACGTGTGAGTCAGCATCGGCTCGATACTGGCTGGAGATCCCAACTCCAGGGCATTGAATACGCTCCAGAGGCTATAATGGCCCATATCCGCCATCGAGCCGCCTCCGAAGTCATACCAGCCGCGAAATACCATGTGCGTGTAATCAGGGTGATATGGACGGGCGGCCTCCGGACCCAGCCACAAGTCCCAGTCGAAGCCTTCCGGAACGGGAGGCGTGTCGGTCGGAATACTCGTGTACTGCGGCCACACTGGACGGTTCGTCCAGTTGTGGACTTCCCGGAGCGTGCCAATGGAACCGTCCTTGATCCAGGCGAGAACTTGCTCCATCGATCCGTTGGCATCCCAGGGCATGAAGTACGTGGCAACGCCCTTTCCGCGGGCGGTATCGATCACCAGCCGGGCTTCCTCCATTCGATTGGCAATGGGCTTGTGCATGATTACATGCTTGCCTTTCTTCATGGCGGCGATGCTGATGACGCCGTGCAGATGGTCCGGCGTCATTATCTTGACCGCGTCCAGGTCCTTTTCTTTGTCCAACAACTCGCGGAAGTCCGCATAAGACGAGCAGCCGGCGTATGTTCCGCCCGGACGCTTAGCGGCATAGCAGGTCTCAACTATGTCTCTTGCAACCTCCCGCCCTCCCGGAATGACTCCCTCGGTGTTCCAGTCTGACTTCCCCAGCATGCTGCGAATCGTCTTGAGAAGGGAATCTCTCGACCAATCCCGATACCCGACGGCGTACTTCGAGGGGTCGCAAACCGAAACAATCTGGATCTCCGGCGCGGCCAGCAAGGGCAGCATCTCCCGCAGGCCCTGCGTGCCTGTGCCAATGTAAGCCAAAGTGATTTTGTCGCTGGGTGCGACAACCCCAGGTCCTCCCAACACATAGCTTGGAACAATGGTGAACGCCGCCGATGCGGCGGCCGATCCCAGAAACTCGCGCCGACTAATCCCCGAATTCATTTTCCCACCTCATGTGCCAAAGATTTAATACCTTATTGCCAATCAATTCTCCCATCCACGATCACCATCGTGGTCCGGTTGTGCTTCGAAGGAGACCACGCCGTTCCACGCCTCAGATGAAGTACCTCAATCGCCGCGCCGTCGAACGGGAGAATGGAATGCCCAAAACCGAGCCGGACCATAATAGCGAGCAGTATCGCGCACGGATGAGCGCGACCACGTCAATGCCTGAACCGCGATACTTAGGGCCGAGCATTGTCGCCTCGTATAAGACATGTGAAGTAGGTGTGTCAAGGAGAAAATGCGGGGAACTGGGTCAAGGCCTGAAATACTGGTTGGGCGCGGGCTGGCGCATCTATAATGTCGTCGGCTCTGTCAAGGACTTTTTAAACACACCACACCCGCGGCGCGCCGAACGTCTTGACTGCGTCCCCGGCGCACGCTTTGTGACCGCGGAGAGCCCGTGGTGTTTTTTCATAACCCGATCGCTCCTCAACGGGAGGTGCTGCTCGTGCCATGCTTGACAGACGCCTCCCCCAAACTTCAACCTACTTCTAGCCGGTGAAGCGGAGGCGGGCTCTACGAGCACCAACTCAAAACCAAGTTCGCGAGCCTGCGCGCGGAGCCGCCTTTCCTTGCGTTTGCGGAAACGAGTTTCCTCCTGGGTGAAAATGCTTTCGTCGTAGGGTTGGCGCGTGGTCAGCAGGTGGTACACGATTCGCGCTAGCTTATGGGCGGCTGCGGTGATCGCTTTGGGGGCACCGAGACGGGCGCGCATGCGACGGTAGTACTCTCCCAGGAAAGTTTGGCTATGGTGGAGGGCCTGAGCCGCCATGCGGAGCGCCACCGCCACACGGTTTTTCGTGGGACCGGTCCGGGACGACAAAACCTTCCCGGCGGTGACTCGCTTGTTTGGGCAAAGTCGCAGCCAAGAGGCAAATTCGCCCATGGTGGGGAAGGCGGAGAGGTTGGGGCCGATTTCTGTCAGCAGTCGCTGTGCCGTTAGCGAGTCAATGCCGGGCACCTGCGTGAGGTCAACCCCGAAAGCGCGATAAAGTTCCTCCCGCAGGCCTGTTGGCTCGTTTCGCCAAGGGGATTTGCGTGGGTTCCGAGCAGCAGGAATAGGCTGCTCAGCGGGATCGATTTGGGCCGGCAGGGCGCCCAACAGTTGCTGGACTTTCACGTCTACCTCCGCGATCAGCTTCTGGTAGTGCCGGTAGGCTGTGAGGGACTGGCGAAGGACGAAGAGATGTTCCTCACGGTAGTCTCCCACCAAGGACTTCATGATGGTCTCTTCCGTGGCTCGGATGCGCCAGTCCCGCAACCCCGCCAGCTTCTTGGGATCACGCTCACCTGCCAGTATGGCATCAATGATGGCCAAACCGGTGGTTCCAGCAATGTCACTGATGACATGGTGGAGTTGAAGGTTCATCTGGTCGAGCGCCTTTTGCATGTGCTGAAGAAGAGCGGAGGCCATTTGGATCAGGTTATCTCGGTGACGCCACAAAGATCGGAGGGCACAGATTTCTTGATCCGGGCGGAAAGAGCTGCGGAGCAGGCCCACGGAATGTAGGAACTGCAGCCATTGACAATCGGCCACGTCGCTCTTGCGGCCCGGCACGTTCTTCACGTGGCGGGCATTGACCAAGCAAACCTTGATCCCACGGGCCTCCAGAATTTGGAACAAAGGAATCCAGTAAACCCCGGTAGATTCCATCGCCAGCGTTCGAATCCCGCATCTCTGAAGCCAGTCGGCTAAAGCTTCCAAGTCGGCGGTAAAGGTGTCGAAACACCGAACTGGCTCCGCATCTCGGTCGCTAGGTACCGCCACGAAAATCTGTGTCGCTCCCACGTCCGCGCCTGCCGCATTGGGCTCGATCACCGGAAGGTTATCAACACTCTTTCGCTTTCGCGCCATGGCCACACTCCTCTCGTGAAGTAAGCCAAGGGGCGACGGCCCGGGCCGTGCAAAGGGAGTATTCTCCTAAACGAGATCGTCCAAGTCTCCAAACATCTCCAAGACCGGGCGTCATCACGGATTTGGTCACGGGACCCGGGACCACACTGCTGGGACGGGCTTGGAAGAGCACCAGTGAGCCCTCGGCCTTTAGCTTGCCGCCGCCGCATGGCCCACTCCAGTTTACTCTCTCCCAGTTCCTTTCCGTTTTGTCCAGACCATAGGTCGGGTATTCCACTGCTGGCGAGCAACCCGCTGAGGAATAGCCGGTCGAAGACTCATCGCAACGGTGAGGGGGGCGGCCCGACGGCCGCCCTGCTTCTCCTTTTTGGTTGCGAAAGATCTTCCCCTGCCTTAGAAAACGCCACCGGGTGAAAGCCTTCCACCAGGGCTTCGTGCTGAGGATTCTTGGGGCTCGTGCCGACCAAGGCTTGCCTCCTGGAATCCTGCGGTGGAGCGATTCCACCAGCCATCTACTCGATGTGGCTCTCAGGCCACGACCAAGATTCATTCTGCGATCTCCCGGCCACCTGCCGGGAGGCCCAGCGCCCAATCAGAGCGGCGATGGACTTGCGTCCACCATGCGCCAGCCCGAGCTA
>JBEKLY010000559.1:0-3816 GCA_050010015.1 Terriglobia bacterium
TGGTAGGGCAACGATGTGGGTTTCGTCCAAGTCTTGCCGACATCGGAAGACCAAGCTTGCCCAATGAAGCCGTTTCCGCCAGTGCGGAGAATCGTGTACAGTCGCTTGTCAGCCAAGGTTACGTCGCCAAGTTGTTTCGCCTGCGCAGCATAGCTTTTCTTGGATTGCGGTTGGATGAGCTGATTCCGGGCTATTGGATAACTGTTGAGCCCTTCCCACTAGCAATCATGCAAACTCCCCAGATACTGGGTTCGGGTCCCCGAAGCCGACTTCGGGGGCGTTTGGGTGCGGGAAGGAGATGCCGAACAGCCCTAATGATTTGAACAGCCCTAATGATTTCCCAGGAATCTGGGGGCAGAACTTGTCGGTAAACACGCGCCGTCACAGGGGATCTTTCCGGCATTTCCGGTGACAGAGGTCGTATTCGCCAGCACCCAAGGGCTCAGATTCGGGAAGAGCACCATACAAAACACTCGGTCGCCCCTCTTGAATCTGGGAACTCCACGCCTTCTCTTGAGCACTCCCAACTGTTGCCGCAAAGCCAAATTCTCAAAGGCCAAGTCACGGCGCTCCCTCAGAGTTGCCATAATCAAGATTCCCAGCCATCGTATCGCCTCGATCATGGGTTGGAGTGGGGGGCCGGCTGAATAATCAATGGCTTTCAATCCGAATGAGGACGACGGTTCACCTCTGCTCATCCAGGATTTTCATCAGCAAGGGCTAGGGATTGATCGCCGTTCCTTCCCACCAATGCTTCCCAGGACTAAGGCGAAAGATAGCCAGATGCAGGTGAGGCGCATCTGGAGAGGCGTCGCCGGTCGAGCCAACATAGCCGAGGACGTCGCCTTTATGAACGGACATTCCCTCACGGGTTCCTGATGCGTAGCCATCCAGGTGGGCGTAGTAGTAGCAGTAGGTTTGCAGCGGATCGAACTCGTAGACCGTGTTGCCGCCAATACGGCTGTAGAATAGCTTGGTGACTGTGCCGTCGTCGATTGCCAGCACCGGCGTACCGCGCGGTCGCCTGATGCAGCTTACCATTGGCACGGCGCTCGCCGAAAGTGTCACGTGGTATATCGGCGCGCTTAAGGTTCGGAAACGGCGGCCCCAGGTTTCGGGACGCGAGCACCGCGAAATCGTCCGAAACCGGAGAATCAACCGCCGTCGCGAGGACGAGGCCCACTAAGGCGAATCCCGCGGCGATTCCTAACGTGAAGGGCCGAAGGTAGGGCACTGGAGGATTTATTTGCCAAAGTGCGCAATAGTGAACGGACGCGACTCCGCGAAAATGATTCAGTCATCGGTGAGGGCTGGAAAATCAATAACCTGTAAGTGCGCCGACAGCTGCTCGGGGACCCAAAATGGAAATCCCGATTTAATCTTTGGTCGAGATTAGAAAAGGAAAAGCCTGTGGGTGTGTCTATCAGCCGCACGGGAACCCAAGCTGATTCTAAAGCGGAGTGAAACCATGGAACAAGAGAGCAAACGACTTGATGAAATGCAGAGCACCTACAAGGCTGCTGTTGAGGCGTGGATAGTCGCGATCCGGGAAGAGGAAGCTCTTGCTTCCGTGAATCATTCGGTGGCGGAAATCGATCGCTGGGAACATGCCCACTTTCACGAAGAAGAACTTCGCAATAAGGCGAAGGCGGCCAAGAAAGAGTACGAGGGCGCCCTGCGGTTCAAGTTTTTCGCCATTCCGGAATGATAAAACGCCTTAAGATAAGCTCGCCAATTCGGCCTTGAGATCGAATCACTTGTAAATCTAATTGCCCGAAAATGGGGAGAAGAACTTTAGCACCCACGCTCCCCCAAAATCGGGCTGTAATGAGTTTTGGGCCGGTGGTGTAATGGGAACATAGCACTCCGCGAAGATCGCAGATGCGGGTTTGAATTCCGGCCGCCCCCCCTGTTGCAAGCGTTCTGGTTCAGGTCAACACGCAGACGTACATTGGATGAAATGATTGGGAGGCGAGAAGCCTCTTGCACGTTTGGAGCAACCAAGTATACTCATCAACTCCCGGTTATTCGCCTTTGCGAATTGGGGCTGGTAGACCCGATGGTAAGCACAGGGAAAAGTGGAGATTCAGGAGCTTGGTCTCTGGAGCAGGTGAGCTTCTCCAAGTGCTGAGCCAGCGCACCGGGTTTGTTCGCTAGCTCGTGTTGCTCCGCCCCAGTCTCCTGGTAGACAAGCTTGGCTTCGTCGAGGACCTTCTTTGCTCGCTTGGCGTCTTCGACCACAAGGTGGACTGTACCGGCTGCCCCCTGGGCCGTTCCTAAGAGCGCCAAGATATTCACCTTCGCGCTCCCCAGCGCTCTCGTGATTTCTGCGACTGCGCCCGGCTGATTCTGAACCGTGATTGTCAATACTTTGGTCTTGGCCATCTCGTTGCCTCCCAGTGGTTATGCCAAGAGATTATACGCCTTAGAATCCTACACGGCATGCGGGACTCATCCGAGTGGAGCATGGGTAACAAGTTGAGCGGCACGCTGAATCGCGGATCACGGCAAGTGGGACTACGGCTAAATTGGGGTTGTGCAATGTGGAAACTCGAGTGCTGTCGACTCTTTCTATCCCGATGTCCAACATGTACGAGAATAATTCGTTTTAGGCTTAACCCTTCCTTAACACTCCCTTCACTTGGCCTCAACAGGGGCGGCGCATCTTCGGCATCATGGATTGGCTTCTTCAATGGTCGGCAGCTTTGCTCGGGTTGGCTGTGGCCTTCATCACGATTGGTTTTCTCCTTCACATGTCGTTCAGCAGCAGGCCAGATGCCCGGATGGCTTTCCTAACTGGCCTGATGAACGGCGCCGCGCTTGAGGACGAGAGCCCAAACGCGTGTTCGGCAGACCCAATCGTTCATAGACCCCTGGAGTCCCACTTACCTCGTCCCGTTTGATGGGCGTTCATGGCTGCCCACTAGACCTTCTGAAGGTTCATAGGGGAGAGGAACTTCTGGTCGCGGCAGGCGTTGTTTCCTGGAAGATGGAGGGTGCGAGCCCCCTTGGGACATTATGCCCGTGCTGGCCCCGCGCTGGCTTGCATCAGGGAGTCATGAGTGATAGCCTTCTCCTCCATTTCCCCTCCTGAGGAGACATGTGTATGATGAGCAGCTACCCGCTCTCTCGCTGCCCTTTTTGCAAGAAGGCATTTCGGATGGAAATCAATTGTCCCACGACTCTTTCGTCGACCCTGGGGCCGATGGCCTGCCCCCACCGCGGGCTGAATTTCCAGCGCTTCGACCCGAAGTACCTGAACGCACCAAGCAGCCCGCTACCGCCCCGTAGCTTTTCGAACTTCGGCTGAATCTTCATTTCCGAATTCCTTGCTCATGGCTCAAACGGGGGGCGATGTGTGTCGAAAGCGCGCTGGGCGTGCCGGGAGTGGTGCCCGGTAGCGGGGTTCTTATCTGTGCGTCGAGATAAACATGAGCAGTAACCAGTCTTGAGGTGCACCCCGAGGCGAAGGCCAAAGCCCTGGGCCAGGCCAGTAACACTTGCTTCAAGAACAAGTGGTCATGGACCTGTGCACGCTAATTAGCCCCCGCGACCCCGTAATCACGACGACCTCCGGTCAGTACCACTCACACCACTGTTCCCACCAGCGCCCCAATGCCGGCGGTCAGCGCCATGGCCATCGCACCCCAAAAGGTAACGCGTATTGCGCCCACCGTCACTCCTGCGCCGCCGGCGCGTGCGGCCAATCCACCGAGAAGTGCCAGGAACACCAGTGAAGTTCCGGCGACAATCGCGATCACCGCCCCCGCCGGGGCCATGGCAGTGGCCATGAGAGGCATAGCTGCTCCAACCGCG
>JBEKLY010000560.1:0-3731 GCA_050010015.1 Terriglobia bacterium
TCGGTGAGTGCTTCGTAGACGCGCTTACGGCTCGCTTTGAAAACAGGTTCTTGGTGAATGGATTCCGCCGTATGAGAAATCTCCTCCTCGGCTCCCGCCCAAGCCTGAACTGGGCCTAGGGCAAGTCCGCCCAATGCGAGCGCAACACCGGCGATCGTCTGCCGCCGCGTGGGCCCATCGGCCGGCCCTTGCCCTTTCATTCTATCGATCATCATTGCCCTCCTGAATTCTTGTGGCACTTACATTTGCATGGCAGCGGGGCTGGCACAGAGCGAAGCTCTGCGTTTCGGATCCTGATGCTTATACTGACGCTGCCATGCGTGTCTCCCGACGCTATTTCGCGCCCAGCCAGTTGCAGTTTATCACTTCCAGCGTCTATCGCCGCAGGAAGCTCTTCGGTAGTCCCCGCCTACGCGGCGTCTTCGTTGAGTCCTGAGGTATCTGCCGGAGCAGACGGGCCTTCTGCTGATTGGCTGGGTTCTGATGCCGGAGCACTTTCACCTTTTGATCAGGCCCGAGCCTGCCGAGAGCACCAGCGCCCTGCTGCAGGAGTTGAAGAATGCGCCACTCGCGAAGTCGCTCAGTTTTGCAATCTGGCCTTGTACTGCCGGGGTCTGGTTGTGGTAGTGGGACTGTAACTCCCAACGATTACCCCGGCGTTGTTGATCCCGTAGGCTGTGGTCGTGAGAGATTCGGGGTGCTTGATGGGGGTGAACACGCCGTTACGATAAAAGAAGGCGCCGTTGTACTGCAAATTCCCCTTTCCAATGTACCCACCGTAGGTCCCCACGACTTCGCCGGAATCGCTGACACCATACGCCTGCGTGTTGATGGTTTCAGGAAACTTGAACACGGTGAAACTGCTGCCGCTGGCGACAAAACCGTAGAAGGTCGAATCACCGGGCATCTGACAGTCACCCACGATCTGCCCTTTGTTGTTGATTCCCCAAGGCTCTGTGAGCGAGGCGCCAGGCACGTTAATGGTCGTGTAGTTGCTCCCGTGGTACAAGTAGCCATTCGCGCAGCAGACCTCTGGACTTCCGTAATATGCACCTACAACGTCTCCGGAATCGTTGATCCCAAACGCCCAGGTATAGGAGATGTCTGGGAAAATAATCGAGGTGTAGATATCCGCGCTGTACAGATACCCCGCGTTCGGGCCGGGACCGACATAATACGTTCCAACCAATTGACCAGCATCGTTGATTCCCACGGGATAGCCGGTTGTGGCCGCATCTGGAAAACTGTATCTGGTGAAGTCGAAAACGCCGTTGCTGTAGAGGAAACCCCCGGCCCCGTTTGGTCCCTCGTAATAGCCGAGAATTTGCCCAGAATTGTTGACTGCTAAGAGCTCGGTATTGGTCGCGCCAGGGACGGCAACCGTCGTGAACTCGCCGTGGCTGTAAATGAACCCGTATTCCTGCACAACGTCTGCGCGTGCCTGCGCCGGCACAACTAAGAACGCCGCCAGAAGAACAACAAGGGTTAACTTGCGTCGGTTTGACATCGGCTTATCCCTCCTCGAGAAATTGGCCGCATTCTCGGCCGAAAGCAAGGATTTGTAAAGTGGCTACATATTACTTTACCATTTTGTTTGCCGGTCACGCATTCGGTAATGATGCACGACTTCAGAAACTGGCTTGACCAGCGCAGCGGCACGTCTGCGGAAATCACGCACCGGAATCATCTGCGGCATCGTGAGATTGGTCGGAAAGCGAAGGTCGTAGGGACCGGCGCACCGCCGAGTGTCGCCGGGAATGCCCCTGCGACGCCGCGATACGCAGACAACTCTCACGAGGCAAAAAGAAAGTCCACAACAGTTCTCAGGGAGAAAGGCGGTCGCGGTAGGGACGGTCGTTGCGGACCGCCCCCCGCGCAGATCCGTACGGGCGCTACTAGCGCATACGGCTCTTACCTCGGATGCACAGCGTCAAAGCGCTCGGTCGGGTAGGGATGCACCATCCGGGGTTGGATAAGCCGGCGGTCGTACAATCGAGCCATCTGCGCCGCGGTGTATCGTGCTGCGCCGTTTGAGGACGTGCCGCCAGTAGCGTCCGATCTGAAACCGGAAGCGTTTCAGGCTGTCCCAGTTCCCCGGCACCGCGTGGTATTGGTAGAAGCCGTTCAGCACACGCCGGAGCCATTCCCCCACCCTGGGCACCGGCTCGTGCATGCGGGCTCGAAGCGTTTGCTTCACTTGCTGCAACTTCGCCTCCAGCCGCTTCCGTGCCGTTTGCCGTCGGATGGTGAATTTCCCCGCGCTGTTGATCCCGCAATAATGCGTGAACCCCAGGAACGTGAAACTTTCCGGTTCTCCCTCTCCCCGCGCTTGCCGGCTGCTCCGAGCCAACCTGCCGAACTCGATCAGCCGCGTCTTCTCGGCGTGGAGCTCCAGCCCGAACTTGGCCAGGCGCCCGCGAAAATCCGCGAGAAACCGCTCGGCTTCCGTCCGGTGCTCAAAGCCCACCACCCAGTCGTCGGCGTAGCGAACCACGATCACCTCGCCGTCCGCCACTTTCTTCCGCCAAGCCTCGATCCAAAGATCGAACACGTAGTGCAGGTAGACATTCGCCAGCAGCGGTGAAACCACTGCCCCTTGCGGCGTGCCTACCTTCGTCTCCGACCACTCGCCGTCTTCACTGACTCCCGCCTTCAACCCTTTCTGGATCAGGCGCAGAATCCGTCGGTCGGCCACCCGGTGTTGGACAAACTTCATCATCCATTCGTGGTCCATGCTGTCGAGGAACCCGCGAATGTCCGCGTCCAGAATCCAGTTCACCCGCTTCCGTTGGATACCCACATTCAGCGCATCCAGCGCCGCATGCGGGCCGCGTCCGGGCCTGAACCCGTACGAAAAGCCCCGGAAGTCCACCTCCTAAATCTCATTGAGGATGGCCACCACGGCCTGCTGGACGATCTTGTCCTCCAGCGCCGCGATGCCCAACGGGCGCTGGCGTCCGTCGGCTTTCGGTAGGTAGACTCTTCGCGAAGGTTGTGCCCGATACGATCCCCGGTGAATCCGGTCCTTCAGATCAATCAGCCGATCCTCCAGACCTTCTTCGTACTCCCGCCACCTCACGCCATCCACGCCGGGGGCCGCATTACGCTTTAAGGCGTAGTAGCTCTCCCGCAGCAGGTCAATCGTCAGATGGTGCAGCAGTGTGGTGAACCGTTCCTGCTTCCTTTCCCGCGCCGCCTTGCGCACACCCGCCAAACCCTGGGACACGCCGTGCCCGTCCTGTGCCGGGGGCGTGCTAATCTGGCTGGTGTTCTCCTCGGTTCGCGCCCTTCCCTCCACCACCTCCGCCGGGGCTTGCGCCCCTTTGTTCAGCGGCTTCATCGGTAGTACGGCGCGATCCGACTCCTCCGGGGCGTACACGTCCGGCGTGCGGCTCTGGGCCTTCCCGGACCGGCCCCCACTCCTGGAGGGCACCCTGAGGTCTCCCGGTTCTCGTGCATGCAGTTTCTCAGCGTGCCTGGGGTCTACGACTACGCGGGACCACCCCTCGGCTCGCGCTACCGTCGACGCGTGTGTGGCCTTCCCCCCCTGACAACAGGGTCGGCATCCCGATTTAAGGTTCTCGCAGCTCCATACCCTGCCCACTGATACCTCTGTCTACGCTTCGACGGCAGCCTCGCGACTGCCTCCGCAAGACTCGAGGCCAGGCGGTTCGCTACTCCTTTCCTGTAAGACTCTCTCATTCTCTACTGCATGCCGGTTTATCCCGGCG
>JBEKLY010000561.1:0-2602 GCA_050010015.1 Terriglobia bacterium
ACGCTCCACCTCGTCCTCCGCCATCTTTCCGGCACGGTACACAATCTGGAGTTAGTCGATGTGTTCGACATCCACGCCGAAGCGCTGCATCTACTCGACGGGGCTCACCGCGCCTGTGTTCATGCCGATGCTGCGGCCCCCAAACAGCCCGTAGACGCTGCCCTTCAGGCGCGCGATGACGCCCACGGCACGACAGAAAGCGCTCAGGGTCGCGAGCAGGTCGGACTCTTCCAGGGCATTGCCCCAGATTTTGACGGTCTTGATTCCAATCTGCGCCATCCCGCCGTGCGCCGCCATGATGCCACCCAAACCAGGTAACTTCCCCTCCTTCGTAGAACTCAGGAGCACCGGCAATTCCAGCAGGCGGGCCGCAATAAGGCTGAAATTAGGGAAGGCGAAAACAGGAATGTAAACACCACCGCTTCTACGCCTGCGGCCTTCATCTCGGCGGCAACCTGTCTGGCGAACTTCGAGGAATGCGCTATCTGCGACGTAGCGACCGGCGCCAACAATGGGTCTTTCCCAATGGCTTCTGTCAGGCGCGCGCCGTGCGTATTCTCAAGCGTTCTATGCACACGTAGCCGCCCGTCGGAAAAACTGAGCAGCCCTACACGAAATGGCTTCACCCAACCCGGTCTAACTTCAACGTTCATCACTACCTCCTCTCTCACCGCTGGAGTGTCCGCTCCTGCGAGCGTGCATCGTGCTTGCGCTGTCGCCAGAAGAGATTGGCTTCTAACGGTTCGATTTTCCCGACGATAAGCAAAATGAGCAAGAAAGCTGCCGGATGCAGGAAGCCGACAGTCGTCAGGATGCGAGAATAGTTATGATAGTAAGTCAGCACTTGACCCACCAAGAAGTTGAATCCCAGCGCGCCCAAGGATCCCGCTGCTCCCATGATACCCGCCACGGAACCAACGGTTGCCGAGGGAAAAATGTCAGCAGCCAGGGTTTGTAGGATTGTTGACCAGAATTGATGTCCGAGGAAAGGCATCATCGCTGCGCTGAGCCCCAAGGCCAGCTTACGGGAACGATCAACAGAAAGGTTCCGGCGGATCAAGTAACTGCTCAGCCAACCTCCCGAGAAACTCCCCAATCCTGCGAACGCATAAGGGACCCAGGCGTAATAGCCAACGTGCTTGATATCCAGATGGCACACATCACTGAGGTACTTAGGCAGCCAGAAAATGTAGAAGAACCAAGCGGAGTCGCTAACGAGTTTAGCCAGAACCAGGCCCCACGTTTGCCGGTGGCGGAAGAGTTCGCCCCAGGGCTTAACGGCATCCACACCCGACGAAGATGGCACACCGGCCAGCGCGGTTTGCAGGTATTCCCTCTCTGCCACTGTGATGAGGCGATGTTTCTCCGGCTGAGTGTAAAGCCGCCACCAGAAGGCCACCCAGACAGCCCCAAGGATGCCAGCAAAATAGAAAACACACCGCCAGTTCGCCACGACAATAATGAGCGCGATAAGCGGCGGGGCCATCACCGCGCCCACACTGGAACCCGTATTGAAGATTCCAAACGCAAAGGAGCGCTCCCGGGGTGGGAACCACTCGGAAACGGCCTTGGCAGAGCCGGGAAAACCCCCGCCCTCCCCGAGACCCACCATGAAGAGCCCCAGCCCCAGCCCCCAAACACTCTTAACAAGCCCCAGTCCAAGAGTAGCCACGGACCACCAAGCGATCATCAGCGCGTAGCCGCGACGCGTCCCCAAGAGGTCGAGAATCCTGCCGCCGATAGCATACATCACTCCATACGCAAGCAAGAAACCCATACTCAAATGGGAGTACTGCTTGTCAGTGATGGGAATGGTCTTTTGGATGTCGATGATCGCAACAGGCAGGTTTTGCCGGTCCAGATAGCTCAGCGCGCTGGCTGCGGCCAGCAGCGTCGCTATATACCAGCGGAGATGCCGAATCTGGAACATGTTTTTTGGCCGTTCTGATCAGTACTGCAAAAACTCGCCTCGCTGATCCCTTCCAATTCGAGGGAAACGGTCAGTGCCCATTCCCATCAGTGGTCAACTTTCACTACGTAATACGGCGTGGCTACCTGACGATTGCCAAATCCCTTCTGTGCCAGCGGGGGATCGATTTCAAACCCTACCGCATCTCCGAAATGAAAGGTGGAAACTGCACGGCGCACGTAGTCTGGATTTCCCCACAAAAGGAGGCGGTGCGATCCCAGGCCCCAGAGTTCCCAGTAGAAAGAAAACGGTTCCGGCCTCTGAAGCATATTGAGGTAGCTACAATTGGGCCAGGTTTCTGCCGGCTGATAAGGGCGGCCCAAGAATTCCGCCCAGTACTTCGCGGATACCCGTAGAGGAAGTCCTGCCTCCGTTACTGCCTCCATCATGCCAGGGGCAAGAATCCACGAGCGCAAATCCAGAGTCACGCGCCTGCCGCTGTCTCGTATTCCGGGGAAAAAGTAAGTGTTATAGAAATTGACTTGGTGGTCCGGAGTTATACCAGATTCGTCGTTGACGCGAATCTGAACACTGCGAATGGCCGGACAGAGCTGCAACACTTTCTTTATCGCCGCATAGGTATAAGGGCCAAGGTTCTTTTCCGTGATGCCAGCCACAGTGGCCTTCTGGGTG